>JAGCBH010000064.1 GCA_017652265.1 bacterium
AAGTGCCAACATTTCTGATAATGTTCCCTTTAAAATTTTGAGAATATTTATTTTTAAAATTTGTTTTATCGTACCAAAAATCATTAATATTTTGAATATACATAATTTATTCTTCCTCAGGTTCATCAAATTGTTCTTCAGATTCTTGTTCTTCTTTAAACTCTGCTTCAATTTCCTTCTGTATCGCTTCTGGCGCACTTGTTCTACGCATTGCTCTTTCAAAGTCATGCATTGCTTGTTTTGCAACTGCATCTTGTTTTTTGAATATTTGCCATGGAATAGTTTTTCTTTGCGCTTCAGGTCTTTCCGCAAATAATTCATCAAAATACATTGACATATTTGCACTAAGCGGATTTTTTTCTGCAAATTTTTCTTTCAAAATTGTAAGTTTGTGACCATCATCACCAAATATAATGTTATTATCAGCATCACATCTGTATATTCTGCCTGTTTCCGGGTTAAGGTTCATATACATGACTTCATTATCTTTTTGAACTCTTATTGAGTAATAATGAGAACTCATGCCTGATTGCATTACTGATACCGTTACCCAGGCACCGTCAGGAGCGGAAACAGAAAATCTGTTTACAAATACATCGCCGTTTGATTTAAGATCATGAACAAGGTGCGGACTGCGTTTTTCGTATGGTGTAGATAAAATTTTATTGATTCTTGCTACCGCGTCTTCCAGGCTCAATGACATAAACGGTCTGACAGAAGATATTTCCGTTGTGCGTTTAGGCGATTCTGTAACTACCGAATCAGTTTTTTGTACTTTCGGCTGTTCTACAGGTTTTGTTGTTACCTTGCGAACAGGTTTCGGTGTTACATCAGACGGATTTCTCTTCGGTCTGCCCGGTTTTCTCTTAACAATATCTGTGGTTTGTTTTTGAGTAACTTCAGACGAATCTTTTTTAGGTCTGCCGCGTTTTTTCGGTTCTGTAGTAATCGGTTTATGAACAGGTGTTTTCTTTTGTTCCGGCATTGTCCTTTGAGAGAAATCAACTTCTTTTCCGTTCATTCTGTCAAGAATATCTTTATATTCCTGAACTTTTGCAGCCAATACTCTGCCTGTAAATATTCCGCGCCTGTTGTCACGGCGATCAGTACATTCGCTCATGAAATCACTGTACACTGTTATTGTGTTATATAAATTTTGGAAAATTAAATCTACATGTTCAGCTTTAAGCGCATTTTCATCAAGCGGCGAAAAGTTTTGGTCATATAAATATCCGGAAAGGCGTTTGAGAGACTGCTCTTTCGGCATTCTTATAAGTTTATACACATCACCTTCATCGTTTATTGCATAACAATTTGTCCAAATTCCGGCAGAATTTTTTGTTAATATTCTGATACCCGAAAATTTATCATTTTCAATAGGTGTCGCTTCATAGATTATATCAAATTCATCAAGTTTTCCGCACATATATCTTTTTGCCTGAACATCAAGTTCCGGGAAGAAAGCGTCCTGCCAACGATATGCCGTTGCCGTATATTTTCTGTAAATTTCTGTAAGGGTTTCTGAAATTTTTTTCAGTTTTCGTATTTTACCTGTATCAAATTTGTAAAAATCTTTCGTTGATGTAAGTTCTTTTATAGCCTGTGATACAGAAATCTCTGAATATGAATGTTCTATGTATTTGTTAACTTTAACGAAATTTTCATGATAATAGCAGGCTGCAAAAAGTTTATCCGATACTTTATCGGCAAGACCGTTTTGTAATTCGGTTTTAATAAGATTTTCCATGCTTTCGGCAAATTCCAGTGTATCACCCGGTTTTACAAGTAATTTCACATCGCCGTTATTCATTACTTTAAATCTTGCAATTTCATTAATATTTTCATCAAAAATACCAAAGCTCAATAATTCATCACTTTTTACTTCATCCGAATATGAGTGTTTTGTAACTCCCAAACGCATTTTACCGTCTAACATAACATCTTTTAAAATAATTCCGTTGTTATATTTCCGTCTTATAAACCCTGAATTTTTGTTCAGCATTTCGCATTTTTTCTGTATGGAACCGCCGTATATTTCAGTAATTCGCCTCATATAATCCGACATCTGACGGACTTTTTCCGTTAATTCAGGGCTGATATTGTATAATTTTATTGTCTTTGCAGTTTCTTCTGCGAACGGTTTTTCTTCGGCCTTGACACTTCTTGCTTTACTTTTTTCATTTGCGCTGTCAAAGGCGGCAATATCTGCGTGGCCTTTTCTGTAAAACATACCCAGCATAGCCCTGCAAAGTCTGTCGTTATGCATACAAACGTAATTAAACATGTATTTTAAATCAGGATTTTGAAGTTCTTCAGGTGTAAGCGCTTTTAAATTGTGCATTAGCCAGATTTTTGAATTAATATATTCATCAGATTTGAATGTTCTTGTTTTGTATATGTTACCGTCATTCATAGCAACAAAGCCCTGATTTTCACCGGTCTTCTTATTGGTAACAAGCAAGCCGATTCCGTCATAGGTACTGTTGGAAAGACCTGAATATGAAAATGTTATGTCATCGTTCAAAACAAAATTTCTGACATTTAACTGAATATCCTGCTGCCTGTTAAATCTTCTTACTAAGCCGTTTCTGTCAACTAATTTGGATAAAATAGTTACTCTTTTTTTCTTATCAATAAACTCTTCAACAACTTTTTGAATTTCAGGTTTTAAATTTAAATCAAAATCGTAATCGGTTTTTTCCTCAAGAATTTTGTTAATTTTATTCATTGAGTCTTCTGTTCTGTCAAGAAGCGCATCAAATAATTTATCGTGGTTCTTTTCTAATTCCTGTAAATAGCCGTTTAAAGTGCTCTCTGATAAATCTTCATCGGCAAAAATATTTGCCTGCCCTGATTTTGCCACAGAAATACGCAAAGCATCATTATTTTGGCCTTTTCCAAGAGTTAATGACAGCAATTCTTTTTCATCGTTTTCAATATCCTCACGTTCAAGTTTTACGTCTTTAACATCTTCCGAATTCAAAACTCCTCTGAGAGTTATTGCCGTGAGCCCGACAGGGGCTAAAAGATTTATCCCTTTTTTCAAAAAATCACCTACATACTCACCTGCAGCCTTGTATAAAACATGGAATTGTCTGTAGTGTTTGGAAAGTTCCGAAACTTCAGACATCACCTTTGGGCTAAATTGAATTGTTTGGACCGTTCTGTTAATATTTCCGCTGAAATTAGGATTATATCTTATATTTTGGGATTTTATATTATTTTTATGCTGAAACGGCAAATTATAAATATTCATAACGCAGATGAAAAAACATGAAAATATATTTTTTTGCTACATGAATAACACAGTTGTTTACAAAAGTTTAAACTATACATTATGTTCGGATATTGTTTTTAAATATGTCGGTGTTATAATGAGTTTACGTTCCCGGATCGTCTAGCGGCAGGACTGAAGATTCTGGCTCTTCCAACGGTGGTTCGAACCCATCTCCGGGAGTTTTTTACTAAAATAAACAGGCTTAATGCCTGTTTTATTTTTGTTGTAAAAGTTTTGGGAGTGTGAGAACCACCAAGGCGGAGCCTTCCGGTTTGAGCGCGAGGTGGCAGAGGCTGGAGTAATTTGCGAAAGACAAAATCTTGCAGCAAATTACGGAATTGCCGTTTAACGCCACCGAGCAAGACAACGCATCTCCGGGAGTTTTTTATTGCAATAAATAAACATGTTAAAATAAAGAGTGGAGGCTAATTTTTACTCTTTTTTTTATTTAATAACTTTGAAAAAGTTGTAAAGTAGGTAATTCTGTTTAATTACGTACCCGCTATTATATTGACAATTTTAATAATATACCTACACAAAAACATCCAAAAACGGGGTGCTTTTTAAAAACTCTGGGTTATACGTGTCTTAAGTGTTAGTGTATTTAGAATGCAGGGGTGTTATCTTATGGATAAAAAGCTCAAATCATGTTTTTCACAATTACAGGAATATGAGTCCAAGCTTGATAAATATTGCTTCTGCAACTTTATCACAGCAATGGTGTGGAATACTGATTATAATACTGGATCTGCTATTGCCGAACTTAATGGTACACTGACAAATAATGAATTTTTTGAAATATTGGTTGCAAATAATCCAAATTCTTCAAGGGCTGAACTTGAAGAAAAATTCATTAATATTTTTAATTTTCTTGAAAAGGAAGGGTTATTTTGAGTTAATCTGAAACAAAAAACACTCTGTTAGCAGAGTGTCATTTTTAAATTTTTTAGGGGTAAATAAAATGCGTTCAACGGTTACGCATTTTTTTTAATAATTCACGGACGGCTTTTTCTTCTTCTTCGGATAAGCGAAAAGAAAATTGCTTTTTGGCGTTTTCTTTTGTTGTTCCTGTTGGACGTCCTGCGCCCTGTCGTTTTCCCCCGCGTGTCATTATTATCTATCTGTAAAAGAATAATCAGCTTAAAAAAATGAATAAGAAGTTTAACTATTTTTATGTAAATAGCAAAAAATTTTTTGAGGGATTTTGATATTAAGCATGAAAGTATTGCAAATAAATTATAACTATAATAAAAATATTCAATTTTGCGGTAGGCAGTGTCTTCCAACTGCAAATTGGATAGCTCTCAGAGATGCTTTGTCACAGCCCTATAGATATACGCTTAATGAGGATGTAATACTTAAAACAGGTTATTTGCCTGCTTTTGATAAAGTTCATTTTGAATATTTTGATTATAAAAATTTGTCGCCAAAAGAAAAACTAATTATTGATATATTAAATAAGAAAGGTAATGATGATCATGACTATTCTACTGCTAGAGGGGACATAAGTATAAAAAAAGATGCTAGCAGAATACTTGATGTCGCATCCGACATAAAAAAGTACCTCGAAGGTCAGTATAAAAATGGTTTTAAACTTGTCGGAATCGGCAGATCTCCAGCAGCCATTGTGGAAACAATGCAATTATTGGGAGCAGATGCTATCACGCTGCCATTTTCAAAACAGCAGATAGAATATTGCAATAGCAGAGAGTTTCCTTATGAGCATTTTGTACCGTCTTCAACTTCGTATTATGAACATTTTGAAAAGTGTAGCACAAAAGATTGGGAAGATTATTTTAAATATTATGGAGTATATAAAGATTTCACCAAAAATACAGGCAAAACATTAATATTTACCGATTATGTTTGTAATGGATGGACTAAAAAATATATTGAATCAATCTTGAAAGGAATCGGTTTTGATAAAAATTATGAATTTACAGAAACATATCATCTGCTACCTTCTGATACAGAATCTAAACGTGACTATCTTTTATCGAATTGCTTTGACTATAGTGTGTTTAAGTGTTATGCGAAAATGGAATCTCCCAAAATACATATAAGAAATGTTGATATTATCAAACATCCCGAATACATTCCTTCTTTGCCGGAAACTTTCATATCAAAGCTTTTCCGTTGTGCATTGTACGATTTGCTAACAAAGAAATAGAAAGAATACCCATTGGCAAGTTAAAAATACATACCCAGCAATAATTTTTGAGTGCAATTTTGTACAATCCCATACAAAATAATACAAATAAATGTAAGACATCGTACATTTAGGACATTTTTAATCAAGTAACTTCCTATCAAATGTCCTAATATACTATTTTTTCAATAAAACGCGCATTCGGGCAAATGCTCAAATGCGCAAAATCTCAAAAACTCTGG
>JAGCBH010000065.1 GCA_017652265.1 bacterium
GCAGGTAATGACGTAATTGATGGTGGCGCTGACAACGACAAATTATACGGTAATGACGGCAATGATACTATAAAAGGCGGAACCGGTGACGACATTATAGATGGAGGTTCTGGCAATGACAAACTCTATGGCCAGGATGGCAACGACACAATAAAAGGCGGTGCAGGTGACGACGTAATTGATGCCGGAAGCGGTAACGATACTATTTATGGCACATCCGGTAAAAACACCTTAAAGGGCGGCGCAGGAAATGACAAAATATATGGCGGTACCGGAAATGATGTAATTTATGCCGGCAGCGGTGATGACTATATAAACGCAGGTAAAGGTGTAAATACTCTCTATTTTGGCAAAAATGAAGGATATAATACTGTTGTTAAAGGCGGCGGTACAGACACAATATATTTTAATAAAGAAAGCAACATTAAAAATGTAAAATATGTTTATAGCGGTTATGACCTTATTTTAACTGCAGGCGGAACATCTGTAGTTCTTAAAAATTATAAAAAAGGTCACAGTGCACAATATATTCAAGTCGGTAAGATTAAAAAGACAATAAAAGATTTTGTTAAAACCGCAACAGTAACTCCTGTAGTTCCTCAGCCGACACCGACTGCTCCGCCGGCACCGGTTTACAATACCATAAATGGATCTCCGAATAATGATTATTTAATCGGAACAACCGGAGCAGACAGAATCTACGGCTATGAAGGTGATGATGACATAGATAGCTACCTGGGAAACGATATTATAAACGGCGGACCAGGTAATAACTGGATGAATTTTTATCCGGGTGACGGTAATGATGTGATTGAAAATGGTGGCGGCACTGATTATATATGGGTTTCAGGACTGATTACTCAAATGGCGCAGAATGGAAATGACCTCGTTATAACATACGGATACGGAGATACAATTACTGTTCAAAATTACTACTTAGGCGGTCATAGTGTTAAATACATTCAATCAGCAAATAGTGGTGAAACTGTAACTATTGCTCAAATGTTTAATATTATTCAAAACGGCGGAAGTGTACCTGTTAATCCGTCTCAGGATGACAATACATATCAAAAAATTAAATTTAATAACAACGATGCAAATATTCTTTTTGCGAAAGCCGCCGGTACGGAAGGGAATGAGACAACTATCGGCAATACCGGAACAAACTATGTTTATGCCGATGATAACGGTTCAATAATTAAAGGCGGCAGCGGAACAACTCACTTCCTCGGCGGTAAAGGTGATGATAAATTCTATGGTGGCTCAGGTAACGAATACTTTATGGGCGGAGCAGGAAATAATGAATTTCACATTTCCGCAAACGGCGGACAGGATACAATTTCTTTATCAGCAACCGATGAAAATAACACAATAATTTTTGAAGATATTGAATTTACTGTTGATGGAAACGGAAAAGTTACAGCTCTTGGAAATCTCATTTTGACAGACAGAGATACGAATAATAACAGGTTAGATACATTATACATTAAAGGTTACGGCACAAGCAGCGATTATATTCAAGCGCCTAATTATTTCTACACGGGAGACGGTTATAAATTCTATTACGAGGGATATACTCTGCAAGACAAAAACGGCAATAAAATTTCCCTTTCAGATGCCGTAAAAATGTCTGTAAACAGAGAAGCTGATACGGATTATACAGTAGGAAAGTTGTCTGGTAATTCAACAAATGAAACATTCTATACAAATTCAACTGTTGAAGGAGCACAGTATGTTTCTGCATCAGAAACTGCAAATGGTTCTGTTAATGCCGGAGCCGGTAATGATACAATCTATTCCGGCGGCATATATCAACACGAAAACGGATTAACCTCAAGGCCTGTTATCTATGGCGGCGATGGAGATGACATAATCCGTGCAGAAGGTAATAAGATTTACTTTACAACATCAAGAACAGACTTACAGTATTCTGACCAAAATCTTATTGCAATTCAAACTCATCAAACAAACGGAAATACTACTACAACAACTGTTTATGATTCTGACCATATTTATATTACACCTGATAATAAGGTTATGACAGGATATTTCTTCTTTGCATACGAATTCGGACAGGATGCACAGGGTTCTACAACCGTTCAGTCAATTCAGCTTGATGCATCTGATAAGTATGAATATATAGGAAGCTATTATTATACCGATGCAGGTATGAATGTCTATGTATATCATACAGATGAACTTATGAATTCAAAAATTGAAGGTAAAAAGACATATTTCTTTGATTACGGTGCAAAAGTTGCTTCAGGGCAGGTAACCGTAAATGGTGATGCAGGAGATGATACAATTTATATCGGAAACGGCTCTACAGCGTACGGTGGCGAAGGAAATGATAATATTATCGGTAATGGCCTGGCTTATGGCGGTGACGGCAACGATAAAATCATCTTGAACAATGATAATTATTATTTAGACGGTTTGGGCTTCACATATTACTATGCAAATGGTGGTAAAGGTAATGATTATGTTGATTTTTCGGAAGTTATAAACAGAGAACATGAAGCTATTGAACTTTCTTCAGGTACCGTTGAATATGATACTTATATCCCTGAAATTGAGTTTTCGGAAGGCATTAATACCCTTGTATTAAACCCGAAAGATGACAGAGAAATAGCAATTGATATGTCAGAATTTGCTCCTGTTCAGCGTGATACAAGCAGATGGTATCTGTGGCACCACGTTGATACGGATACTCAGTTCGGTACTTTCCAAAGAGGAGATGACCTGTATCTGGTCATGAACGACAGTTCTAACAAAAACGGTACACTGATAATAAAAGATTATTTTGCTGTTGTAAGAGATGAAAACGGGCAACCTATACTTGATGAACATAATGAAGAAATAAGGGTATTTTCTAAAGAAAGACGTGAAAGTATTAAAATCATGTTTGAGCCATCATTAAGATACGACGGTTATAATACGAAACCTCAATCTTATATGTCTCTTGAAAAATTTATCGGATATGCTAACGGTACGGAGGTTACGGATGAATACGGTTATTATAATCTGGCCGTATCAGGCAACAACTACAAAAACTCTCCTGTAAATGAAAAGAATGCCTATTTCACTTTCATTGATAATAATGTTGAGGGGGCAACAATTAATGGTGAAGAGGCAACTCCAACATTTACTCACAAAGAATATGTACCTGTAAATAACGGCGCATCATACGAATGGACAGAAATAGAGCACAAAGGCGGCTATTACATTATTGGCGGAGACGGTGCACAGACTATATATGGCGGCGACGGTGATGATGTAATATTCGGTGACAACCTAGGCAGCCATGATGCTGACGGTAATTGGGTTGATGCTCAAAACGGCGGAAACGATAAAATCTATGCAGGACAAGGTGATGATTATATCGAAGGCGGCGACGGTGATGATCTGATTGACGGCGGTGACGGACAAAACATTATTTATGGCGGCAAAGGTGATGATACTATCATTGCAGGAAACCCCGATAGTGAATTATTCAATGCAAAATCTGTTGCTTACGGTGGAGACGGTGAAGATACAATATATGCTCAGGCCGTATTAAACGATGGTTTAGTTGACGAAGCGGCATCAAAAACTTATCTTGGCGGGGAAACAAATAGAGGCAGACAGTATTTATATGGTGGAGCAGGAGCAGATACAATTATTGCAAACGGATATTCTGCCACTGTCGAAGCAGGAGCAGGAAACGATACTGTATATTATTACAACAATAACGGCTTAGAATATGCTTGGTGGAACGGACAAACAAGTACTATATCTTTAGGCGAAGGTAACGACCAATTTTACGCATTCGGCAATGGTGCATTCCTTGTCGAAGCAAACAGCGGTAACAATTTAATTGATGCAAGCGGTTCATCTGCAACAGGAAATTATATCTATGGCGGAACAGGTAACGATACTATTTATGGTGGTTCGGGCAAAGATATAATTGTTACAGGTCTTGGGAATGCAGTTGTTTATGCAGGCGGCGGTGATGATGAAATCACAAGCGGCAACAATGATTACTACTCTATGAACGATGTTCATATGCAAACAGAAGTTCATGGCGGCGAAGGTAACGATACAATATCCGTATCAGGCAAAAGTATAATTTATGGTGATGCGGGTAACGATATTATTTCACTTGACGGAGATTCAAAATATGTACCGTCCGCATTGACTATTGATGGCGGTGCCGGTGATGATATCTACAGAGGCTACGGAACAAGCGGTGTTAATACTCTTATTGCAAGTAGCGGTGCAGACAAAATCCAGTTTCTTGGAGTTCAGGTTAATGCATTCAATATGTCGCAAAGCGGTAATGACCTTGTAATCAGTACAACAAGAACTTATGACGGAAAAACAAGTGCAGGGCTTACTGTTTTGAAAGATTATTATTTAGCTGATAAACAGGCGCTATTTAATAATTGGACGGTAGAAACTTATACAAGCGATATAAACGGTCCAAAACGTAATACTTTCACGATGCCGGAATTTGTTAACTATATTTCAGGTCAAGCCAATATTATTTCTTCAGGAATAGGAACAGAAGGTAATGATTATATTGAAACATCAAATGATGTTATAGTCGTTAATGCCAAAGGCGGTAATGATAATATTGTTGGTGGCGATAATGCATCTTATATCAATGGTGGAGCCGGCAGTGATTATATCATAACTTCTGACGCCGGGTACGAAGGTAAACAAATTATTCTGGGCGATTCAGGTACAGCTACGGTTACGGATAACGGTGAAATAATCGGTACAAGTAATGTTTCTTACACGATAAACTATACTCCTTCTGCGGATAATTCCGGCAATGATATTGATACAATTATATCTTATGGAGAAAGAAGCTATATCTGGGGTGAAGGCGGAAATGATAACATAACCCTTATGAGAGGAACACAAAATCACGTCTGGGGCGGTTCAGGTAATGATACGATTACGGCAGTTTTCGGCTCCGCTCAACAAATCTATGGTGGAGACGGTGAAGATACTATCAAAGCAAGAGCTTCGTTTATAGACGGCGGCGCTGATAATGATACAATTATTCATAAATTTGGCGGATATAGTTCAAGTTATACTTATGATTCATACGATATTCACAAAAACATTTTGAAAACTAATTATAGCGCAACAGATGAATGGGTAAATAAACTTGTAGGCTACTATGATGAAAACAGTATTTACTTTAAATCATCTCAGGTTTCAAGTGCTTATCAAAATGCAGCATCTGATAAAAATTATATATCTAACTACGAATATATTATAAACTTTTGTGAAACTAATGGTTACAAATACTACGGACAAATTTCCGTAAATGATTGGAGAAAATACCTTGCTGATGCAAAAATAAGATACTATGGTTCAAAATCCACCTATGAAAATCTGGAAGAAGTCGTAACCGCAACGCGTGATGCTGATATTACGGCTAATAATCTGGAATCTTTGAACGGAGTAAAAGGTTCTAAAGACTTATATATTGATACAATGCTCAGTACAACTTCCACACAGGAAGATAAAGTGGCAGCCAAAGCCACATATGAACATGACCAGCTTGTTGTTAAGACATATCAGGAATTTGTTGACAAATTTGACGATCTTACTTATTCAGGATGGGACTATGCAAACGGAGTAAGCTACAATTTCAGAGATGAAGGTGATAAGGCATATTGGGAAAATAAACTTGCTCAGGCGAAACTCACATTAGACGGTGTAATGGGAACGCAAACCGCCTATAACAATTTGCACGCTTTGGTTGAATATTCAGCTTATATTAATAACCAAAACAAGCTTAATAATTATCAAACATACTATAATATTTTAAATAACGGCGGAAGTTCAAGCGATTATACAGGGCCGACATTTACCGATATAAGCAAAGATTCCTGGTATAACAAAGCAGACTTATTGAAAGATAACATTCAAGGTTGTGTCGGTTCAAAAACAATTTATGAAAATCTGGTTGCGTCAGGAACAGCAACTGAAGAAGAACTTGCCGATGCTCTCGCCGCATACAAAAGAGATGAGTACTTATATGATTTGTATAGTACATACTATGAATTCTACTTTGACGAAGAATTTAATGATCCTAATTATGCAAACCATACTCTTATGATTAAAAATGACGGTACGACATCTGCATACGTTTCTTTCAGAGATGAGGCAGAGCAGTGTTACAGCACTTACTATGATGGTTCTCCAAGTGCTTACTGGTCAAGGATGGCAAGTTTGGTTAAAAACCGTATGGATGGTTGTCAGGGTACTCAGGCTATTGAAACTGAAATGTACGCAAGGTACATTGCAGGCGGCCTTCCGCACAGCTCTTTCACATACTGGCGTGATATAAATGAGCACAATATTGATGAATATAATGAGTGCAGCGATTTTTATAACAATTATGAAAATCCGACAAATGCTATTTTACAAGAATATTCCGCTTATTTCGGAAATTATACAAAAGATAATCTTCAATCATACATAACCAAACTTAATTCTTACATTAACGGTTCCGGTACAACTTATGAAACCTTAAAATCTGAACTTGATGCCATGGTTGCACAGTTTAAGCAAGATGCGCCAAGTAACACTGCACTTAAATTAATTGCGCATTTGCAAGATGAAATTGTTCTTGGCGGCTCCGGTAACGATACAATAACACTCGGACACGTTGATAATGAAGATGAATATTTTGCTACCGGCAGAGTATTCGCTATGGGTGAAGAAGGTAATGATACCTATATTATTGACAGTCTTACCCATAAAAATTACAATGGCGAAATTTCTTCAAATGCAATAACAATTCAGGATACCGAAGATACAAATACTATTAAATTCAATTCTGAAGATTTAAAGTCCGGTAATGTCGGAATGTATCTCAATGTTACACTCAGAAAAAATCCAGACGGCAGCTACCAAAAGGATGTCAACGGAAATTATGAATATGATATATTGAACTTCGGAACATCTTACACAAGCAAAGACAATGTAAGTTATAACCTCAGTAATACGCCGCTATATGACGGTGATGCGGGTTATTCTGTAGTATTTGTTGATAATGAAACATTTAAAGAGACGAATAATCAGTTTAATTACGGTGGTTTAATTGACCAGGCTGGCATAAAATTTGATACGGATACACTAAATCACGTTGATTACATCTGGTCGGCTGACGGAAAATATATTACAAGAACTCAAATTAATGCAGCGGCACAGAATACTGCAAATTGGCTTGGCCAGTACGGATTTGGCAGTTTTATGGAGGCTCTTGATAATAGTGATGCTGTATCTGACAGGGCAAAAGTTCTTAATGAATTAAGAAACTTTGAAAACTTAGGCTCATTGGAATGGATAACTCCAAATGTGGAAGGTCATCCTGATGCCAGTGATATAATTACTCCTGCAACAGAAGGTTTAACGGGTACAAATACGAATGATGAGCTTACATTTAATTCGGCACCGGTCGGAGAAAATAATGTAATTGACCTTAAATACGGTAATGATAAAGTTACATTTGAAGGTGAATTTGGTGATTATATTATTCAGTCTTCATCAACTAAAGATAATGATAATGTTGCAAGACAAACTGATACAATTTCGCTAGCAGCATATTCGGTAACAGACGGGTCAATTAAATTCTCACAAAGCGGAAATGACCTTGTTATAACCGCTTATAACGGCGAAAACAAAGTCGGTTCGGTTACATATAAGGGTTTCTTGGCATCCGATTACAGTTTGAGAAGTTTTGTATTGGTTGCTAATGACAACGATTATCTTGTATCTAAAGAAACAGCATCAATGCACGTTAATGCAGGTTCAAATCTTTCCAGCATAAGTATAAGAGATGATGAAGATTCATATAATCATATAAAATTTGTAGAAGGTATTGATGATAATAATGTTTACTTGAGTACAAACGGTAACAGAGCTTATTATTATACTCTTAATAATACTCCTCTGGCTTTGAGGTCTATTAAAGAAGGAGAACCGGTAGAAATCTTCTCACAAGGTAATTCAAATGACAGTTATTCTATAGGTTTAACAGCACAAACCAATATTACTATTCATGATGCAGGCGGTACAAACGAAATTTCTATCGGAAATGCACATTGGGACGGTTCAGGTGCGGTTACAGACAGTAAATTCAGATTGTTCTTTGATATAGACGAAAATGGTATAGTGTCTGATACAAAACATCTTATTTGGCAGGAAAAATTCAAACCGTATGAAGATGTACTTGTTAAACATGGCACAGGTGAAAATGCGTATTACACAAATGAAAAATCATATTATTACGATACCGATAATCTGTTAAAACTTCTAAACGGAGATTCTGATCACATGCTTGGTGCATTGACCTTTGACGGTGAAATAAGAAGAATTCAAACTGATGACAGGTATGACCACAATGACAGACTTGTATATGCAGAAGATGTTGATGATTCAATTCTGCCTGAAAAATATATCAGAGGTATTGCAACAGATGTTGTACCATGGTTAAAACTGAACGGTTATACAAGCGTATCTAACGCATTGAGTACATTAAGGGCTGAAATAATTTCAACTCAAGAGCTCATGGAAGACGTTGCTGTTGATAGTGATGAATTTACGGCATATTCAACTGCAATTGCAACGGCTCAAGGCAAAATTGATAAACTTTTGGGATATTTCAATATCGGATACGGTGAAGTATTGATGAAAAACCTCTATGGTACGGAGGGAAATGATACACTTGAAGCGGCAAGCTACTGGTCAAGTTATACTACAAACCGTATTGAAGGCGATAAGGGTGATGATGTTATCAACGTAAACGGAGGCACAGTAAACGAAGGTACAGGCAAAAAGATTATATATTCATTTGACAGAGGCGACGGGCATGATACTCTTATTGAAGCACGTCAAACAGAAACTATCTATGTTGACAAAGCCGATAAAACGATGTTTACAAAACTCCGCACATCGGGCTGGGATTTGATACTTGAATTTTATTCAGATGCCGAATCAACAGAAAACCCTGACGGTTCAATTACTTTAAAAGATTACTTTAAAGAAAATGAAGATTATAGGGTTGATAACCTTGTTATTCAGTCAACCGGAAATGCTGATGAAGAATTGTCAATCAAGACTTTGTTATCATCAGAAGCTGTTATCAATAGAGAAAATGTCTATATAAGTACAGAAAATAGCGATAATATTCCGGCATCAGCTAACAGCAGATATATCTATATAGGTAATGGTAACTATGATACAAATGACGTGATAGCAAACTCTTCTGGGAATGATGAAATCTATATTTCAAATGACAGAGCCGATACCACTGTTACTTATACCGTAAATAACGGCGGCGACGATATTATTGCAGGTTCATTCTGGAAAACCGGTTTGGTCATTGATTATGCGAACACTCATGCTCAAACCGAATACAGAAAAATCGGTGATGATATGAAAATGCTGTTCTTTATGGGTGATGGCGATGCTAAACACAAAGTCGGCTCAATTACATTTAAAGACTACTATCACTGGAGTACATCAAAAATCGGTGATAGTATCAGTATAGACTACAGCAACTTTATTATGCGAACGGGAGGTGTAGATACAAAAGTAAATTCCGTAACTCTGCTTGAAGAATACAGATTAGCAGGTGGAAATCTTGATTTTGATGATACACAGCCGTTCTTTGCTGAAACAGTAGCAACAAACGGTGCAGAAATTGCGGCTAATTCACCTAAAAATACTCTTGTATTTACAGGTGCAGATAGTTTCAGAGATTTGAGTTTTGCAGTTAACAATGATGGAGATCTTGTTATAACAAATACAAAAACAGACGCTGTTACAACAATTAAAGGTTACACATCAGGTCATTATGCGATAAATCACATAAGAATAGGTAATATTGTTAAAGATATCAACGAAAACAAAGTTATACCGACTTATGATGACTTGGGTGTACCTGTTCAGGAAAATTCATATACTAATATTGATGTTGCAAATGATGCAACAACTGTTTATGGTACATACAACAATGATTACATTGAAATTCCTTCAACAGCCACAAATATTACAGGTATCTACACTAAAGCAGATGGCGGCAGTGATTCGGGTAACGATATAGTTATTGTTGGTAAAAATGATAACGCAACCATAAATAACGCGACTATAGAAACCTATGATAAAAACGATATTATAGAAATAACAGGTCACGGCAATACTATTAAAGGCGGATATTACAATGATATCCACAGAATTACAACCGACAGTAATGAAGTCGGAGAAGAAAATATTATTGAATTTACATCCGACACTGCAGCTTATGATGTTGTTGAAAATTGTAGCGGTAATATTTTGTTATATTTAAATCAAGGTTATAATGTTACTCTTGAAAAATTTGGTGATGATTTGTTTATCAAATATTATAACGGCAATTCCATTGTTAATATTAGGGGATATTTTGACGAAGTAAACGGCTCAAATAAAGATGCAAACTTCACAATCAAAGTCGGATATAATACGCAGGATGCACCGATAACATTGGCAGCATATATTGAAAATTACATAACAGCTCATGGTGCAATCCCGGATGCAGACGTAACAACAATGACAACAACAAATCATTTTACAACAGGTTATGATGACATTGTTGTTCTGCCTAATAACCTTGCAAATCCGATAACTTCTATTTCGTCAGGCGGCGGTAATGATGTTATTGATGTCGAAATTGATGATGCAACAATTGACGGCGGTTCGGGTAATGATACTATTACAGTTACCGGTTCGGGTAATACGCTTAGAGGCGACAAAGGTGTTGATGTATTTAATGTCTATGCGGAAAATGCCGAGGACATCAATACCATAATCTTTGACGAAAATAGCCAAAACTCAGGAGATAAAGATATTGTCAATGCTGTTGGCGGTAAGGTTAAACTGAACTTTGCCGAATGCTGGATATCTGATTTAACTCTTGCAAGAAAAGACGATTATTTGGTAATCAGATACTATGGAAATCAAAGTTCTGTATATATCAAGGATTACTTCAATAATGAAGTTAATACAGCTGATATTATCCTTATTGCAGGTAATAACAATTATGAAATCTCTCTTGACGATTTCATAACCCAAAATTATTCAAGTACAACCGGCTTGTTTGAAGTTTGGGGAACAGAAGAAAATGACAAGTTTATCCACGAAATCCTTGACAATACTTCTGTCACATATAACCTTGGCAAAGGCAATGACGTTCTTGAATTTGTAAATATTCCTGATAACAACAAAGATAATATAACAAGAAAAGCTATTGTTAATTCGGAAGGTGTAAGTGATACATACCACATTACTCAAAACAAAGATAAGCTTATTATGAACGCTTATAGCGGATATTCAAGCAAACTCAGATACGGTTTTGGCAATGACGGAGACATAACAGTAACGGCTATACAAGATAACAATTATAATAATCAAAAGAAAATTGTTTCAGAGGTTACATATAAAGATTTCTTGAATAAAGATGCCAACGGAAACTGGAAAACAGCAAATCTTGAAGTTGAAGATTATGGCATGAGTACTCCTGAACAGGTAAAACGATATGACATTGTACAAAACCTTGATACGTACCGTTCTTATCTGACTCAAGACAGCAACTTACAAGAGGTATTTGAAAAAGTCGGTGCTATTTATATTAAAGCTGATTCAGGTATAAGTAATATTACAGACGACGGCGGCTATGCTCAGATATTGACCGATGGCGGTGCAGGCTTGTACTATGAAGGTTCAAACGGCAGAATCATAACAAATTCAACATCTTCTAATGATAAATATTGTGTATCGAACACATACAGCAGCGGTGGCACTACTTACATAACTGATATGGGTGGTACAAATGATGAGTTGATGATTACGGAACAATTCGTTAACCAGTATAATAACTCTCTTGAATACTTATATCTCTCATTTAATATTGACAAATACGGAAACATGGGTGATACGTTTGTTTTAACTTCAACAGCAAGTTCATCACTTCAAATAACAAACGGAGCACAATATTTGAGCGGTCAATATGAATCTATACTTAATAACAATATTGTTATTACAGCTGCCAGAACTGATGCACAAGTCGCTGCAGGTACTTTAGGTATAGAAACTGTCAGTGCATATCAGAAAAATTATGATAGTTATTATCTTGATGCAAACGGAGTATATCGTTACAATCAAATCAAAATTGCAGATATTGATATGACATCTTGGTGCAACGATATAAGAACTCAAGTCGTCACATGGTTGAATAATAACGGATTTGATTCAACTGATCAAGTATTTGGATTAGATACAAATAATGATGAAAACTATCAATTATACTCAAGTTTATGTGCGCTATACGATGCTAAAAATGCTAGTATGTACACAATGTAAGCATAATTAATTTAACAGAGTAAAGGCGGTATGGCTGAATGCCATACCGCCTTTACTTCGGAGAGGGTGGGATTCGTGTCTTGCTCGGCGGCATTAAACGGCAATTCCATATTTTGTTGCAAGACTACGTCTTACACAAAATATTCCAGCCTCTGCCGCCTCGCGCAACCCACAAAATAGTGTGTACAAATCCGTACCATCAAAAGCACAAAGGACATAACATATGTTATGTCCTTTGTGCTACGGAGAGGGTGGGATTCGAACCCACGGTGAGTTTAACCCCACACAGACTTTCGAGGTCCGCACCTTCAACCACTCGGACACCTCTCCATTCGGTCAAAAACACTCTATCACAAACAAAAATTTTTCTCAAAATCTTTATTGACACTATCCCAAAAACCTTATAAAATTAACGTATGGCTATCGTTTATTTAAGTTTAGGTTCTAATTTAGGTGACAGGATTAGTTACATCCAGCAGGCGGTTATGCATCTGGGAACAGTTAAGGATACCGAAATTATCCGCACATCATCTTTTTACGAAACAGAGCCCTGGAACACTGATACGCCAAACTGGTTTGTCAACGCTGTTATAGAACTCAAAACCAAACTTTCGCCCCACGAACTTTTGGCTGAGTGCATGCGCATTGAAAAACAACTGGGGCGCAAACGAGAAGAAAACAAAGATTATTCAGATCGAACAATTGATATTGACATTCTCTTTTACAAAAACGAAATAATAAGTGATGATGAATTAATAATTCCGCACAAATTTCTTCACCTGAGAGCGTTCGTACTTGTTCCGTTACTGGAGCTTATCCCTGATTTTGTTCATCCCGTTATGAATAAAACCATCGCGGAATTGCATGATGACCTTGAAAACCCTGAATCGGTGTATTTGTATGGTACAAGAATCTAAGCCCAAAATAGCAATAATCGGCGGCGGACCAGCAGGATGTGTTTGTGCATATTTTTTACAGGATTTATTTGATGTAACCGTTTTTGATAAGAATTTACCGCTGAAAACACTTCTACCGACAGGCGGCGGAAGATGTAATCTGACACCCGAAGAATTTGATTTAAAAACTCTTGCTCATAACTACCCGCGAGGGGAAAAATTTTTGTATTCCGTTTTTTCAAAATTCGGTGTCACAGAAACTCTGGATTTCTTTAAGAAAATTGGAGTAGAAACCTATACTCAACCTGACGGCAGAATTTTCCCAACCTCAAACAGTTCATCTGACGTCAGAAAAAAAATTCTGAATGCCCTTAATGTCAATTTCATAACTGACAACATCCGCAAAATAGAAGAACATTTTAATCTGCATGGCGAAAAAAATATCTACCCGTTTGATACAGTTGTTGTCGCAACAGGCGGACATTCATCTTTTGAGATGCTGAAAAATCTTGGTCACAACATAATCCCACCAAAGCCTTCGTTAATAGGGCTCAAAACAGACAAAATTTTTACATCAGGAATAACACTTAAAAATATAAGAGCGAAATTCGCAAAAAACGCAATTACTAATGATTTACTATTTACTCATCAAGGAATTTCAGGGCCTTTGGTGTACAAAATTTCTTCCCTAATGGCAAGAGAAAGATTTCCTTATGAAATAGTTTTGGATTTTTTAGGACACGATATAGATTTACAGGAATTGTTCAACAAGAACCCGCATAAAACTCTGAAAAATTTGCTGGCTGATTTTATACCCAAAACACTTGTAACATCCCTGACCGAATATTCAGATATTGAATGCTGCAATATAAATTCTAAAATGCGTGAAAACATACTGAAAAGTCTCAGAGAATTTCATCTTAATGCAACGGGAACGGTAGCAGGTGGCGAAACAGTTACATCAGGCGGGGTTGATTTGGATGAAATAAACCCAAAGACAATGATGTCAAAAATAGTACCGAATTTATACTTTTGCGGTGAAGTCCTAAACATTGACGGTTTTTGCGGAGGATATAATCTCCAAAACTGCTGGTCAACTGCGTACGTTGCCGCAGAAGGAATTATAAATTCTTACCGCAGCAATGTTTAAATTTTTTCCCGCTGCCGCAAGGGCACGGATCATTTCTGCCGACTTTAACGGCAACCTGCCCGGAATTTTCCGTTTTTTCAGGGTTTCCGCTTTCTTCTTCAATCATACCTATAGTGTTTGAGAAAGCACTTGAGCGGTATAAAACCGTTGTCGGAGAAAAAACTTTGTTATTAAGATAATGCGATTTATAAGTTTGCAAAATAGTTTCCAAAGTAAATTCCGTACCCAAAATTTCATTTGTACGCTCCATAAAATTCTTATGTGCCGCTGCAGCACGTTTAATGATATTTGCAGGAATTTTATCATTCTGGAAGAATGTAGTTACACAATCTCTGTAATTAGGAATTTCTTTGTAATCGTCAATTTCATAAATTTTGTTAAAGGTTGACCAAAACGGTACTGCATATAAACCTGTTTCACGGTCAAAAATTACACCCACATCATAAACCTGCTCAGATGCACCAAATCCGTTCAGGGAGCTTTCAATGAAATCCGAATACGATGAAGACAGCGAATTTATCTGAAAATATCCGATTTCACCCGGTTCTGCTATAAAATCTTCCGGCTTGCTTTCCGTAGAGCCAAGTTCTGCATATTCATTGAACATACCTATTAAATCATCAGCCTTATCACTGGTTGTAATAATTTCATCTTTAGAAAACAATTTAATAAATTTTTGATAAAGATTTTCAGTATCTTCTTCTAGTTCCTTAAGTTTTTCAGGGTTATCAACATAAGCAATTTCAGGATTTTCAACAAGTTTTGCCACCGAAAATTTGAGAGCATCTTCTCTCTTATATGACGGCAAAATGCCAAAAATACCCAAGAGGCAGGCATCACCTCTGTATTTTGCAATTCTTGCAACAACGTACTGTCCTACGCCAAGCCCTCTGAATGCCGTCATTTTAACAAGAGAGGTAACATCATAAGTTTTTTCGTTAGTAACGCAATACAGAGTAAAACCTGTTTTCAGTATCTTTTTTATCTCAAATACCGAATATATTGAATTCATAATTGCTTCACAGGTTTCTAGTTCATCCTTTGGTAATTTTTTCATTTCTTCGGTATAAATTTTTATAATTGATTTATTAAATAACCTGCGTTCAAAAATATAATTCAGGCATGCCGTATTATAATCATCCCCGCCGGCGGATCTTATTCCGATTGTTTTCAGATACTCATCAAAATCGGGTTTTATAAGCACGCTTTGCTGAATAAAAACTACAATATTTTTGATAGTGTCACTAACAATTTTAAAATCATCAAGTATCATTCTGTCTCTCCCTCAAACCCGATTTTATCTGAAAAATCAGGCAAATGCAATAGTATAATGCGGTAATCATCGTTTTATAACATTTTGAAGTTCGCCATAGTAACCATTTTCCAAAAGTTCATAAAACCTTTTAACAGATTCCGGTGCCAGGGCCTCAACCCATTCTTCATCCAAATACAGTCCCTCTACTAAACGGGCAAACATCTCTGTCGGACGGGAATAGTATCTATTGTACTTGTTAATTCTGGATGAAATTCTGTTGAATTTGCGCTGATATGATTTTAAACGAATATACGAATACACGTATTTTTCATAACCGCTGAAATCATTTTCAACCGTATCAACCGAAATAATTTTCGTTTTAAAGGACAAAACCCCGTCAAAAATTTTGACTTTATCATATTTCAGAAGATATTTCATATCGGATTTCTTAATTTCTTTTTCAATTTTTTTGTAAGGTAAAGAGCGTTTAAAATCAGAGAAATACCCCCTTATTATGACTTCTTCATCCTCAATTTTCTCTTTCAGTTCGGATCTCATATTGTATAATTTCACAAGCCTGGAATCTTCATCAACAAACTGAGTTACTTTTGATAATTCATTTTTATAAACAGGATTATCCGAATTAAAAATTTTAGTGAAAGTACCGCCGTTTTTACCTATATCAGGCTCCATTTTACTGTGTACATAATGAGTAAATTCATGCAACAATGTCGGAATAATTCTGTTTTCTTCAATGTTTTTTGAAATATCTATTCTGTTATTCAGAAAAAATCCCCTGTGTCCTCTTGCTTTTGTGACCGTATTCACCGTAAGCCCCAAAGTTTTCAGATATTTTATAAATTCTTTTTTATCAATTTCTTTCAGCATTTTCTTAGAATATTTTATCCGGATTTAATATGTTTCTTGGATCAAGTGTCTTTTTCAGAGTTTTCATCAAATTAAGAGTATTTTCATCAACAACGGAATTTATATAGTTCTTTTTCAACTTGCCGACACCGTGCTCACCTGATATAACACCGCCAAGAGATATACACAGTTCATACATTTCCGATTTTGCCGATTTCAAACGGCTGACCTCATCTTTATCGGAAATATCAATAGGAATTTGAGGATGAACGCTTCCGTCACCGATGTGCCCGACAAGACATACATCAAGCGAATATTTTTTGCAAATATCCTGAACACCTTTCACCAATTTGGAAAGTTTGTCACGTGGGACAACAAGATCATCCGTTATGACATTAGGCTTTAAACGTGCACAGGCCGCCATTGAAGAACGCCTTGCTTCCCAAATCTTTTCATAATCTTCCTCTGTTTTTGAAATGTTAATACTGTCCGCCCTAAAATCTTCCAGTATTTTTCTTATTAAATTTATTTGATATTCAACCGCCTGCATAAAACCGTCAACTTCAATGATTAAAGCACAGGCTCTATCCGTCAGGATTCCGGTATGTTTAAAACCTTCAACCGTTTCAAGAGAATTTTTATCCATAAAATCAATAGTACAAGGTGTTATTTTGTTTTTGATAAGCATAGTAACGGCATCAACCGCATCGTCAATAGCATCAAAATAGCTCATCATCACAACTTTTTTTTCAGGTTTCGGAATCAGCTTCAACACAGCTTCCGCTATAATGCCCAAAGTACCTTCGGATCCCGAAAAAAGTGATGATAAATTATACCCTACCGCATTTTTTATTGTTGAAGAACCTGTATGTATAACTTTGCCGTCAGCCAAAACAACAGTCAAGCCAAGTACATAATCTTTCATTGTGCCATACTTAAAAGCTTTTGCGCCTGCTGATGCTTGAGCTATTCCGCCGCCAATTGTTGAGACTTTGAGGTTTGAAGGATCTGGCGGGAAATATAATCCGTGTTTGTCTGCCTCTGCCTGCAAGTCAGCAACCACAGCACCTGCCTGCACTTTAGCAGTCATATTTTGCGGATTTATATCAATAATTTTGTTCATTTTGGAAAGATTTAAAATAATACTTTCTTTGTCCGGCACACAAGCTCCAACAACATTCGTTCCGGCTCCGCGCGTAATAATCGGAACAGCATATTTATTCGCAATTTTCACCAAGTCAGTTATTTCATCAACGGATTTTGCAAAAACAACAGCAAGGGCATTATTCTTACCGCATTCGCAGCCCGAAGCATCACAGCAAAAAGCGTAACACTCAGCTTCATTAATTAACACATCATTCGTGATTTTGCACAAATCGGATATTAAATCGTTTTTATTCAACATAAGAGGTCAATTTTTCTATACTGTTATTTATCGTTTCAACAATATTTTCAACTTTTTCCAGCTTAGGAAGTACGGTGGACATACTGTTTTGGTGAACCATTTCGGTCAGAGAGTCCAGTTTGGCTTCAAGCCGGTCAATACGAACCTGTTGTTCCTCAAATTTTTCTTCAAGCATATCAAAAAGTTCAGCTTTTTGAGGTAACGTCTTTCTTAATTCAGAGAGAGCTTCAGAAACTTTTTCTATTTCATCGGTTTTAGTATTAATATTTTCAATAGTTTCTGAAACCGCATCTACCCATTCACCCAAAAACATAAGAACTTTTTGAACGGTTGCATCCGAACCTGAAGCACTTTCAGAAAGCATGAGAACACGCTCAATTTTATTTGCCATCTGAACAATTAAATCGTGATTTGAAAATTCTTTAATACGCTCTTCCAAATCATAAGCTATATGTCCGAATGCCTGAACACCATCGGAAATAGTTTTTGACGCCTCATCAGAATTCATAAGCAGTTTGTTCGTTCTGGTACTTATGCTTAAAATATCATCGTTCAGCTTCAATATTCCGTGTTTTAACTGGAATATTTCCGCAGGAGTGAGGTTTTTGCTTATAGCATCAATTGACGAAGTCAAATTGTGAATGTTTCTGGAAATTTGGTTAATTTCAGTAACCGGTGTAGTTGAAGTAACATCTTTTAATGCTCCGCGCAAATTCGCCATATCGTATTCAACGTCATTCAGCGTATAAGAATAATCCGTAATATCGGTTTCTTTAAGATTTTTAAGCTCCGATTTTACATCGTGAAGCTGTCTGTTTAATTCATCAGTTTTTTCTTCAACGAATTCCTTGATATCTTCACTTTCCTCAGTAAATCCGGTACTACTCAGGACAGATACTATTGTGTCTATAATATCTTCTTTAATTTTTTCGGAATTTGATTCGTGTTCGGAAATGGTTTTTGAAACACTGTCTATCTTAGCAATTATATTCTTAAAATTACTGCTTGCTTTATCAGTGAAACCGTTTTCCGCAGATTTTAGGATTTCTTCCTGAGCAAGTATAATTTCTTTAATTTCAGCTAACTCATCTTCCAGCAATTCGGTATCATCGGAAGATACAAAGACATCAAGTTTTGCATTTAATTCTTCAAGTAAATTCTTGTGATTCAATAGCTCAGAATTCAAATCCTGTAATGATTCGGCTTCGCTCTTCTTTATATCATCCATTAGGAAATTGATTCTGTTCTCAAAATTCACAAACGTTTTTGAAATATCCGAAACCATATTAGAAATATCTGCAATATCGGATTTTTTTATATCATTGAATTTGCTATCCAAATTTTTTATTAAATCTTCAATTTCATAATTCAATTCCAGAATCTTTTCATCTTGAGATTCAGACATTGTCAAAGACATTGAACTGATTTTTTCTTCAAGATCACTCAAATGTTTACTAACGGCAGATACATTTTCATCTTTCTCCGAAACTTCGTTCAGCAAAGAATCAACTTTTGTATGAAGAACTTTAACAAGATCATGGGTCCTGGCGCTTTTATCAAGCAATTCATCAAAATTTTCCGTATAATCTCTGCCCGCAATACCCTCAACTTTTTGCACAAATTCATCAAAGAATTCGCGACTCTTTTCAAATAACGCACTGCTCTTGTCAACTGAATCAGCAACAGCAGCAAATTTATCGCGAATGAGCTCCTGAAGCGATTGAAATTCTAATTTCAGATTCTCACCTATTGATACAACCTGTTCTGAGTAAGCATCCGTATTTCTTGCAATAAATTTCTGACAGTTTTCAATTTTAAGGTTCAGTTCATTCTTCAAATCCTCAGAAAGATTTGAATACATAGTTTGCAAATCCGAACCAAGCTCATTCAAAGAAGTACTTAAAACTTCGGAAGATTTTTTGTATGAACTGCCCGTTTCATCAATTTCTTTTTTCAGATTTATGATTAAATCGGAAATTTCATTAATTTTTACACAATACCTGCCAAAATTGTTTTCAACCGCATCAATGATTTCCTGGCCGTTATTACTTGCGCCTATTGACTTATCAACAAAATCAAAACGCTTATTTATGCTATCTGCAAATCCTTTTGCCAATTCTTTTATGCTTGCATTCAAATCTTTGACACTCTGAATTGTAGAAGCAGACAATTTTTCACTTTTAGCATCAGAATTTTTTGCCATTTCGGATATTTCAAGTTTTTCAAGCGAAAAAGCCTCGTTGATTTGGGAAAGAGTTTCTTTCAGTTCGGAAAACTTTTCGCCTGTTTCAAGTTTAAATTTGTCATATACACCGGCCAATTTATCAGCAAGCCCGCTAAGCGCTTTATCTGTATCTGTAAACAAAGAACTGAATTTTTCATTCAAAAGTTCCAAAATATCGTTTTGGGAATCATTTTGTATTTCGGAACTAAAACCGTTTATTGCTTCGGTAATTTCAGAAAATCGCTCATTCAAAGAACTTCTCATATCAGTAAGCGCATTTCTGACAAATACAAATTCTTTTCCGTCTCCTATATCTTCAAGCTTTCTGTTAATTTCATCCAGCTGCAGCATAAAAGCCTGCGAATTCCGGGTGTTGGTTTGCTTTAGTTCATCAATAATTTCAACTAAGTTTTCCGAATTTTTTGGCATTTCAATAATCTCTTTTGTTTAACTGTAATATCCCACTATCGATTTTATCAAAACAGTTTATTTTTAGCAAGTTTGTAAACATTTCGGGAAATTTATTTTACAAAAATTAAACTAAATATATGAATTTAGAACACCTGTTTTAAGAAATCAACTAAAAAGCGGATTTATAATACACAAAAAATGTTTATTATTATAATGTCAAATATAACCCCAAGTTAAGATTTACAATCCCCTACGGTGATTGAGGTAACATGAAAACTAAACTAATCGAACTGATTCACGAAAAAGAAGTACAAATGCAAAAACTTGCACCATTGGTTGATAAAAACCCGTTATGCTCAGAGTTATTCAACAAAGTACTCATAGAAAAAGCAATCCTAAGAAAAAAACTTGACGAACTGAACAATGATACGTTTTTCAAACGTATAAAGAGATTTCTGCCGAAAGACCAGACACTTATTTGCGACTATTTTAAGTAAATTTCGTTTTATCTGCATTGTTTTAAAATTTCGTGATATAATTCTCCCTAAGGAGAACGGAACATGAAAATAGCAATATATCCGGGCAGTTTTGACCCCATAACCTACGGACATCTTGATGTCCTCAAGACAGGTGCGGAAATTTTTGACAAGGTCATAATTGCAGTGGCTTATAACGGAGCTAAAAACGGACTTTTGACAATAGACGAACGTGTGGAACTGATAAAAGGAGCCGTTAAGGACCTGAAAAATGTTGAAACCGATACTTTCAAAGGGTTGACTGTAGAATATGCCAAAAAAATGGGGGCAACTGTTATCCTTAGAGGCTTAAGAGCCGTATCTGATTTTGAATATGAAATGCAGTTATCCCAAACTAATCACTCAATCGAACCCGCAATAAAAACCGTTTTCCTGATAACAAAACCGGAATATAACTTCATATCTTCAAGTTCAGTTAAAGAAGTTCTGAAAAACGGAGGTAGCATAGAAAAATTTGTTCCGGATAATGTCCGGTTATTCCTGAAAAAAAGATACAAAAATTAACTATTTGACAATTCGGTATAACTTTTGTACAATGTGAGCAGTTGAAAGGTATGTGTGTATTATGCAGCAAAATGGAGTATATGATTTATTAAAAACGTTAGATGAGATGATTGAGGACGGAACGCCTTTAATTCCCGGCGTATTTACAATAGTAAAACCTAAAGAAATTGGCGCTTTGATAGACAGAATTACATCTTCAATCCCTATGGAAATACAGGAAGCAAGAGCATTCTTACGCAGGCGGGATGAATTACAAGCTGAAGCCAGACAAAAAGCTGAAAAACTTGTGGCTGATGCTCAGGCTGAAGCCGAAAAACGCCTCAGTGAAGCTGATTTCATAAAAGCTCTTGAACGTGAGGGCAACAGAATCAGAACACAGGTTCAGCAGGAATGCGAAGAAATTAAACGCAAAGCTCTTGATGATGCCGAAAACATCCGTATTCAGGCAACGGAAGATGCTATGAAAACAAGAGAAGGTGCTGAACTTTATGCTGAACAGGTTTTGACAAATCTTGAACAAAATCTCGCTCAACTTCAACAAGTTGTTAAAAACGGTCAGATTTATATGGAAAAACTTCGTACAGAAGCAACTGTCGGAGGTTATGACTTGACATACAGAGATAAAAAGCCGACTGAACAACCGGCTGAAACAAGTTATACTCTGTAAAGAGATTTTAACTGATAAAAAAAGTCGTGCTCAAAAGAACACGACTTTTTTATTTAATTTATTTTACTTTCTATAATGCTATCTTTTTGGCAGCTTCCATAATTTCATCTATACTTTGGGTTACATAGAGCTTATCTCCCACGCCCTTTTCGTCATGTCTTACAAGGCTTGTCACATGCATGAATTTACCATCCTGATTAAATACTATCTGATCTACGGCTTTGGTTTCTCCGCCATTTTCAAAATATGTCTTTTTAACCACTGTTTTTCCGTTATCAGCATATTCTACAACTTCAACAATACTGTGTTCACTATCCTGACGCGCATTAACTTTGTAATTAACGTTTTTACTATCCAATATTTTGGTATAATCATCAGGAGTTGTATTAAAATCTATGTTTTCAGGGAACAGATTCTTGTGATTTTCCGGATTTTTGTACACACTTGACTGTTCAGTTGTTCTTCCTTTATTATCTCTGGAGATAGAAAAACTTTCATGATCACCGCCGTTTGCAAGATAATAAGTATCTACACAGCCATCGTAGTTTTCTACACCATCACCGTCTTTCCAATAAACTACTTTTTTGATTTTATCAGGGTCATTTTTATCCGATATTCTTACGACATATGCATTTTTATGAGATACACGATCTTCAAAAGTAGCTACTTCAAAATCTTTCCCTTCAACAAGACCTGATTTGACGAGCATATTTTTATAATCATTTAAAGCAACCGGACTATTCATATTTACAGGATTTGTAACATAGTTTTTAATAGCCTCTGCTGTTTCTTTGTCAACGTAAAGACCGTCTTTTTGTACATTTGCGTTAGTTTTCACTACCGGATTTGTAACTTTTGCATCATTTGCTCTGAATTGCACATTACTAACTGCTGAGTTAAAATTAACCTTTTCTACCATGTAAAATTCCTTTCATTAAAATACCTACCCATATATAAAAACCTTTTTGGGGGAAAAATTGCTATTTTCACTTACATTTGTTTACAATTATTTGCATTTTATTTTGTTTGGAGTAGAATTGGGTATAAGCCGAAAAGATGAGGATGTGTTCAGAAATACACCTCAACTTAGAAAGCTTATGCGGCTTGATGTTTTGCACTATACGGCTTAAGTTGCGAATGCCGCAGAAACAAACAATTTAACAATAGAGGAAATACTAAAATGGGTATCAAAGGAAAAAATGACAGAATGGTAGTTCTTGCTTGTGAAGAATGCAAGGAAAGAAACTACACAACAGTAAAAAACAAGAAAAATACAAAAGACAGAATGGAGTTGAGCAAATATTGCCCGACTTGCAAAAAACATACAACACACAAGGAAACTAAGTAACGGATACATAATCCAAGACAAAGGTTTTAACGGCGATAATATCGCCACCTGCGTCCTTAGTTCAGTTGGTAGAACGTCGGTCTCCAAAACCGGATGTCGAGGGTTCGAGTCCTTCAGGGCGCGGATTTTATAAAAGGAAAAGTAAAATGGCACAAATGTTAGACGAAATAAGAACATATTTAAGAGGCGTAAAACAGGAATGGGGAAAAGTTACCTGGCCTGAACCACCTGTTATTTTCTCTGAAACTTTATTTGTTATTGTAATAATAATTTCGTTTACTGTTGCAATACTTGTTATAGACTTAATTTATAAAACTTTATTCGGCTTAATATAAAACTTAAAGGTGGCTTATGGCAAAAGAAAAATCAATGAAAGAACAGTTGGACGAAGACAAACTTCAGGAAAAATTGGAAGAAGAACAAAAGGCTGAAGTTAAAAAGAGTGCCGCTAAAGAAAAACGCTGGTACATTGTTCACACTTATTCGGGTTATGAAAACAAGGTAAAAGTTAATCTTGAAAAAATGATTGAAAACCAAAATTTGGGCGACAGAATTTTCAGAGTTGAAGTTCCGCAAAAAACGGTTACGCAGATAAAAGGCGGAAAGAAAACCGAAAAGGAAGAAAAAGTATTCCCTGGTTACGTTTTGGTTGAAATGATTATGGATGAAGAAACCTGGTACGTCGTAAGACATACAACCGGGGTTGCTAAATTTGTAGGTTCGGCAAAACGCCCTATTCCTGCAAAAGATGCTGAAATCAAAAAGATTATCAACCGCTCATCATCTCAAACTCAGAAAATTGAGCTTGATGTTAAAGTCGGTGATAAAGTTAAAATCACATCAGGACCGTTCGCTGAATTCATTGCTGATATCATTGAAACTTATCCTGATAAAGCAAAACTCAGAGCAAATGTTTCTATCTTCGGTCGTGAAACACCTGTTGAGTTGGAATACAAACAAATACAAAAATTATAATAAGTACAAACGTGGAAGGGACACCCCCGTTATTACCACAAAAGGAGAAAAACAATGGCAAAAAAAGTAGTAGGAAAAATCAAGCTTCAAATTGAAGCAGGCAAAGCAAATCCGTCACCTCCTGTTGGTCCTGCATTAGGTCAACACGGTGTTAACATTATGGATTTTTGCAAACAGTTTAATGCAAAAACTGAATCTCAAGCAGGTTATATTATCCCTGTTGTGATTGATGTTTATGAAGACAGAAGTTTTTCATTTATCGTAAAATCACCTCCGGCACCTGTTTTGATTAAAAAAGCTCTAGGACTTCCAAAAGGTTCTTCAGCTCCAAATAAAGACAAAGTAGGCGAAATCACAAGAGCACAGCTTGAAGAAATCGCTAAAATCAAGATGAACGACTTAAACGCAACAACCATGGATGCTGCAGTAGAAATGATTAAAGGTTCATGCAGAGCAATGGGCGTTACGGTAAAGGATTAATGGAAGTGTTTTAAAAACACGCTAACACCATGAAAGGAAATTTAAAATGAGTAAGACAACAAAAAAACAAAAGAAAATGCAAGAAATGCTTGAAGGTTTCGCACAACCGTCAAGCGCAGTAGATTCAATAAAGAAATTAAAAGAAATTTCAAAAGAAGTTTCCAAATTCAATGAAACAGTTGAATGCCACATGAGATTAGGTATTGACGTACGTCAAGCTGACCAGCAAATCAGATCAACTATCGTACTTCCTGCCGGCTTAGGTAAAGAAGTAAGAGTTTGCGTTATCGCAAAAGGTGCAAAAGCAACTGAAGCAACAACAGCAGGCGCTGAATACGCAGGAGCTGAAGAAATCGTTGATAAAATCGCAGACGGTTGGTTTGAATTTGATACATTGATTGCAACACCTGACTGTATGGGTATGCTTGGTAAATTAGGTCGTGTTTTAGGTCCTAAAGGCTTGATGCCAAACCCTAAAACAGGAACTGTTACAATGGACATCGCAAAAGCAGTCAAAGATGCTAAAGCAGGTAAAGTTGAATTCCGTGCTGACAAACAAGGTATGATTCACTGCCCTATAGGTAAAGTTGAATTCACCGAAGAAGATTTGACTAAAAACTTTGCAACACTGGTTGATGCTATTTTGAAGGCAAAACCTTCAACAGCAAAAGGTACTTTTGTTAAATCTATTTACTTGTCAACTACAATGGGACCTGGTTTGAAACTTGATCCTAAAACAATAGCAAGTGAAGTTAAAGAACTTGTTTAACTTGCTTTTATAATTGTGAAAAGACCGCTCAAATGAGCGGTCTTTTTAATTTGTATTCATTAATTTAATCGTATAACTCAAATAACAGGCAAAGATTAACCAAAGACAATAAGGAATCTGCAGCACCCCTGCCCAAACGGATTGTCTGAAAAACAATATTGTCATAAAGATAACAATTATCGTAAGCAGCACACATACCCAAAACGCCAATTCAAGGTTCTTGTCCGCAAAAAATATTTTGGTCCAGCTCAGGTTTATCACCAATTGAACAATAAACAAAGCCAAAGCAACTGATTTATTGCCTGTTTTTGGACTTAACAAAACCAAAACAAAAGACACTGCCATAAGCACATATAAAATCGGCCATACAATACCGAAAACCGCCGGCGGCGGCGAAAAATAAGGTTTATTCAAAATTTTATAGTAATCAAAAATAGACATAAACTTACTATAAAACCAAATATTATCTGTAACATTACCCAAATTGCCTATGCACGCGGATGAGTTTGTTCATAAGTTTCGGTCAGATGTTTAGTAGAAATATGGGTATAAATTTGGGTATTGGAAATACTTGCGTGCCCTAATAACTCCTGTACAACTCTTAAATCAGCACCGTTTTCAATTAAATATGTTGCAAAACTATGCCTGAATACGTGAGGAGTAACTTTTTTAGGCAGCTCAAGTTTTTCAACAGTTGAATTTATTACATTTCTGACCGTTTTTGTAGTTAATCTGTAACCTGTATTATTGACAAATACCGGAGAATTTTCTCCGTCATCTTTTATTTCAAAACCTTTTGCTACAAGCTTTCTTGCGGTATTAATGTAGCGCTCAAGATAATTTTTCGCTCTTTCCGAAATTAAAACCACACGCTCTTTTGCTCCTTTTCCGAAAACCCTTATTTCATTTGAGGATAACTCTAAATCGCCCATATTCAACCCGCTGAGTTCGGAAACACGCATACCTGTTGCCCATAAAACTTCCAAAATCGCCCTGTTTCTGAATCCTGAAGGTGTTGTTATATCAATACTGTTCAGAATTTGCTCAACTTCATCTTTAGTCAGAAATTTAGGCAGCATTTTTTCTTTTTTAGGGGCAGATATAGCATTTAACGGATTAGTTTCAACCATCTGTTCTCTGCACAAATATTTGTAAAAAGTTCTGAGCGCCGATATTTTTCTTGAAAGTGTTGTTTTCTTATAGTTATATTTGTTTACAAAATGTAAATACTCTCTTACTTTATTGTAGTTAACGCTCTGCGGCAAATCATTCCCAAGCCATATCAAAAATGCCGTCACATCTGACTCATAGGCCCTTGCGGTATGAGCTGAAAAATTCTTTTCAACTACCAAATATGCTTTGAAATTTTTTATAAGTTCATTATTTGTCATAAAACTACATCAAAAGTATTAATCTAATTGCCTTATTATATTTTTTATTATACAATAATTTCATCAAAAAGAATAGAATAGGAGAAAAAACTCATGAATTACAATAAGATTTTAGTTGTATCTGCATTGGCAGCAGGGATTATGGTATCATCAAACATCGCATTTGGCGCCGGTTTAAAGGCTCAGGTCACAAAAAATGATAATGTAGCGGCAAGCACAGAAAATACCAAATACAGAAATATTGAAACATTGATTGAGTATAACGAATACTCAACAGCTGAAAAGAAACTTAAAGATATTTTAACAAAAAATCCTGAAGACATTGATGCACTTGCTCTGAGAGCATTGGCATTTGCAAAACAATACAAACTTGCTCCTGCTCAGAGTGAAATTGACAGATTAATGCCTTCACACAAAAATCATCCGATTTTACACTACGCTCAAGGTATGGTTTATATGAAACGTCTCGCATCTTCAGACGTTGACTACATCAATGCGCATGAACAGCTACTTGACGGCGCTGTTAAAGAATTTGTTGAAGCAATAAACCTTTCACCTAAAGATTATTCAATATATTCCGCTTTAGGTGTAGCAACATTAAAAAAAGGCAATATTGACGATGCAAGAGATTTATTCAAAATTTCCACTCAGTTAAACCCGCAATATGCAAACGGTTATGATAACTTGGGCTTATTGGAAATCAGAGCAAATAATCTTGATGAAGCCGAAAAATATTTCAAAGAATCTATGAGATGCAATACTCACAACCCTGCGGCAATGTACCATATGGGTATTGTCGAATCATTAAGAGGCAACAATTCTGATGCTTTAACCTGGTTAAACCACTCACTTCATATCCATCCGAATTGCGCTCCGGCTCTTAACTTACAGGGTGAACTTTATTTAAGACAAGGCAACCAGGCAGCCGCTATCAATTCATTCAAAAAGGCTGAAGTTGTCAAACCTGAATACACACCTTCATATATGAACTTATCAAACGTATATGAAAACAGAGTTGATTATGAACTTGCAATAGATCAATTGAAAACATATTTAACTGTTCGTGATGATGCTACCGCTAAAATGAGAATAGCAGATATGTCATTACAACTCAGAAAATATCAACAAGCCTTAGATTATTACACAATGAACTTAGGCCACGAAAAATACAATGATGATGCTATTATCGGTTTGGCTAATACATATTACGAAATGGCTAAAGACCATGGTGATAACGGCAACTTCACAACTAACCAGGAACTTTATCTGGCATACGATTATATAAACAAGGCTCTTGAAAGATGCCCTAATGCACTTCAATTGCACCTTGCCAAATTAAGACTTTCAAGACTTGTTCACAAAGATGACCCGTCTGTTGACAGCCTGAATTACATTATTCAGTCCGCTGATAACACAGTAATGGGCGCAGTATTAAAAGCTGAAGCATATCTTGCACTTGGCAGAGAACAAGATGCTGTTTATATTTTTGAAAATGCTATGAACTTCTCAAAAAGCGTAAAAGATGATTTATATTTGGCAGAAATTATGGTTCACGATAAACAATTCAGAACCGCAAGAACTGCTTTCCAGAAAATTCTTACAAGAGAACCTGATAACGTAATTGCAAAAGACGGCGTTGACTACATAAACCTTTGTGAAATCAAATCAAATGAATTCTTTGATATAGCAAAACGTCAATACAAAGAAGCAAACTATGCATCTACTATTGAATATTGCAACAAAGCAATTGATTTCTTCCACAACAGTGCCGATATTGCGAAACTTAAGGCAATGGCTTATGAAGCTGAACTCAACTATCAGGGTGCAGTTAAATACTATACTCAATATCTGACAATGGCACCTAACGCTGCTGACAAAAATCAAATTGCTGAAAAAATAAGCAAATTCAAAGGCAGAACAAACGGCGTACAATAGACGCCACCCGCGGGAAGTTTTAATGAAAAAAAATTTCGATGTAAACAAATCGTTCGAGATATTTTGGCGAGAGCCGCTGAGTATCCTTACGGAAGGTTTGTTCAGACTTGTTAATATCCAGTCAAATATTTTCGGAGGAAAACCATCCGTAAATATTGATATTGTTGACAAAAAAACACAAATTACTGTTGTTGACAGTGATAAAGTCTATAATCTTTTTCAGACCGTATTATACAAAAAACGCCTTAAAGAGCAGCGTGAAAAAGTTTTAAATTCAAAATAGGAGTTTTTATGGCGCAGTTTTTGGAAGCAAAATTTGTAAAAAGTGCCGAAAAACTCTCTCAATGTCCGGAAAGTGAATTGCCCGAATTTCCGCTATTGGGGCGTTCAAATGTCGGAAAATCCTCTTTTATAAACGCTATTGCAAACCAAAAGCACCTGGCAAAAACGTCAAATACTCCGGGAAAAACCCGATTAATTAATTATTTCAATTTTTCGGATAAATTTATGATAGCAGATTTGCCGGGATACGGATATGCAAAGGTTTCCAAAACCGCCCAAAACCAATGGCAAAAGTATCTGGAAGAATATCTGCTCAAAAGAGAACAGCTAACATCTTTAATACAATTCATTGACGGCAGGCACGAAGTTCAGAAAAATGATATACAGATGAGGGAATGGGTTTTACACTATAATTTACCCGTAATAACTGTCGTTACAAAGGCTGACTGCATATCCAAAAATCAATTACAAAAAAGTATAGCACAGGTCAGAAAAGTTTTCGGCGGAGAAATATTTCCTTTTAGCGCAAATAATTCTTACTACAACGAAGAAATATTAAATTATTTAACCAATTTATAAATTTAAGGCAAAAATTTTTATGTTTGATTTTTATCCTACTATCGGATATAACAATGAAAATTGAACCTACTTATAATAACACATATTACCCGAGTTTTCGCGCAATCAAATTGTCTGATACAGAAATGCTGCGAGCAAAAACTGTCATAGAAAGTTGCATTGATAATCTTAACATAGAGATACAAAAAAATATTTGGACAAGATTATACAATATATTCAGACCACACATTGAAAAAGAGGCAGCGTCAAAATCAGGAAAATTCTGCATTTATTCAGATGTCTTATCAGAATTAAAAGTTCTGTTTTTTGAAACATTAAACGACATCAAATTAAATGACGGTACCGTTAAGAAACTTATTACAGTCATAAATGAATATACGCCTACAAAAGATACAATGAAAGCAAAA
>JAGCBH010000066.1 GCA_017652265.1 bacterium
ACGGCAGTTATGCTTTTGGTATCTTTGGAATATAAATAAACATTTTTGATCTTAAAATTTTGTATGATGTATGCGGCACCGCCCGCGTGGTCGTTGTCAAAGTGAGTTATAATAAGACCTTTTATCTTTCTGATACCCTTATCTTTAAGGTATTTCCCTATTGTGATGCTGGCCTGTGAATTTTTGCTTGTGTAGGGAAATTTGCCCGAATCAATTATGTAATAATCATTTTTCGGAGTTTTCAAAAGAAAACAATCCGCATTTTGAACATCAAACGCAATAATTTCAAGATTCTTTGACGGTATCTTTATGTTACCGACCAAAAGTATCAGAATCATTGTGATTACGGCAATTAATATTTTTTTGTTAAAGCCGTATTTGAGCATAATTGTTATGAGTGCAACGATTCCGTAATAAATCAGAAGTTGTATTATATGCGGTTTTGCGGTTATCAAAAGAGAATAATCAAGTGCGGAAAAGAAATCAGAAATTTTCAAAATTATACTTATTAAAATGTTTACAACAAAATCAACTGCCAGGCATGGATATTTGGTATATGGATAAAACATTGCAAGAATTGAACTTATAAATCCGCCGAAACTCACAATACATAGAAACGGTATTATGGCAATATTTGCAAATATTGCGTACGGCGCAAATGTGTTGAAGTAAAGCATTTGTATCGGGGCTACCCAGCCTTGTGCGATAACAGGTATTGCAACATCACCTTTTATTATGTTTGGAAGTTTTACATCCTTAAGTCTTTCGTTTAATGCGTGGCCTGTTGTTAAAATACCAAGTGTGGCTAAAAAAGACATCTGAAATCCGACATCATTCAGGTACGCAGGGTTATATATCAGCATTAACAAGGCTACAAAAGATAAAAGAGAAACGCTGTGAGCATCTCTGTCAATCAGTTTTCCGATAAGAACAAAAATGAGCATGAGTCCCGCTCTGACAACGGAGGCGCCAAGTCCAGTCATACACATATACAAAAGAACGACAAATATGCCGGATATTAAGGTTTTGCGATAACCTGCCCGAAATTTGCGCATAATGAAAAAACAAAATCCCCAAATGAAGGCTACGTTCATTCCGGATGCCGCTAAAATGTGCAATAAGCCCGAATTTATAAAAGAATCTTTAACGTATTCGGGCGGTGAAACGGCGTCATCCCCGAAAACAATACCGCCCAGTATTTGTAAGTTCGGTGTTTTCAAAAATTCTTCGTGTACGGTTAGTATTTTATGCCGTAAATCGTTCAGATTTCTGAGGAATTTCCATTTTAACGAATTATTTACTCCGATTTCCGTGGTCTTTTCAGGTGTTGTGTAGAGAACAGAAGATATTTTATGGTTTTGCAGAAATCTTGCGTAGTCAAATTGTGACGGGTTTGTTGCTTTTGGCGGAAGTCTGAGGCTTCCGTTAATGGTGCAAATATCGCCGATTTTGTATTCACTGAAACGCTTTTGAGGATCATTCATCCAGACAAGAATTTTCCCGGATATTTCTTCTGAGTCTGCTTTACTCACAGCCATTTCAAATTTGCAATTTTTTGAGTTTACTTCGGGTATATTGATGATTTGTCCCGTTATTTCAACATCCTTTGGTGCTAGGAGGGAAACTTCGTCAAAATCACGAATTCTGAGAAAGGAATTGAAAAATCCTGCATAAAATACAAAAATCAGAACTGCTGCCGTCTTTTTGTCAATGAGTTTTGTCAGCGTGAGTGTGCAGGCTGCTGCCGTTACAAGAACGGCAAAAGATATTTCGGTTCCGCTAAAATATGAGATTACGCCAAGAATGAAAAACAATGTCAGAACTGACATTGCAACATTTTTGTTCTGCATAATATCGTTAAATTTCTCTTTATATGACATATGAAAAATGTACAATAAATTAGTAACTTCAAAAATATTTACAAAATAATTCGTTACAAATTAAAACATAATAAATTTTTTGAAATTCCTTTGTTGTAAAATCTCTCTATGGATTGTTTATTAGAGGTCGAAAATACGGATAGTCAGGTGTATTCTAAAATTTGGGCTGAGGCGCTTGCCTTATTGCGGGGAGTGATACCGGATAATGTTTATTATTCGTGGCTTACGGCTATTGCAGTTAACAGTTATGAACATGATACATTCTACCTTGTAACCCCTCATCAGCTTGCGCTATCTGTTTTAAATCCTCATAAAAAAGATATCAAAGAGGCGCTTTGCAAGGCATGCTCAAAAGATGTTAATGTTGAACTGAATTATGATGCAGATTATTGCAAAAGGTATAATGAATTAAAGAAAAAAGAGGCAAAACAAAGTAAACAGTCGGCGGAAAATTCTGTAAAATCCGATGCTGATTTAGCCGGAAGTGCCGTTTTGTTACGCCCTGAGGTTAATCTGAACCTGAAATATAAGTTTGAGAATTTTGTGGTAGGTGAAAATTCCCGCATGGCATATGCTGTAGCCAGAACTGTCGCGGAAAAACCGGCTCAGAAATATAATCCGCTATTTATATATGGTGCATCAGGTCTGGGGAAAACACATTTGATGCAGGCTATCGGGCATTACATAATTTTTAACAAGCCGAAATTACGTGTTAAATATGTTAAAACCGAAGAATATACAAATGAAGTAATTTCTAATCTTCAAAAAGGCGGTGACAGAGTTAACAGAATGGAAAAATTCCGTCAGAAGTACCGCAATGTGGATGTTCTTTTGCTTGATGATATACAGTTTTTGGAATCCAAAACATGTACAAAGGAAGAAATTTTTCACACCTTTGAAACCCTTTATAATAACGGAAAGCAGATAGTTTTGACCTCAGACAGACTGCCTAAAGATATTCCGACTTTGCCGGACAGATTGAGAACACGCTTTGAAATGGGGATTATGGTTGAACTTACTCCGCCTGAATTTGAAACACGTATAGCAATTTTGAGAAATCTGGCGGAACGTGACGGGCTGAATATCCCTATGGATGTTTATTATTTAATTGCGGAAAATTTTAAAGACAACGTGAGGGAACTTGAAGGCGCATACAACAGAGTCAGTGCGTTTTCGGAAATTGACGGCGCGGAATTATCGGTAGAATACGTAAGCAAAATTCTGAATTTTACGGGTTCAAAAGAAAAACTCACGATGGATAAAGTTGCCATTGCGGTTGCGAATGAATACGGCGTTTCGGTAAATGATTTTAAGAGTTCTCAGCGAAATCAGAAAATTTCCGCACCAAGACATATTCTTGTCTATATGCTGAGAGAAATGCTTGGCGAAAGTTACGAAAGTATAGCGGAATTTCTTAATAAAAAACATCCTACTATGCTTTATTCTTATGAAAAAATTCGTGATGAATTAAGAAATAACGGCGCGTTAAAAGCAAAAATTGATGAAATAGCAAAGGGTTTAAAGAGGTAATATGTACGATTACATAAAGGGTATTATTGCAAATAAGACAGCAGTTTTAACGGGTTTTTACATTACGCTGGAAAACAGCGGTCTTGGGTATTTGCTGGAGGTTACGGCAAGAGATTTTAATGATTTTGAAACTCAAAACGATGAAATCAAGATTTATACCGTGCTTGTTCACAGGGAAGATAAGATGTCTCTTTGCGGCTTTAAACACAGAGAGGACAGAGATATATTCAATGTTCTGACATCGGTTTCAGGAGTCGGAGTTAAGATGGCCCTTACTCTTTTGGGCAGATTTTCCGCACCTGAGCTTGCAGGACTTGTGATTAACGGCAATTATAAAGAACTTACCCTTGCAAAAGGAGTGGGACCGAAACTTGCGCAGAAAATTATACTTGAATTAAAAGATAAGCTCATTAATTACCAGAAAGATTTTTCACAGATTGATTTTGTTGAAAAAATACGTTCAGAAAATACAAACCTTGTTGATGCGCAGTCTGTTTTATTGTCTTTCGGATATGACAAAAACGAAATCAAATCAGCATTTGCGAAATTAGGTTCTGATTTTACGGATGTATCGTCAGCGGAAACAATTTTAGAGGAAACATTAAAAGTTTTGGCGCAATAGGCTCATTATTAATTACTTTCGCCAGCTCTGTAGCCGCAATATGCATACACAAGAGGCAGGAGTTTTTCAATATGCAATTTTTGTGCAAACGGGAATTTGGCAAGAACTAATACACCGAGAGCATCGTCCATATTTGCAAGACAATCTTTTAGGGTTAATTTTCTGTCAGGACATTTGTCTTTAGGATCAAATAATAAATTTGATATTTCTGCACATCCGAACATACCGACAATTAAACCGCCTGCCATTGATGCAATTTTAACAGGTATATTGTTGGTTTTTGGGTTACTTTCAGCAAGTTTCAAAACCCCTCCGACAATCCAGGTAGGAATAGAAGCGTTTAAGAATTGAAAAACACCTTCTTTAAATTTGTTTATTTTAGTATTTTTTGATTCTCCATACATACCGATAGCAACACCTCCGGTGATAGCAGAACCAGAAAGAATTACCATCTCCTTCAAACCATATCTCAGTTTAAGTGGATTTTTGACTTTTTGTTTTACCATCATAAAAATCATTGGTATAATTGTCCCTATAATAGAACCGATTCCCGCTTTTAATTTATCTTGTGGGGTAATATCTTTTTCATAAGCGCTTTTTCTCACTCTTTTAGGTGCTTGACGTGAGGCTAAAATATTTTGTTCCAAGCCGTAGTTATAGGTTTGTACTGCTGTTATTCTTTCAATCATGATAATATCAAAATCCTATATA
>JAGCBH010000009.1 GCA_017652265.1 bacterium
GGAAGAAGAGGAAGAAGAAGAGGAGGAAGCATGATGACAAATATAGAAAGAATCCGCTTCCTTCTTTGGTTGGGATCGTGGCTAGTAGGTATGGTGGTTTACTTATGGAAAGACTTCCAAATTGAAGAATTAAAACAGGGGGAAGAAAAATGAAGTATGAAAAGTCAAGCGATTTAATTATGCAATATATCAAAGAAAAAATACCGCAGGAAAAAGATGAAAATTTTATAAAAGAAGTCGGAAACCTCAAACGATTTTATGAACAACAGTTAAAAGACTTACAAGACAATGTAAAAACAACAAAATTATGTCTCGATTGCATCAATGATATTATTGATAATTTTATTCAAAAAAATCAATAAGCAATAGGGGGTATTTAAAGATGATATACATCAAAACAAACAAAGAAGAAAAGTTATGTTATAGATGGGAGGAAGTGCACAACTACACATTTTCTCCAGAAGTTGAAATTATAGCAATCACAGACTTTAAAGTGAGAGGTAAAACATACCAGGAAAAACAATTATCTTTACGGGATCAGGCTATTTTATGGAGCTATGCAGACTTTCCGTTATCATGGGGTGAGGCTGTGTGGATCGCAAACTACTTTTACAAAAACGGCAAAAGATACGGATTACTTAAAGAGTTTAAAGAAAATGGTATATGCTAGGAGAATAAAAAATGAAATATTTAATTATCCGAAAAACAAAAAACGGCTATGAAATAAATGCGGAAGTAAACGGGCTCGCAACGAAAAAAGTACTATACATTTTTCACAGCCAGCAAGAAGCGGAGCACCGATACAGGCAAGAATTTGGACTCAAAAGAAAACATTTCACAAGAATATTTATTTAAAGGGGTGAATAAAAATGAATATCAATGAAAAGTTTAAAGAATATGCCGAGTTGAAGATAATGGAAGAAGAATTGAAGGCGGAAATGGATAAGATTAAGAAAGAAATTACAGATTACATGGAAAGCGAACAAATGTTCGAAATCCAAGGTTTGGAACATAAATGTTCATGGAAGGAAGTAGTGTCCTATAATTTGGACAGAAAAGAATTAAAAAAACAAATGGCGGATATTTACAACAGATTTTTGAAAGAAAGCAAAACACGGAAATTTTTATTCCAATAAGGAGGGTTTTAAAATGAAAAAAATTATCAACGGTAAAAAATATGATACAGAAACGGCAAAACATGTGGGATCGTGGTCAAATGGTTACAGTTATAGTGATTTTGAGTATGCCAAAGAAAAACTTTACAAAAAGAAAACAGGTGAGTTTTTCTTATATGGTTCAGGTGGACCAGCATCAAAATACTGCGAATATATTGACGGAAATACTAGATCTGGCGGGTGCGATATCATCCCATTAACAGAAAACAAGGCAAAAAAATGGGCAGAACGACATCTTGACGCAGATCGTTATGAAGAAATCTTTGGGGAAGTAGAAGAATAAAAAAAATTGACTGGATCGCAAAAAAATCATATTATAAAGAAAGGAAAATAAAAATGAAATTTCTAAACACGGAAAAAGGTTTTTTTGAAACAATGATGCAAGGGGAAAAAGATTACTATATCAATCACGACCAGTACTTGATATTGGATGCTTCTAAGTTTTGGCTGGCGGAATCAGAAAAAGAGGATAAACTTCTACAGCTATACGGGGAATGGTATACAAATGTAACGGGCACTATCTTAAATGAAGACAATCTACTAGCAAGGGAAGAATTGGTTGAGTATGTTATTATGGAAGTTAAACAACACTATTCAAGACTTACGGAATCCTATTCAGATCTTAAAAAAATCGCCAGTGATTTAAGAATATTAGAATGCATCGCACGGGGATATAGAATCAAATGGATGAATAAGGAGGATTAAAAACATGTTAACATTTTTATGGTGGATCGCGGTATTGTTTTTTGCATCACCAATGATAGCGGTTTTCCTGATTATCCACGCACTGAAAAAGGCCCAGGAACAAAAAGGCACAGAAGCACTCACAAAAGCCGAACAAAATACTATTGCCATAGGCGTAGGCGCAACAGTTTACAACGTTTTCAAACTAATACTTACGATCGTGGCGGCCCCAATTATGATAATCCTTTATTCGTCGGGCTTGATAAAAAAATAAATACACTCCTATATATAGGTGGATCATTTCCACCTTATTTTTTTACCCCTTCTTGTTTGTTATTTAACAAACAATCTCACTCACTCCCTCTTATATAGCTATTTCAAAACATCCCATACAAGCCCAAAAAACGCCCCGTTTTAAAGAGTTTTTATCACGCAGTATTATATACTAACACTATTCCAATACATCTATATTTCCCCGTTTTTACAGACCTATATATATTTACATGTGCCTTAAATCATGGAAAAATCGGCTCATTTTGGCGTGTTTTATGCTTTTAGGTATATCTATATGCGTTTTTTAATTTACCCCGTTTTTAGCCGTTTAGGTTTAATTAGACTAACTAACCACATATCTCTCTATCAAAATCCTCTCGGTCAAATTCAGGTCCGTCAAATTTTGGCAAATTTATTTTTTCTTCCTCTGTCGCTTTTTCGGTTGGTCAAATTCAGCTTCCGGCAATGCATCGTAAATGTTGATTATGTCAGCTTCATTCAATACAGGTGCTTCTAACGGGTCTTTTGCGATTACTTCGTGTTCAACCTTGTCAACCATACCGTAATAATTCTTCGCTCTAAAGAAATACGTTACCGGATTTAGTTTGCCTGCTACTACTAATTTAGCATCAAATGATTTGATAAATTCCATTGCAAATTTTAGTTTTGATACGCAGTTCGGACCTAAAGGGCAGGCTCTCCGTCCATTTATCCATTCATTTACCGTCCCAGTAGTCAGTCCTAAATAAACACACATCTCTTCGACTGTTGGAATGATCCCATTATTAGCACACAGATCAAAATATTCATCAATCCGATCAGATAATTCTTTTTCCGATACAACTTTCGGTTGTCTATATGCAAACAGCAATTCTCTTAATAATTCCTGAGCAACTTCTCGTTGTTCTGCCATATTATCACCTCTTGCTTATTATAACATACACGCGTAAGGGGGGTCGGTAACTCCCCCCGTCTGTAACTCCCCTGTGTTTTTTTTATTATTATTCATAATTCTGTATATATATACTGCATTTCAGTTGTGTAAGTGATGTGTAAGACATTCGTAATGGCTGAAACATAGTCATATCAACAGTTTCAAGAATCGCATTACAAAAATAACGCCCTTACACTTTTTCGTCCTATATTATATATATATTTTTTATATATAATATTATTTTTTTTTACTTCTTTTTACTGTAAGAAGTGTAAGAAATGTAAGAAGATAATAATATAC
>JAGCBH010000010.1 GCA_017652265.1 bacterium
ACGTAGACAAGAGGACTATTTGGAAGTGTGAATGCGAATGTGGAAACATTGTTTTTGTTGAGTCGTATTCACTAAAAAATGGAAATACAAAAAGTTGCGGTTGCTTGAAATATGATAGTAGAAATTACACTCATAAACATTCCTCTGAAAGAATATACAAAATATGGTTAAGCATGAAAGCAAGATGCTTTTATAAAACAAACCACGCATATAAGTGGTATGGAGCTATAGGAATACGCGTCTGTGATGAATGGAAAAACGACTTTATGAGTTTTTATAACTGGTCAATGGAGAATGGATATTCGGAACATTTGTCAATAGATCGTATAGACGTAAATGGAAACTATGAACCGAATAATTGTAGATGGACAACTATGGAGGTTCAACAAAACAATAGGAGAAATACAACTTATATCGAATATAATGGCATGAAAAAGACAATATCAGAATGGTCTAAAATCACTGGAATAAAAAGAAGCACGTTGTATAACAGAATTAAAATCGGATATACGCCAGAAGAATGTTTTAATGTCAAATTATGTAGCAGAAGAGGGAGAAAAAGGGAAAATATGTAGCATGGGGGTGATTTATATGGAATTTGTTTTGAATGGCGTTAAATGGGGTGTACAGTTTGTCAGAGGTACAGATAATCGTCTTAGGCGTTCAGATGGAGTATTGACTTTGGGCGTAACAGACGCAATCGACGGAAAAATATATCTTTCCGAAAGCCTGACCGGATCACTTTTGGAGCATGTTTTGTGCCACGAACTAACACATGCAGTTTGTTTTAGTTATAATATTTACATACCCATTGAGACAGAAGAGTGGCTTTGCAATTACATGGCAGATCACGGAAAAGAAATAATCTATCTGCTTGATAAATTGTTACAATCCATGGAAAGGAGACGTTTTGCATGAGGGTTTTAAGGAAGATATCGCAGTTATTTGACCGTTTTTTAGATTGGCTTGCATAATCTTAGTGACATTTAGCGACACTTGTGTTAGAATGTTTCTAAAATAAAACAAGAGGGGGAATAAATATGGATACTCAAGAAACAAAAAAATGCAAATACTGTCAATCAGACATTCCAATTAAGGCGAAAATCTGTCCAAATTGTAAGAAAAAACAGTCTCACAAGGGCATAGCTATTTTCTTTTTGATATTTGGTATTTTTATTTTCTTGTGCGGATTTGGTGGCTTGCTTTTTGGTGATTCTGATTCTACCAACTCAACACAGACTTCTAGCACTACAAAAACAACAGAGAGTGTAACGTATATAAAAACTACTGTTACAGAAATGATGGGGTTGCTAAACTCAAACGCATTAAAGGCGGCAGACACTTACAAGGGTAAATATGTAGAGGTTACAGGAAAATTAAATGTGATTGACAGTAGTGGTCAGTACATTTCTATTTATGCAGATGGAGATTTTGAGATCATTGGCATTACATGCTACATAAAGAACAACGACCAAAAGCAGAAGGTAATGGATATGTCAATTGGTGATACTGTTACGTTAAAAGGAAAGATAACGGATGTTGGTGAAGTGTTTGGGTATTCGCTTAACATTGACGAAATTGTAGATTGATGATGAAAAGGGGATTGCTTCGGCAGTCCCTTTTATTTTCTATTAAACTTCGCGTACTAAAAGTTTTTCTTTGCATTCTTGAAGTCTAAAAAATTTCTCAAAAAAGTTTCCACCATGTTTTTCCGCGCAAAAAAAAATCCAGAATCCGCGTACTAAATATTTTTAGCACACAATATGATCCTGGAAAAATTCTCAAAAAAAGATGTATGGGTAAAATTATCTCCCAAAAAAACATTTAACGCGATCCCAGATTTCAGACTTTACTTTCTCGGATTGATTTTCAAACAATGGTTTGACACCAAACGCGTCCATCATAACAGCAGCGGCAAAAGCGTTTGCGTCAATTTCTGCCGGTTGTAAATTGTATTCTTCTATTGACCCACATAAACTCACGGGTTTATAGTCGGCCATATATTTATTTTTGTCTGTCCTGATCTGCCAAACGTGTCGCAGTTCGTGAGCAATAGCGAAATAGTGATCCATCGTCGGCCTTTTTTCGTACGGCTTTACAAATATAGTGGACCCGTCCGGCGAACATTGCGCGGTCATAGTAGCAGAATCAAAATGATCTGTACTGTTTGACACTTCCGGCGGATCAATCCCCAAAATATCGCACACATCTAAAATAAAATCATTTAACATTTCATTCATTTTGTCTTATTTTCACCTTTATATAAGATTAAACCAGCATATTCACCACAATTAATGTCGAACCATACAGCCTTCCCCTCTTTCAACGCTTTTATATGATCGTCTGTAAGGACTATTGTTTCTAGCCCGCAATTTGGGTTGATATCTTGGTTTTCTTCAACAATTGATATGTTACTTTCTTCATAGTTGTTTTTAAAGCAAGCATTTTTAAAAGATTCGTCATATTTAAACTTTTTAGACATTGTTTTCTCCTTTCATATTTTTCGATGAATCAAAAAATCCGCGTACTAGCAAAAAATATTTTGCGCCCCAGGCTGTGAAAATTTTTCAAAAAAAGATTTCACCCTAAAATTCTGCCGCAAAAAAAATATTTTCCAATTCCGGGACCCTGTGCGGACTTTTCCCAGCACACCTGGACCCACTCCCGGCGGCAGTTTTCCATCTGATCCGGGCGGAATTATGGCGCAATTTGGGCGCGGTTTTTCAAGTGATCCGGTTGTGACTTTTGCACAATTCACCAAGCACGCCAAAAAGCAACGGCAGCCCGCTGCAGTTTATTATTTTAATCTGTCTTTTTTTCTTTTTCGATCTGATCCAGGCTTGACAAAACACAACCTATTATAAAAGAATTAACACTTTGCGCACCGGTGGCCGTGATCCGTTCTTTTGTTCCTTTTGGAAACCTGGTTAGAATTTTGTCATAATTGGCAGCCTCATATTTTGCCGTTGCTCTTTTTTGAGCATCTGAGACTTTCTTCTTTTCTTTTTCCATTGTGTTTACCTCAAAACAAAAAATATATAGTTTCTGTATATTACATTATAAAGAAGCACATATAAAAAGTCAATATGTTTTTTATA
>JAGCBH010000011.1 GCA_017652265.1 bacterium
TGTACCTTGAAAATTTAATATTGTATCCTCTCTCTTTAATAGTACATAAACCGCTGATGAGTGTAACCCGATAGCTACGCTATTGTTAAAATATGAGAGATCATAAGGTGAAAGCTATGGCTAAGTTGAAATACTACGAAACGGGAAGAAGAGAGGAAGTATGTTATACTTCCTCTTTTTGTTACTAGTCCGGCATGAGAATATATCTCATGTACTATTATTTTAAAAGAGGTATAAACCAATGAAAGAACGTATGATAACAAGGACTATCGTTAACTCTGCTGTGTCTGTGAAAGTATATGATGAAACCACAGACGAAATCACTTCCACCGTTTTAGATATTCAGGGTAAATTTTCCGATGATGAATTGAAAAAACGTTGTGAAAACAGGTTGTCCGGTTCATCGTTTAAAGTACTCAAAATTATGAACGTTGAAACGACAGAAAAGCTTTACGCTATGCCCGAAAGTACTTTTATGCTCTATGCTGTAGAAGTACCTGCACGTAATTCAAAAGAGGAAGAGGAAGAGGGTTAATAACCCTCTTCTATTCTATTCCTGTACGGTCAAAAATATTATGAATGAGAGGTAAAAACCAATGAAAAAAGATCAGCAACTATATATGAATGAATTTGTTATGCAAAATTATAACCGTATGATGGATGAATTTATTGAAAAAAAATCATATGACGGTGTACAACTAAGATCATGTAAAGCTTGCGTATATGAGACAGAAAATTTTTTTGTTATGCGTAGCTATGAATCTATTGTAGCATTTATAGACAAATTCACAGGTCAAAAATTTGACGTTTTACGGTGGGCATACGGTTATACTGCTACCTCTGCACAACACATTGCAAAATTTTTCTCAGATTACGGTGATTTTCTCGTATCAACGTATACATATAGGGATATTTAATTATATCCCTATATGGTTTTTTCCTGTACGGTAAATTTTATGAAAGAGAGGAAAATTTTTATGTTCAAAGCAAGATGGTTTAATATTGAATTAAACAAAATTCAGTCTGCTATTTTCAAAGATTTTTTGCGTTATAATGGTTACAGATTTGAGCCGTCAAGTTGTTATGATCTTATTCACTTTGAAATTTTTATTACATCGCAAAAAGATTTTGATAAAATTGCAAATTTTTTAATTTTCTTGCCTGACTAAAAATCAGGCAAGATTTTTGTTTTCTGTACGGTTAAAAAATTTTTTGAAGAGAGGTATATAAAATGCACAACTATAAAGCTTACTATTATTTTGTAATTGGTAAAGAAGATATTGTTGTTTTCTATGATAACTATACTTTGCGTGAATTGATAAAAGAGGTTTTTTCAAGAGTAAGATTATGGCATATGATTTTAGGAACTGTTATTATAGTAAAAGACAATAAAGAAATGGTTTATGAAATTCGTGTTAATCCGCATGATGGAGCGTATTTCTATAACTTGAAAGGTTTATTTGGGAGATAATACGTTACTAAATTTTATAGTTTCGAATGATCCATGTCCGGTACAGAATTTTTTCTGTATACTATTATTTGAGAGGAAGAGAATATGGAACAGCCTATCACGATGAAAGATTTGTACGATTTTATTGACAAATCACAGCATTTTCGGCAATTCTGTCCTACGCATAATCAATTCTATATCAAAGATTATATTTCTGAGATCATAGATGAGATTCAATTTCAAGTGGTTAATTGGTATGACAATTCATCCGATTATCCAAAACCTGAAGATATTCTTGTTGATTATCTACATTGTACACAAGCTGAAGCACATAAATTTTTACCTTTATTCACAGATTTTTTGGAAAAGTAAGGAGAAATTTTATGGTTGCAAAATTTACCGACAGGTTTGGAGAAAAAGAAGAAATTTTTTTCAAACTGTTAAAGTACGATGAAGGTGGCAGATATGCCATACAAGCTTTTTCTATTTGCAGAGATGATGGAGGAGAATGGTCAGAACCTTATGCAATGATAACTGTAAACCTACCGCAGTATGAATTACCTGAACCCAAAGTACATGGTTTTTATGCTTTTATTGATACCAACAACTGTCCTTGGGCAGAACAGGTATTATTTGATACAGGTATAGGAATACCGACAGGGAAATTCAGGACTTCAGGTTTTTGCAACTATCCTATCTACTTCATTTTTGTATCAAATCTTAAAAAGTACAGGTGTGAAATATGATTACAATAAAATCAAAAGCCTATGCAAGAAAAGATATTCAATTCCTAATCCTCTGCTTTAACAAAGGTTTGACCCATTGTTGGGTACATAATGATAACAAGTTTAATACCGAACCTTGCTGGGAATGTCAATACAGATTAGCTTGCTATGATATGCACTCAGCACTAAATCATTTGTTAGCGTTAGATTATAGGATGGAAACTGAATTTATAAAATCTAGCGATAGTTAAAAATTTAACGCTTGCAATCGCTTGTACAATGTGGTATAATTAAGAAAAGCGGGATTGATGGTTTCGCTTAGTATTCTCCGAAATGGTGCTACGGTGTATCGGAAACGTAGCACTGTTTATGGAATGGCTAGAGCATACAGAAATGTATTCAAACTGCAAATGTTTGACATTCCGAATATTGAAGAAAGGAGAAGAAAA
>JAGCBH010000012.1 GCA_017652265.1 bacterium
ATCTTAAATCTTGGCTTGGCCCTCGCCCAAACCTTAGAGAAAAATTTTGGTTACATATGGTACGTTTACGTTGGAAAGTGTCCTGTTCTAAACAAAAACGAAAACAGTCTCCAAAATCTAAAAATACCAACGTCAAAACCTCCCGTTATGCCATTCGTTATTTTTTCATCGGAGTAGGAGTTACTGCTTTTAACTATGTCCTATTTATTGCCCTCTCAAATATGCTCATCAAAGATAATGGCCTTCTCTGGTTGTCTTCCCTTATAGCCACCGCTATTACCACTATTCTGGCTTACATTTTGCATTCCCGTATCACTTGGCGTGAGCGCAAAATTAGTCGTACAGCCATTTACAAGTTTTTTATCTGGAATGCTCTTCTCGCTTTTGCTATTAGCCCGTCCCTCACTCAGTTTTTCAGTCTCATCACTCCGCTTTATGAATTCGCTTATAGCATCACAAATGCCATTCATCTCCCATTTTCTTACGAATTCGTTCTCACTACTGGTACTTTCGTCCTCACTTCTGCCGTAATTATGGTTCTAAACTTTCTCTTTTACGATAAATTCGTTTTCAGCAAAAACCGCAACAGTTAAGAATTTTTGTCCCAAGGAATTATTTTATCTCCTTTTACCATAAAAGAATGCTCTGCAATTTTACTCATGGGCGTGTCGGCTAACGAATCTGAATAAAATTTTTCCACCCCAATACCTAGAGACTTTATTTTCTTTACTTTTTCTTCTCCATGACAGTTTTTTGATTTTAGCTTACCGGTTTTCGGATCTACTTCAGTAGCAATTAAATTAAAATCTAATCTCTTGGCAATTTCTCGTAACAAAAAATCCGGAGAAGCGCTTACTATATAATCGCTATTATTATGCTCCTTGAGATAGAAATGCTTTATTTTTTTCTCGTTCTTGTCCCAAAACTCTTTTACAAAACTATCCACGTCCGAAATGTTTTTGACAAAAGAAAAGAACTTGCTTTTGAAATATTCTTTATTCCTGATTTTGAAAAAATATAATAAAGCTGCTCCGGAAATTGGTATAACTCTAAAACATATATACCATTTTTTGCTTATCGCAAACTTAAAAAAATCTACCGAAGAATCTCCGTCGTAAATAGTTCCGTCAAAATCATAGACATTTACTTTTTTCATAAACAATATATCAAAATCATTATTAGCCCGTATACGGCACACAATCCTAGCAATCCTTTACTTTGATATATTATTGTCGTAGGATCGCCTTCATCGCTTTTCTCCATGATTAGACAATATTTCATAAAAATCAAAACAATTATTGGCACTGTGTAGATAAGGTATTTCACGTCTTGTTCCATTGCCCATAAAGAATAAAAAACGAATGTCAATGCGACAAAAACATAAATCAATTTATCAATATAGTCTTTGCTATATCGTTCTAAGACTTTTCTTACATTTTCCTTTACTAGAAATTCTTTTTTTCTTTTTCCTAAAGCCAAAAATAGCGAGGCGCTGAGTACTGTCAAAAATAGCCAATCGGAAACCAAAACGTCAGCTAGGGCTCCGCCATAATATATTCTTATTACGAAACCAGCAGACAGCAAAGCGATATCGACGATCGCATAATTCTTAAGTCCAAAGCTATAGCCCAAGTTAATCACAAGATACGACATCCAAAAAATCCATGATACATCCAGAAAAGCCATTCTGGAAACGTAGTTCAACGCCGTCGATAAAGCCAACATAACGAAAGCCAAAATTATAGCTTCTTTTTTGTTGACTCGACCACTTGGCAAAGGCCTTTTTCTTTTACGCGGATGAAGCTTATCTTTCTGAATATCTTTTATATCGTTAACGATATAGACAAATGATGCTAAACAAGAAAAAGAAACAAACCCAATACCCACCTTAGCTAGTATGTCTAAATTGAAATTTCTTGCACATAATATTGGCACAAAAACTAGTAGGTTTTTTATCCATTGTTTTACCCTAATCAATTCAATGTAGCTCTTTATTTTTTTCATTTTTTCTGACACCTCGCCGTCACAAAATTAGGCAATGCCCACAAATTGTTTGTTGTATCTAACGCCTTGGGGTCGTCGTAAATGATTTCATATTCATCATAATCATGTCTTATACTATAGAACCCACCGAAAAAGCTGGAGGTACCCACTAACATCTTACACTCTTCAGCGTTGTTGCTGTCTTTAAAGGCCCCCACTACCTCATGAACGCTCTGCGTATAACGATAAGATTGCCTAATTGCTCCCAGGAAAAACATCATGTTATTAATAATAATCACCCCAAAGAATGTGTACAGGATAGCTTTAGTAAAACAAGCTTTGTGTCTGCTTAACATAATCAAAGCCGCAAATACTATAAAATGTAATTGAGGGAAATATCTCGCCCACCAAACGTCAGACATGGCGGCGATCAGTATCAAAGTCATCACAATAGGCAAAGCTAACATGATAAACAGCTTCTTATCCTCGGTAAATGTTTTTTTGGTAAGGAGCATTATTATGATGATAGAAATAATTAATATTCCGCTAAATAAAAGCCATTTCCAGAAATTATTATGTCACAGTATTCGGTAAATTCTATTTCTCTTTCGTTTATCGTAAACGGTATTTTAAGTTCAGCTTCTCTTCTGTCGGCCATTATGATATTGTCCGCTTCCCCAAAAGTCGCTATAAAAAATTTCTCAATATTATTTTTGTCCTTAAAATAGTACGGGGAGTTGGCCGTCATAATATCCTTTTTCCCTTCTCCCATCAAAGGGTAAAATGGATGGCCGTGAGTTAGCAAATTTCTTGGATATACAGAAAGCCCCACTACAAACACGCCAATCATAACGGCAGCAAAAGCCGTCAAGGAAAATTTCTTGAAGAATTTTTTGTCAAAAGCTTTGTCTTTTTTGTACCTATAAATATACCAACCATAATAAAACGCACAAAGCACTCCGGCGTATGCAAAAGACGAAAATTTGATATTGATCAAAATTATCAACGTGGCAAAGAAAATCCCAAGGATTTCTTTTTGGTATTCTTTGCCATATTCAAACCAGAAGAACAAAGTAGCTAAAAGGAACATGTACAGATACACTAAAATATCTACATAATTCGTTAAGAATTGAGCAACGATCGTTACGGGAGTCACTACGGTAAAGGCAAGAAGAATGGAGAAGGCCCAACTCTTCTCGATGTGTAAACATAGAGCAAAAACAAATAGAAAAACAATAATTATGGAGATATCGTTTAAGACTTTCCCGCTTTCAACGTTCCCGGTAATTTTGCTGACATTTGCAGCAAAAATATGTGAAGCTTTGGCATAATTATCCCCCCAGTTAAACTTATATTCTCCTAGGATTATTTTTTCTTCATTGTCTTCGTTTTTGTCGTTGAATTCGTATTCGGTCTCCAT
>JAGCBH010000013.1 GCA_017652265.1 bacterium
TATGCATAATTTCGGCACCAGCACCAAGTCCTGCCGGAAGAAGTCTGTCATTTTTAACGTGCGACATATAAGAAAATATTTTTTCTTTTGAAGTGTTAGATAAAAAGTTTGTACTGCTTATATTATATAAAACACGGCCCATATCTCTTGCCGAGATATAATTTGTTCCCTCGAGATCAGGAAGCCAGTTATTAATCTGCGTATCCGCCAGTCCCCAGCTCTTAATTTCCCTGTTTACGGCAGGCATTCCGCCTATTTTACTCATCAACATATTAGTTGCGGAATTATCTGAATGAGTAATCATAACACGTGCCAGAGTGTCTATTGAATATTTGGAATTTTCCGCTTTATACTGCAAATCGCCTGAGCCTTCCGCTCTGTACATATCGTTAAGAATCATCTCATCAAAAATTGAAGTCTGGCCGTTTTCTATATTTCTGAATAACGCCGCCAAAACAGGCAATTTTATAATACTTGCGGCAGAAAAGATTTCATCCGCATTAATATCAACGTAGTTGTTATCGTCAAAATCCCAAACGTAAACGGCAGAATGTATTGTCGGATAATTCTTACTGAGTTCAATAAGCCTGTTTCTGAGAACATTCATCTGAGAATTTTCTTTGAGTTTAAGCATTTTAGGCCGCTTTGTTTCCGCACCCTGAATTGTCCTTAAATTCATTGACAAGTCATTCGAAATATAGGCTTCAATCTTATGCGTAAAAGCTTCATAATTAACATTGACCTGCGGATATCTTGATCCAAACGGGAATGCAAGAGCATATTTTGTAAACAGATGCGGTGAAATATAAAAAATCATCAGGGCAAAAAACACGAACGAAATCAGTTTTGAAATAACATTATTCTTCTGCGCTCTTTTGGCACGTTCTTCGGAACGCTTTTGCGCATTACGCCTGCGCAAATCTTCAGCACTTATGTAATATGGGTTATTAGACGTATTTCTGTTGAGTTCAATATACTGACCGTATTTCGCACGATCTTCATAAATATCCCTGTAAGCCCTTTGAGGCATTCTGTCCTCCCGAATGTTCTTTGATTATACAGTAGACAAAATCATTTTGCAAATTATTTTTTATTTTTTATTTCGTCTAAATCTTCCTGAATTTCAACGGCTTTCTTTTCAAGACGATTATACACTTGAGAATTTATTTGACCGCCTACCAAAATCAAAATTGATGTGTAATAAAGCCATATCATCAAAACAGCAAAAGCACCAATAGTTCCGTAAACCATGTTGTATGTGTTTAAGTGGTTAACATAAACTGAAAATCCACCAGAACCTATCAACCAGAATATACAAAAAAAGCAGGTTCCCGGCAATGCACTTTTCATTTTGAAGCTTTCTTTACCTTTCAAATCCGGTAAAACATAATAACTTAGAAAAGCCATTATAAATAGTGATGAAAATGCTATCGGCCATCTTAATACAAGTATCAAATCAGCAGTCGGTATAGGAAGATGAACAAATCCTACAAGCATATTTATTATAACCTTACCAAATACAATAAGGTTTATGCTCAAAAATAACACAAGAGTATCAATTATTACCATTATAAAAGATAAAATTCTTGTATAAACAAAATTTCTGGTTTCCTCAACATTATAAGCTCTGTTCAAGCCCTTTAACACAATTGCGATACTGTTTGTGGATAAAAATAGGGTTACCACCAAACCTATTATCGCCATAATATCTGCATTAGAGAATATCATAACTTCATTCAATACAGATTTTATAAGATTTATAGCCTGAGCCGGCATAAAATTACCCAAGAAAACCAGAAAGGAATTCATAGTAGCTTTGTGTCCCAGCCAGCCAAAAACAGCCATAAGAAACAACATAAACGGGAAAATACCTATAACCATCATAAAGCCCATTTCGGATGCCATACCGAAAAAGTCATTATCTATAACTGATTTTATAAGTTTTCTTGTTCCTACTAATAAGTGTTTCTTTTTTGTTGTCATAAAACTTTTCTCAACTCCGCCAATATTTTCTCAGCTGCCTGCTTAACAGATGCTTTTATAGTGCAACCTGCCGCGAACTTATGCCCTCCGCCTCCGAATAACGAACATATTTTTGAAACATCCGTATTCTTGCTCCTCAGGGAAATCTTTGTAAGGTTAGGGGCAAGTTCTTTAGCAATGAACGCCGTTTCTGTTGAAACTATAGACCTGAGTTTCTCCGTCAAGCCCTCCGTACAGTCAGGCCCGACTTTGAATTTTTCAATATCTTTTCTGAATACACACGTATAAGCAATCTTATCATCATCCGTAAATACCGCTTTATTAAGGCAATAATTCTGAAACATAACAAAATTTTTCGGATATGAATCATAACATTTTTTAGCGATTTCATCCGGAACAGTACCGCAATCCAAAAGTTTTGATGCAATTTTAAAGGTATCAGCTGATGTATTTGAATAACGGAAAGAACCGGTATCAGTTAAAATCGCCGCATAAAGAGCATCGGCAGCTTCTTTTGTAATTTTCCAGCCATAATCACCTGCGATTTTAACAACTATTTCGCCGGTTGAACTTGCTTCAGGCTCTATTATGTTTATCTGAGCAAACCCCGAGTTTGTCCCGTGATGGTCAATATTTATTGTTGTTTTTGCCTTATCAAATAACACCTTTACCTGTTCCATTCTGTCTAAAGATGCAACATCAAGCGTGATAACAAGATCATAAACAAGCGATTTATCGGCATCAGAATACAATTTTGCACTTTTCAGATTTTCCAGAAAAGAATATGTTTCAACAAAATTATCAATCAGAATATCGCAATTCTTCTTGAAATTAGTTTTAACAATTGAAGCCAGTCCGCATGCGGAACCCAGCGTATCGCCGTCAGGATTTATGTGCGTAATCAGTAATATTTTTTTTGAATTTTTTATGATATATTCAATATTATTATCTGAATTCATAAAGGTATTTTAGCATAAAACATACGTTATGGAAAAAGTTTTATATACAAATTTTACAACTACAGAAGAACTGGTTGATGAACTCTTAAAACAAAAAGAGTTTAAAAAAGCCATGACACGCACAAATTTGTCAAAATTCTGGAAAGATATTGCAGGCGAAAAGTTTGCAAAAAAATCTAAACCATGGGGTATGCTTGGCGGAAACACCATGATTATAGCCTGTGAAAACGCAATCGTTGCTCAAGAGCTTCTTTTGCATAAAGCACAATTGCTCGAAAAATTTAAACCTTATACAAAATCCCTGAAAATAAAGGTTGATGATTTAAAGTTTGATGCGAAAAAATGGATTAACGAATAATTTTGTAACATTATCTTAATACACCTCTGCCTGCATAACAATTTTTTAATAAGCCGTTACTTTATATATAAGTAGGCAGAAAGAATATTTGTGTTTATAGTGTGAAAGTGTAATATAAGGAGATTAATTATGGCAGATCAAGCAATCACTCCGGCGCGCCCGTCGGCAGCAGCACCGATTCTTTTAGGTGCTGGCGGAGCATTTTTGGGCACAATTGTTGCACCAGTAAAAAAAGCATACAGAGATCCTTTGTACTTATTGACAATGACGCAAGATCAATTTGACAAGAAAATAGGAAGCAAAGTAACAGAAAAAACCAGTAAAGAAGCACTTGGCTGGTTTAACAAGATAACCGAAAGCAGAACCGCACTTAAGAACGCAATGGAAACAGCAAAAGAAGCCGCAACTACAGCGGGTAAATCTGCTGCTGAAGCAAGCGTAGAAGCAACAAAAGCAGGCGGAAAGTTACTTAATGACATTCTGCTTAAAGATAAAGTATTTGAAAAATTCTCAGCAAAACAGATGAAAGAACTTTTACCGAAAGCAAAAGGATGGTGGGCAGTAGGTTTAGGTCTTTTAGGCTTATTAATCGGCCGCGTTATTTCTATCAATAAAGCAGTTAAAAAGAATATGGCATTAGCACAACAACAAAATCAGCAAGTATAACAAAATCAATAAAAAAGTCCCGGTTATAAACCGGGACTTTTTTTATTTCCTTGATTTTCAAAACTTTCGTAGTACCATGTGGAATAACTTGTATATTATTAATCGGGTCGGAATTAAAAACCTTACCGATACAAAAATTAAGGAGAATTATAAATGACTAGCAAAAATTTTTTATTCACATCTGAATCAGTAACAGAAGGACACCCGGACAAAGTTTGCGATCAGATATCGGATGCTATTTTGGATGAATTTTTAACAAAATATCCAAATTCAAGAGTTGCAGCTGAAACTACCGTTACAACAGGTATGGCTCTCGTTTGCGGTGAAATAACATCAGACTGCTACGTTGATATTCCGCAAATTGTAAGGGATACCATTAAAAATATCGGTTATGAAGGAACTGCAGGCGGCGGATTTGACTGCAACACCTGTGCGGTTTTGACAAGCATAGATGAACAGTCCTGTGATATTGCAGGCGGCGTAAATAAAGCTCTTGAAACAAGAAGCGACAATGCTGACACATCAACTTCCGAAACCGAAGCAATAGGTGCCGGCGACCAGGGTATCATGTTTGGATTTGCATGTAACGAAACACCTGAATTGATGCCATTGCCAATCAGTTTGGCACATAAATTATCATATAGACTCGCTCAGGTTCGCAAAAATGGAACTTTAAGTTACCTCAGACCTGACGGAAAATCTCAGGTAACAGTTGAATATATAAACGGAAAACCTGCCAAAATTCATACTATTTTGATTTCAACTCAACATAACCCTGAAATCAATGGTGTAAGTGATAATTCTAAGGTTCAAGAAATTATAAAAAATGATTTGAAAAAATATGTTATTGATGCAGTTTTCGCATCAGAAGCAATCAGACCAGACAGCGAAACAAAAATTTTAATTAACCCGTCAGGCAGATTTGTAGTAGGCGGTCCGCAGGGTGATGCAGGCCTGACAGGCAGAAAAATCATCGTTGACACCTACGGCGGTTATTCCCGTCACGGTGGCGGTGCATTTTCGGGCAAAGACCCTACGAAAGTTGACCGCTCAGCCGCTTATGCTGCAAGATATGTTGCTAAAAATATCGTTGCATCAGGATTAGCAGAAAAATGCGAAATCGAGTTAGCATATGCAATAGGTGTTGCAGAACCTGTTTCTATTATGGTTGACTCTTTCGGCACCGGTAAAATTTCTGATGAGGATTTATCAATATTAGTAAGAAAGAATTTTGACCTAAGACCTGCTGCTATAATCAAACAATTTGATTTGAGAGGCTTACCAAAGAAAAACGGTGGTAAATTCTACCAAAAACTTGCGGCATACGGTCACATGGGCAGAACCGACTTTGATGTTCCTTGGGAACATACGGATAAAGCTGAAGCCCTAAAATCTCAGGCAAGTTCATTTTCATGCACATGTAACGCATAAGAATAATTTAAAATAAAAACTTAAAAGGTGCATCAATTGATGCACCTTTTTATATTCCCATTAAAATCAAACTCAGCCAGATAAACATAATACCTGACATTATTCCCCAAATAGAACAGTGCCAGTCGCCATACTCTTTTGCAAGCGGTAAAAGTGTATCAAACGAAATATAAACCATAATTCCCGCAACCGTTGCCATCAGACACCCCACAAGTACCTGCGGTAAAAACATATTGAAAATAAACATCCCTACTAACGCACCTACAGGTTCTGTTATACCTGATATTGCCGCATAAAGCATTGCATAGCGTTTTTTGCCCGTAACGTGATAGATAGGTAGTGCAACCGCAATACCTTCCGGAATATTATGTATTGCAATTGCAAAAGCAACAGATATACCCAAAGTAACACTTTGAGTAGCCGTCAGGAATGTTGCCATACCTTCCGGAAAGTTGTGAATACATATTGCAACAGCCGTAAAAATTCCTGCACGCTTGAGTTTATGACGTTTTTCATAATCATCACATTCATGAGTATCTGGATTTAAATATTCATCAGTATCAATATGGTCAGGCAAGAAATAATCTATCAAAAATGATACCAATATTCCCAAAACAAATCCTGTATAAACCATCCATTGATATTTGTTAGGGAAATTAATCATTAGCATACGATTAGACTCAGGTATAATGTCCATTAATGATACAAAAATCATAACACCTGCACTAAATCCTAGGCCGTATGATAAAAATTTCAGATTATCTTTTTTGCCGACAAATGCAAGCAAACCGCCGACAGCAGTCGTAAGCCCCGCCAGCGTGGCAAGACTAAAAGCAACTCCAATATTTGATATGTTCATTGAATTAATCATTTCGGCAAGATAATTTTAGCACAAAGAAAAAATTTTATTGCAAACTTTTTGCTTGAATTTTCCTCTTTTTATAATACTATTTAATAAGAAAAAGATTTCTAAGGAGAATTTATGAACGAGCTTTTGAAAAAATCAGCCACCGAACAGGCTAAAGCAATTAAGAATAAAGAAATTTCGGCCGTTGAGCTTACAAAATCGGCGTTAGACAGGATTAAATCGCTTGATGATAAATTAGGTGCGTTCAATTCTTTAACTGAAGATACTGCACTTGAAACGGCGAAAAAAGTTGACGAAATGGTTGCAAGAGGTGAAGAATTACCGCTTTTGGCAGGTGTTCCGCTTGCCCTAAAAGATAATATGAATTTAAAAGGTTCAAGAACAACCGCTTCAAGCAAAATTTTGGAGAATTTTGTATCACCATTTAACGCAACGATTACCCAAAAATTACTTGATAATTGTGTTCCGATTTTGGGTAAAGCAAATTTAGATGAGTTTGCAATGGGTAGTTCCAATGAAAACTCAGCATTCAAAAAGGTTCATAACCCTTGGAACTTAAATAAAGTTCCGGGCGGTTCCTCAGGCGGTTCTGCTGCAAGCGTTGCATCCTGTGAAGTTGCACTGTCTTTGGGTTCTGATACGGGCGGTTCAATAAGATTACCGGCATCATTCTGCGGTATTGTAGGTATGAAACCTACTTATGGCAGAGTTTCACGCTACGGTTTAATCGCATTTGCATCATCTTTGGATCAAATCGGACCTTTCGCAAGAACTGTTGAAGATGCGGCTAACTTGTTGGAAGTCATTTCGGGTTATGATACAAAAGATTCAACCTCTTTGAATATACCTGTTGAACACTATGCTCAATCGCTTAACAACGATATTAAAGGTAAAAAAGTCGGTGTAATAACAAACCTTATGGGAGAAGGTTTGAGCGAAGATGTTGAAAAAGCAGTTAAAAAAGCTATTGAAGATTACAAATCAATGGGTTGCGAAATCGTTGAGCTTGAATTACCTAGTTTAAAATATTCAATTGGTATTTATTACATTCTTGCAACCGCAGAATGCAGTTCAAACTTGGCACGTTTTGACGGTGTAAGATATGGTTACAGAACACCTGATGCTAAAAACTTGCTTGAAATGTACACAAAAACAAGAGCGGAAGGCTTCGGTCCTGAAGTTAAGCGCCGTATAATGCTTGGCACTTACGCATTGAGTTCCGGTTATTATGATGCATACTACAAAAAAGCACAACAAATGAGAGCACTTGTAACGCAGGAATTTTTAAAAGCTTTTGAGCAGGTTGATGTTTTAATTTCACCGACTTGCCCGAATACGGCTTTTGATTTAGGTGCAAAAGCATCTGATCCTTTGGCTATGTATTTAACCGATATTGCAACCATCAGCGCTAATTTGGCAGGAATTCCGGGTTTGAGCGTTCCTGCAGGATTTGATAAAGACGGAATGCCAATAGGACTTCAAATTCTTGCACCGCAAATGCAAGATGCAAGATTATTGAATTTTGCATACAAATTTGAACAGGCAAATGATTATTATAAAAAGTTGGCAAATATATAGTAAATAACAAAAAATACAAATAGGGCATCAGAAAATTATTTCCGGTGCCCTATTCAATTATTTAGCCTCGTTAAATGTTATTTCATCGTCTTTAAGATCAATTACAATCGTATCGCCTTTAGAGAATTTGCCTGACAACAAAAGTTTTGACAACGGGTTTTCAACAAGTTGTCTTATTGTCCGTTTCAATGGTCTTGCACCATATATTGGGTTAAAACCACGATTAGCAAGAAATTCACGTGCATCTTCAGTTATCATCAGATCAATTTCCTGTTCTTTCAACAGATTTCTAAGATATTCCATCTGAATATCAACAATTTTAGATAATTGCTGTAAATTCAATGCTTTAAAGAATATCGTTTCATCAATTCTGTTCAAAAATTCAGGTTTGAAATGGGATTTTAACAATGCGGTTATTTCGTCTTTCGTTTTATCAAACTCATCAGGCAAAAGCATAGCATTCATGGTGTTTTCTAAGATTATGTCCGAACCGATGTTGCTTGTCATAATAATAAGGGTATTCTTGAAATCTACAGTTCTGCCTTTACTATCCGTCAAACGGCCATCGTCAAAGATTTGAAGCATAATATTAAATACATCCGGGTGCGCTTTTTCTATTTCATCAAAAAGAACAACCGAATACGGTTTACGTCTGACGGCTTCCGTTAACTGTCCGCCTTCATCATAGCCGACATATCCCGGAGGTGCACCAACAAGACGTGAAACGGTATGTTTTTCCATATATTCTGACATATCAATTCTTATAAGAGCATCTTCGTCGTTGAACATAAATTCAGCAAGCGCTTTAGCCAGTTCTGTTTTACCGACACCCGTCGGACCTAAGAAAAGAAATGTTCCAATAGGGCGTTTAGGATCTTTTAAGCCTGAACGAGCTCTGCGAATGGCATCAGATACAGTAACTACAGCTTCTTCCTGTCCTATAAGACGTTTATGAAGAATTTCTTCCATGTTTATAAGTTTTTTCTTTTCGCTTTCTACAAGCTTATTAACAGGAATACCTGTCCATTTACTTACAACATTTGCAATATCTTCTTCGGTTATTTCTTCTTTAAGCAAACGATTTTGTGACTTCTCTTTGTTTTGACATTCCGTCAATTTCTTCTGCAATTCAAGAAGTTTACCGTATTTTAATTCCGCAGCCGTTTGCAGGTCTGTATTACGTTCCGCTTCTTCTATTTTTTGTTTTGTTTTTTCTATTTCTTCTTTAATGCCTGCTTCGCCGGTAATTGAAGATTTTTCTTCTTCCCATTGTTTTTTAAGAACATCAATTCTGCCTCCAAGTTCATCAATTTGTTTTGTAATATCAGAGATTTTTTGGTCGGTTTCTTCGCTTTGTTCTTCTTTTTTCAATGCCTCACGTTCAATTTCAAGCTGAATTTTCTGACGTGACAAAACATCAATTTCTTCAGGCATACTGTCAATTTGGATACGAAGTGATGATGCCGCCTCATCTATTAAATCGATTGCCTTATCAGGCAAAAATCTGTCTGTAATATATCTGTCAGAAAGTTTAACAGCATCAATTAAGGCGCTATCCAAAATACGAACTCCGTGGTGGACTTCATATTTTTCCTTAAGACCTCTCAAGATACTTATTGTATCTTCAATAGACGGCTCATTAACCATAACCTGCTGGAAACGGCGTTCCAAAGCAGCATCTTTTTCAATGTATTTACGGTATTCATTAATTGTTGTTGCACCGATAGTTCTCAAAACACCTCTTGCAAGCATAGGTTTCAGCAGGTTACCCGCATCCATTGCGCCTTCTGAAGCACCTGCTCCGACAACCATATGAATTTCATCAATGAACATAACGATTTCGCCATTTGAACTTTCGACTTCTTTTAAAACAGCTTTCAAACGTTCTTCAAATTCGCCTTTGTATTTTGCACCAGCAACGATGGCACCAAGGTCAAGCGCCACAAGTTTGACGTTTTTAAGACTTTCCGGCACATCACCTCTTACAATTCTTTGTGCCAAGCCCTCAATTATAGCGGTTTTACCGACACCCGGTTCACCTATCAAAATCGGGTTATTTTTTGTACGTCTGTTCAAAACCTGAACAATACGTCTTATTTCATCATCCCTACCGATAACAGGATCTAACTTACCTTTTCTGGCAAGTGCCGTCAGGTCTGTTGAATATTTTTCAAGTGCTTTTAAGTTTTCTTCTGCGTTCTTGTTATCCATCTTATTGTTACCTCTCATTTTTTTCATAGCATTCAAAACAGAATTTACCGTAACCCTGTGTTTTGCCAGAAGGTTAGAAACATTTGTATTCGGAACCTGAACCATTGCAAGTAAAATCAAATCAAGCCCGACAAATTCATCTTTAAATTCAGCAGTTAAATCCTGCGCTTTTTCCAAAACAGAATAAGTATCTTTTGCAAACAACAGTTGTGCCGGATTTATCATACTGACAGTAGGAAACGATTTTATTGCTGACATCAGGTCATTCAAAAAATTCTGGTTTAGAAGTTTAAGTTCTTCCATATAAGCTTTTGCGGCACCATCGTCTTTAACACAGGCAAGCAAAATATGCTCTGGCTGCACTTCGGAATTCTTGTATTGAGCCGCAAAATTTAAAGATGCAGATATAATTTCGTTTGAAAGATTAGTAAATTTTTCCAAATTCAACATAACATTTTACCTCACATTATTATTTTAATGTTGAATTTTCAAAAATCAGATTTTTTTAATTATTAATTAATAATTTAGTCACTCAAATCTATTTCTTGGAGTTCGCTGCCTGCAACATCATAAAGAAACTTAATTGTTGCTTCTCCCCTTTCGGCATCTGTATTATATTCTTTTCTTATTCTTTCCAATTCACCATGGTCAAGAAATTTTCCGCCGCACATATAGCAATCATCCACCTGAATTTCTTTTTTTATACTGGAATAATTTTTTACCATACGCGCACCGCAAACAGGACAAAGCCTTACACTATCCATATCAACTCTTTTAAAATCTTTTCCCTTAAGTGCATTCAAAATTTCATCAATATTTTCATGACATTCATCAAATCTTTTAAACTCTCTGTTATCAAAATAAATACCTCCGCAGCCGTTAAGACATACATCAATATTAATTCCTTCCCTTGGAATATATACTTTTACCATTTCCTCACCGCACGCAGGGCAATTTATTGTATCAAGAGTATCAGCCATAAAATATTCTCCTTTTTTATATGATTATAGCATTTTGACTTGTTTTTAAATCGTCTGATTATAGGAAATCTCACTTTAACGGTTCGTGAGGCTGACCAACTCCGGGGTGTGCTTTCAAAAAACAAATACCATAATCTTTTCCGCAATTCGGGCAGACCATCTTTACAACCCGAAGTTCTTTTTCTTTCCTGACAAGGGTAAACGCATCTTCGTCAAGTTCATTTTTGCAAACAGAACAACATAAATTGGACAATAAATCTTTATAATATTTTTTCCCCATAACGTAATTCTACTAAAAATATTAACTAAAGTAAAAATGTTTCAATTATTTCATTTTCAAGGTATAATAGTTTTTATTTTAGAAGGGGAAATTATGCAAAAAAATCAATCAGTAGGGTGGTATATTATACTTGCGATACTTGTTATGACTTTCGTTATGTCAATATTTAACGGAGGTCCGGCAACTCAGACGCAGGAAATCAGTTATTCTTCATTTTTGGAAAAACTTGATAACGGCGAATTCAGGTCAATAGAAAAAGGAAACGATTTTCTCATCGCAATTCCTGTGGCTCAGCCGGAAGTTGAAGATAAAAATAACGAAAATCAGCAGGAGCTGAACCCGTTTTCTATCGGCATGGGAACAGCAAAACCGCTATTGAGATACAAGGTTTTGACGCCTGACGACAACACATTAACCCAAAGAATTGAAAATTCGGGCGTTGAATTTTCCGTACTCAAACCGGGAGATTCGCTTTCATTACTGTCCGTATTAAGCAACATAATTTTACCTGTTTTGTTCCTGGTATTCCTGATAATTATGATAAAAAGTATTCAGGCGGGCGGAACTCAAGCTATGTCATTTGGAAAAAGCAAAGCAAAAATGCTTTTAGACAGCAAGGTTAAAACAACATTCAAAGATGTTGCGGGAATTGATGAAGAAAAGAAAGAACTTGAAGAAATTGTTGATTTTCTGAAAAATGGTTCTAAATACATAAAATTAGGCGCAAAAATTCCTAAAGGTGTCTTGCTTGTAGGGCCTCCCGGTACGGGTAAAACATTGATGGCAAAGGCCGTTGCAGGTGAAGCCGGAGTTCCGTTCTTCTCTATAAGCGGTTCCGATTTCGTTGAAATGTTTGTAGGTGTCGGTGCCAGCCGTGTTCGTGATTTGTTTGAACAGGCAAAGAAACATCAGCCTTGTATAATATTTATTGATGCAATTGATGCTGTCGGCCGTCAGCGTGGAGCTGGTTTAGGAGGCGGACACGATGAACGTGAACAGACTCTTAACCAGTTGCTTGTTGAAATGGACGGATTTGATGCGACAACAAACATAATAGTTATCGCCGCTACAAACAGACCTGACATTTTGGATAATGCCCTTTTAAGACCGGGAAGATTTGACCGACAGATTTATATAAATGCACCTGACGTAAAAGGAAGAGAACAAATCTTAAATGTTCACGCAAAAAATAAAAAAATATCACCTGAAGTTGATTTAAAAATTCTTGCAAAAAGAACTCCGGGATTTACGGGCGCTGATTTGCAAAACCTATTAAATGAAGCGGCACTTTTGGCAGCAAGAAATGATAAAGCTCAAATTGAAATGGAAGATGTTGATTCTTCAATTGACAGAGTTATTGCAGGTATTGAAAAGAAAAGCAAAGTTTTAACCGAACAGGATAAAGAGCTCACATCCTACCACGAAGTCGGTCACGCTTTAATTGCAAAACTTGTCAAAGACGGTAATGAACTCCATAAAGTTTCAATTATTCCCCGCGGATATGCTTTGGGTATTACATGGACACGTCCGAAAGATGAAAAAGTCCATACAAGCAAACAGCAATTACTGGCTGAAATTACAACATCGCTTGGCGGACGTGCCGCAGAAGAAATCGTTTATGGCAAAGATAAAGTAAGTACAGGCGCTTCACAAGACCTTAAAACGGTTACGGATTTGGCACGCAAAATGGTTACTGCCTGGGGTATGTCAGATAAATTAGGTAATATGACATACGGCAAAAATCAGGAAAATGTCTTTATGGGCAGAGATTTCGGTCATCAAAGAGATTATTCCGAACAAATCGCCTATGAAATTGACGAAGAAATTAAAAACATTATTGATAAACAATACGAAGTAGCAAAAAATCTTCTGAACGAAAACAGAGATATGCTCGAAGAAATTTCAAAGGAACTTTTGGAAAAAGAAACCATAGACGAAAAAGAATTTGAAGAAATAATGAACAGGGTTAAAGAAAAAAGAGCCTAATCACTTTTGAGCAACAATTCTATTTGCAGCGGTAAGTTATCGTTATTCCAAACGTACTTTCCAAAGTATTTCGCATAATCTCCGTATTCTCCGCGCTCCATAAATTTGAGTTTAAGTTTATGTGCTTTTTTGAGTGCCCTGACTGTTTTTATAACATACCTTTGTTCCAATTCATTAAGATCTGTCATGACTTCACGTAAATCCATATTGTAAATATCTTTTCCTTCAAACATTAATTTATGTACAAAATTTAAAGCTTTACTTGCCGCCAATTTTTCCTCCGGCGTTTTGGCCCGTAAAGTCAATCTGGTACTCTTGGTTTTGGCAAGAAATGCATATAAATTCTGTCTGAATTCACTGCTAGCCATAGCATTAGGATTTTCTTCAAGCCTGCCTATATCAGTTCTGATTCCATTAATCACATTACCCTCATGGTTATCTGATATTTCTTTAAATCTTGAAAAATCTCTCTGATAATCGGGTAATTCGACTTTGGCTCTCATGGTATCAGCTTCATCAATATATTTCATAAGCATAAACCCGTCAAAATCTAAAGATTTTGAATTGTTTACAAACCTTGTCATAAAAGGTTTTGCTACTCTGCCTTGAGATTCACATCTGTAATAATTAAAAATTCTGCATGGTTCAACCAATGCCCCGTGTCCAAGCAATGTATCCCTTTCAAGAGGGCCTTCTTTTTTAAATGTAAGCAAAGCATAAGAATAATTTCCAACAGTTAGTTTTTGGCATACTTTAAAACCACCTTGCCCTTCATAATTAATCTTTACATCATCTCTTTTCAAAAGTTTAGCCAATTTTTTCTGTAAATTAAATTTTTCAGCCGTAGTCCTTTCAAGAGAATACAACTTTGCAAAACGCCTGAAAAGCCTATCAACCTGCCTTGTTAATTTAGCATACTGATTTCTATCATATTTTTGAAACCAATCACAAGGCAATGAACCCATTCGCCTGCTATTTTTTTTGTATAAAACATCAAGCAAATCTCTGTCAACAAATTTTCTTTGACAGTAGTGGTAAATGTTTTTAGGAAAATTTACAGTCGTAGTTTTCACGTCTGAATTAAAAACCGTAAAAATTATTTTTTGCTAGTTATTGAACCTGAAATGCACCAAATCACCGTCCTGAACAACGTAATCTTTTCCTTCAATTCGTGTAACACCTTTTTCTTTGCAGGCGTTGTATGAGCCAAGTTCTACAAAATCTTTGTAAGGTGTAATTTCAGCCCTAATAAAGCCTTTTTCAAAATCCGTATGGATAACACCGGCCGCCTGAGGTGCTTTTGTCCCGGCGGTAACAGTCCAGGCGTGGACTTCTTTTTCGCCTGCGGTTAAAAATGTCAGCAGGTTTAGCAATTTATAAACCGATTTAATCATTTTCCCAATACCGCTATCATCAACACCAAGCTCAGCCAGATATTCTTTTGCTTCGTCGGCTCCCAATTCCGCAAGTTCTTCTTCAATTTTCGCAGAAATTATAACTGTTTCGGCACCATGTTTTTTAGCATATTCTTCAACCTGTTTTGTATAATCATTACCGGATTTAATATCGTTTTCTGATACATTTGCAACATAAATAACAGGCTTTGTCATCATTAAATTCAAAAGTTTAGCATACGGCATCTCATCAGCATTGAAGTGCTCATTAAGATTAATAAATGTGCTGTCATTCAATAATTCAGCAAGTTTATTTAATACTTTTTCTTCTGCAATAGAATCTTTATCACCGCTTTTTGCCTGTTTTGTAATACGCGCCAGACGTTTTTCAACAGAGGCCATATCAGCCAGGGCAAGTTCCGTATTTATAGTTTCAATATCATCAATTGGGTTAACCTTACCTGCAACATGAATAGTATTTTCATCATCAAAGCACCGTACAACCTGAATAATAGCATCTACTTCTCTTATATTGTGCAAAAACTGGTTACCTAAACCTTCCCCCTTACTTGCACCTTTAACCAAACCTGCAATATCAACAAATTCTATTGCCGTCGGGATAATTACATTTGTCTTACATAATTTTGCTAAGATTTCAAGTCTTTCATCAGGCACGTTAACAACACCGACATTCGGCTCTATAGTACAAAACGGATAGTTTGCACTTTGCGCATTTCTGGTTGAAGTTAGTGCATTAAATAACGTTGATTTACCTACATTCGGCAGTCCTACTATTCCTGTTCTGAGCATTACTGTTCATCTCCCATTTCTTCAACCGTATCATTCATAATTTGAATACCAAATTTCATACGGAACAGGTATTTTACGGTTTCTCTCTGAATATCAAACATCATATTATTGAAAAGATTGTATGCTTCTTTTTTATATTCAATCAACGGATCTTTCTGTCCGTATGCACGAAGCCCGATACTGTCGCGAACTATATCAATGTTATTCAAGTGATCAATCCATTTTGCATCAATGATTTTAAGCAAAATATCACGTTCAAGTCCTCTAACCATATTGTCTGATGTGAACGGCTGCTGTGGTCTGAAATTAGGATCATATTTACTCAAAACGCTGTTGTAAAAATTAATCAGAGCTGCCTCATGAGTTTTATAAGCGTCAAGTGCAAGGTCTTTAATTTTTTCATAAATCGTCTCAAATTTTATACCCTGAACATCTTTAACACCGATACCTGAAAGCTGCGGGAACGTTGAATGAATTTCTTTAACCATTGTTTCCAGATCTTCATAAACGTATTCATCAGGATTCATTCCGGGTGCAATATAACTTCCCAAAATTCTTTCGGTTTCTTTTTCTATCATATACAAAATGTCTTCGGAAACATCCTGACCGAAAAGAACTTTACGTCTTTGAGCATAGAATTTTTCCCTCTGAACGTTCATGACATCGTCATATTCCAAAACATGTTTTCTTATATCAAAGTGGTATGTTTCCACTTTCTTTTGAGCCGATTCTATTTGTTTTGTAATAAGTTTATTTTCAATAGCCATGTTCTCTTCAACATTGAGCATGTTCATAACGGCAGTAATTTTATCACCGCCAAAAATTCTCATTAAATTATCTTCCAGCGACAAGAAAAATCTTGTTGAACCAGGATCGCCCTGACGTGCCGCACGACCTCTTAACTGGTTATCAATACGGCGGGATTCGTGGCGTTCCGTACCTATTACATGAAGTCCGCCCAGTGCAACAACTTTTTTATGTTCTTCTTCCGTTATTGCCATCGCTTGGTTAAGCGCATCATTTTTAATCACATTATAATTAGGATCATCAGGAGTGATACCTCTTGCATCTAATTCTTCTTTTGCCATGTATTCGGCATTACCGCCTAAGAGAATATCGGTACCACGACCAGCCATATTTGTTGCAATCGTAACCGCACCGATTCTGCCAGCCTGAGCAATGATATAAGCTTCTTTTTCATGCTGTTTTGCGTTCAAAACATTGTGTTTTATTCCTCGTTGTTTAAGTAATTCGGAAACCAACTCTGATTTCTCAATACTTATTGTACCAACCAAAATAGGTCTGCCTGTTGAGTGAATTTCTGCAATTTCATCCACAACCGCAAGGAATTTTTGTTTTTCGTTTTTATAAATTTTATCAGGATAATTTATTCTTATATCAGGCATGTTTGTAGGAATAACAGTAACTTCAAGATTATAAATCTTGCCAAATTCCGCTTCTTCCGTCATGGCAGTACCTGTCATGCCGGCAAGTTTCGGATAAAGTCTGAACAAGTTTTGATAGGTTATACTTGCAAGAGTTTGAGTTTAATCCTGAATTTTTACACCCTCTTTTGCTTCAATAGCCTTATGCAAACCTTCTTACCAGCGCCTGCCCTCCATTATACGGCCGGTAAATTCATCAACTATTTGGACTTCACCGTCTTTAACAACATAATCCGTATCTTTTATGTACAGTTCTTTTGCTTTTAATGCCTGCAAAAGATGATGAGCGTACTGAGTTGATACATCAAACAAATCTTTAATACCAAGCAATTCCTGCGCATGATCAATACCGTCTTCAGTCAAAATTACGTTTTTATTCTTCTCATCAACCTCATAATCTTTGATTTTTTCAAGCTGAAGAACAATCTTTGACATCAAAACATAGGTTTCTGCGGATTTATCAAGACGGCCGCTTATAATTAACGGAGTACGTGCTTCATCAATTAAAATACTGTCAACTTCATCTATAATTGCATAATTATATGGTCTTTGAACAAGCATTTCGGCACTTTGCGCCATATTATCTCTCAGGTAATCAAAACCAAATTCATTATTGGTACCGTATGTTATATCGCAATTATAAGCGCGCCTTTTTTGCTCATATTCGTCAGCACCTCTAACATTGGAAAGCACAACACCAACGGTTAAACCTAAAAATTCATAGATTTTTCCCATCCATTCGCTATCACGTTTAGCAAGGTAATCGTTAACGGTAACGATATGAACACCTTTACCCGTCAGGGCATTAAGGTATGCCGGCAAAGTTGCAACAAGAGTTTTACCTTCACCTGTTCTCATCTCAGCAATATGACCGTTATGAAGAAAATATCCGCCTATCAGCTGAACGTCAAAATGGCGCATATTTAAAACACGTCTGCCTGCTTCTCTGACTGTTGCAAATGCTTCCGGCAAGATTTTATCCAGAGCCTCCTTTTCTAATTTTCTGTCCGTATTAAAATCGTCAGATGTTTTTCTTTGAGCCAAAATTTCTTTAAATTCCTGCGTTTTTGCCTTTAACTGTTCATCAGTCATTTCCGCAAATTGCGGTTCTAACGCATTAATGTGCTCAATTATCCCCATTATGTTTTTAATCTTACGTTCGTTAGGATCCCCTAACATCTTTAATAACAAATTTATCATTGTATACTCCAAAAGTCTTTGACAAAATTATAACACAAACATGTTAATTATAACGGTTTTGTGCTTTTTCCATTCCCTCTTTAAAATAACATTCTATCCCTTCAATTCCCTTCGTCAGAACGTTTTTCAGTTCTTCCAAATCCTCTTTACCGAAATTTTGAAGAACAAAATTCTCTGCAGGTATTGGTGGCTGCGGCCCGATACCTATTTTTAACCTTGCGAAATCGGAGGTTTTAAGATTTTTTATAATTGATTTTATACCGTTATGACCGCCGTCAGAACCGTTTGGACGAAAACGGATTTTGCCGACATCAAGCGACAAATCGTCAAATACAACAAGAATATCTTTAACGTCTATCTTGTAATAATTCATAATCGCGATTAAAGCATCACCCGACAAATTCATAAATGTTGTCGGCTTTATCAGAATAAATTCATCATCAAATAACCTTGCTCTGGCGACAAATGATTTCAGATTCTTATCTTCTTTAAAGGAAAAACCAAAGTCATAGGCCATTTTATCAAGCAGCATAAAACCGGCATTATGCCTTGTAAAAAGATATTTTTCACCAATATTACCCAAACCGGCTATAAGTTTCAATTACTTTCTCCTTTTATACTTCTAATTCTATATCAAATATAAATTACCTGTTCAGATTAGCGAACTTTCGCTTAACAAAAATAAAAATAATTCTTAAATTTATCGTATAAGGAGTTATTGATTATGAAAACTAAAACTGATAAAAAAAGTGCCGAAATCGTTAGCAATTTTTTAGAGAAAAATTCGCTTCATAAAAAAGATTTTGCGGAAATGATAGGAGTAACACTCTCTTACGTTTATAACCTGATTGACGAAAGTATCCCCTTTTCAACACGTTGTACAACACTAGAACGTATTGCGACCGTTATGGAAATTGAACCTGAAGTTTTTGAGGAATACAAAATTCCGCAAGAACCGCGATTTATTGATGAAAGTGTCATGTTTATAAAAGATATTTTAAAAAAATCAAAAATGTCTGTTGTAAATTTTCTCAAATCGTTCCCTCGTAAAAAACGACTCGAAATAGTTGATATACTGAGAGGTGCAACACCTATCCCGATTGATTATCAGGAGTTAGCGATGATTGGTGAAACATTAAAACTTTCAAAAGACGATATCTATTCCCTTTGGGAAAAACGGTTAAAAGAAGTGCTTGAAATCAACGGAATGAATGTTTATTCCAATTCCGAACTCATAAACAGCATGTTTGAGTGTGCAAAAAAATATCTGTTGATATAGATTTACTTATTTAAAATAGAAATCAAAGTTTCTTGTTCATTTATAATTAAATCTACTTGCGGGACAATGACATCAAGCATAGAATTTGCTTTTCGGGCAGTTTCATCTTGAAAATCATTATCCAAATAATTTTGCAAAATTTCTAATGAACTCTTTACACCTTGCAAACTTGACTGTATAGTAACAAGTTTTGTTTCTAAATCAGCATAAATAAAGTCTTTGTTATCCATATTTTAGTCCTTATCTATACATACTATATATGGTACATTGTCATATTATAAATTTATATATACAAAAGGTATAATCTCGTCAAGTACATCGTAAGGGTAAAAATATGACGATAGACAGAAAATTGATGAGAAACGGAAACGGTTGGGCATTAAGTATCAATTCAACAATTTTGGGATTTTTAGATGTAAATCCTGAAAAAGATATGATACGTTATACTATGGAAAATGATAAATTAATTATCACCAAAAGTGATAAGAAAATTCCTAAAAAATAAAAGCATTAACTTATCTGGAAAAAGCACTTTGAGCAATGGGCTTTGGGGTGAAAGACCTCTCTGTCTTCAAGGTCGTACATTTTTTCTACTTTTGTGACCAAATCCGCGCCGCAAACGGGACACTTCAGCCCGCCCGAACCCTTTAATATGAGTTCTTTTAAACTTTCTATAACCTCAAATGAAGGAGTATTAAACACCAAATCCTTTTCAAGCTGACGAATTTCAACAGGAGAACATTTAAGGACTTTAGCTAAACTTTGGCGGACTGTTACGGGCATAAACAACTCTTTACCCGCTTCCAAATCTTCAATTAATGATAATGGCACATTGGCTTTCTGCGCCAGACCTTTCGGGCTCAAACCGACTTCATCACGTTTTTTCTGTAAAAATTGAGCCAGTGTGTTCATTTTTTTACCCTCTCAGATATTTTTTTAATCGCATATTCAAGCTTTTTGAGTTTTTTATCCGAAGTACCAAGCCCTGTCAAAAGCATTGTGGATACTGAATTTGTTTTTTCATCTTCAATATTAAAATCGTTATACAAAATTTCAGATAACTCAGTTCCCGCAAGATGCTGTATTTTAACAAGAATTTTTGTGATGTCATCACCGCCAAATTCAACACCATTGCAATTTTTCCGCAAATCTTTTATATCTTCAATGAGTTTAGATATTTTCTTTTTTCCTTTTTGAGAATTAAGGTAATTGATGTTCGTCTCAATACTCATAAGTAAAGGATAAGACGGCGATGTCGTGTTTATTTTATCAAGTGCCGACTGAGGATTAATTTCTTTTGAATGCAAAAGTGCTGTCGGATTTAAGCCACCTGCAGTTTTATGCAAAGACTGAACTGTAAAATCCGCAATTCCGACAGATGTTTCCGGAAGTTCTTTACTAAACGGATACAAAGCGCCATGCGCCTCATCAACAATGAATTTTACATTGTAACTCGCACAAACCTGCGACAAGCTTTTTATATCGGATACAATTCCCTCATAACTCGGAGAAGTTACAATAACTGCTTTTATGCCGTCATCTTTAAGTACTTCTTCAAGTTTTTTCGGCTCAAGAGGCTTGTGTATTCCCCAGTTTTCGTCATAAGGTAAATCGTAAAAAACAGGCTCAGCGCCTGCAAGTTCAACTGCATTTTTGTGACATTTGTGTGCATTTTTCCAGATCAAAACTTTATCGTCCTTTTCAACGCATGACAAAACCGCTGCTATGATACCTGAAGTTGAGCCGTTTGTGAGAAATTTTGTATATTTAACACCGTATATTTTGGCAGCACGCTCCTGGGCTTTTTCAAGCGCCTCAACAGGATTATGAGTATCAGTTTCCGAAATGTCTTTTTTGTAAAACTGCATAAATTTATGCACGATAAAAAAGCCCCTATCGTGTGATGGTGTGGTAAAAAGGGCTTTTTTATAATTTTTTTTAAGTAAATTAATTAAACTCATTATTTGTTTCTTAATTCAATATTTTTCTTTGCACAGTACTGGGTTAAAAGCATTTTTCCTTGTCCGCCGGAGAAAATAAACATTCCGGAAACAGTATATTCTTTACCTTTTTCAATACGTATCGGTGAAAATTTGCATTTAACACTCTGAACAGATGATAACGGCAATTCAACAGAGAACTTGCTGTCTATGTCAATGGCTTTTTTGCTTGTAAATTTCATACCGCCGGCTGACACGTCAAGTACGTGAATTTTATGTTTTCCGTTTTTATCAGAAATTTCCAAATCCTTTAGGTACTTAACACGGGTATATTGACGGCGCTGAAGATATTTATGTTTTGCAGGGTTAGCAATTCTGAGAGTTTTACCTTTGATTTCCTGTGGGAATGAGGTAAAATAAAGCGTTCCGTACTGGTTTTGTGTATAAAATTCGCAATAATTGCGTCTTAAAAAACCTTCCGGCTCATAATTAAGTTCAACAGTAAACCCGTCTGCAGAAACTTCCGTAATAACACCCTTGTTTACATTTTTAAAATCTGTCGGCACAATAGTAACCTGTCTGCCTTTTTCTAATAATTCTCTCATAAATGTTCCTTTAATTGTACAATATTCCGATTATACGTTGTTTGCAATTTGTTTGCAATTTCTTTTCAAAAGTTAATATAATGAATATTCTTTTGAAAGTTCTAGCCATTCATCTTCAGTTATGCAATAAGCATTACTCCAGAATTTTTCAATAGCATAAGTATCGCGTTCATCTTTGTGCATAACGTGAACCACAACGTCCCCGTAATCAAGTAAATTCCACCTATTTTTACTGTCACGCTCAGTCTTTACAGGCAAGCGTGAAAACAATTCTTTAATACGTTTGGAAATATCTTCCGTCAGCGCCCTGACCTGCGGAGTTGAATCACCTGTTACAAGAACAAAATAATCGGCAAGCGAAGATACATTGCTGATATTTAAAACAGAAATATTTTTGCCCAGTTTGTCATCCGCTATTCTTGCAACAATACATGCCAGTTGTTTTGAATTTACATTTTTATCCATATTTTAGTCTTTCTCTATCATCTCTATACGTCTTATGTGTCTTTCTTCGTTTGAAAACGGAGTATCCAGCCAGATTTCAACAATTTTTAGCATCAAATTTTCGTCCAAAACCCTTTCTCCAAGACATAATATATTTGAATTGTTGTGCTCTCTTGTTGCTTTTGCACTGAATAAATCAGAACAAAGCGCCGCCCTGATACCTTTAACTTTATTTGCCGTAATCGACATTCCGATACCGGTTCCGCAAATCAAAATTCCTCTTACATCATCGGAATTTGCCTGTGCAACAATTTTGGCAACTTTTTTTGCAAATACCGGATAATCACAGGAGTCTGATGAATACGTGCCTTCATCTTCCACTTCAATATTTTGCGATTTTAAGTAATCTATTATTTTGTTTTTATAATTAAATCCGCCGTGATCCGAACCGATTATAATCTTCATTTAGCGCGCCTCCTTTTGATATGCCCAGGCTGAGTGATTATGAATACTTTCAAAGGCTTCACAATCAACTTCAAACTCGTCAACCAGCTTATTTTCACGCAGTTTCAGGACAACATCTCTCAAAACATCCTCAACGAATTTAGGATTTTCCCACGCACGTTCGGTTACAAATTTTTCATCTTCACGCTTCAACAGAGGATAAATAGGACACGATGCACAATCCTCAACTGTTTTTATCAAATCTTCAAGCCAGATGCAACCTTTGTTTTCGTCATAAGAAACTTTAACGGAAATCATTGCTCTTTGGTTATGCGCCCCGTTATCGGAAATTTCTTTTGAGCATGGACACAAAGTAGTAACCGGAACAACAGTCCCCAGAATAAACCTGTATTTATTGTCCTTAATTTCACTCATAAAAGAACATTCATAACTCATCTGAGATACATTGTTTGTAACAGGAGATACTTTTTCAATAAAATATTTGAATTTAAACTCTAATTCACCGCTTTGCGCCTCAAGTTTTTTGATAATTTCTGTAAGGCACTTTTTCATATCAAAGCCGGTAAGGCTTCGTGTCTGCCACTTGTTCAACACTTCAACAAAACGTGACATGTGTGTGCCTTTATAATCTTTCGGCAGAGAAACACTCACTCTTGCATTTGCACAAACTGTCTGATTATCCTTACTGCCTTTTTTCTGAATAATTAAAGGCAATTCAAAATTCTTAATCCCTACCTTTTGAATATCAACATTACGATTATCTCTGAACTTTTGAACATCCTTCATAAGTTCATTCTAGCACAAAAATCAATACCCGGACAAACTAGGCGATGAAATTTGTTACACCAAATCTCGTTGCTCCGTGGAAAAATGATTGTTTTAACAAACCGCTTAAACTTTTTCTGATAACAGGTTTGTAATTCATGTTTTCATTAACGGCATCTGATGTTTCTTTGTAATTGTTAGCAATTTCTGCTGAAAATAATAACGTCTGCATGATTTTTCTCTCTCTTTATCTCTCTTAAATATATAAAAACAATTAGATAAAAAATATTGCCTTTTTATATAAAATATTGTAAACTTTTTGTTACAATATTAAAGTTTTGAAATAAAAAATCCGAAAAAAATACATGTAAATAATAAAGATAGGAGTATTCAAAATGGCAATTGACGGAATTGGCGGTGCAGATCTTGACAAAGTAAAAAGAAATTGGCGAACGGAAACTCTTCAAGAAATCCAAAAAAATATGGATGATGTTGAAGAACAGGATCCTGCCGTAGCAAGATGGGCAAGAGAAATGGCAGCAGCAACAAATGTCGCAGATACTGTAACATATCAAATGTTAGACGGTGGTATAGACTTTACTCAGGAATTGGACAACATTACAAACGACAATATGGCTATAAATGAATTACCTGAATCAGGTCAGGCAGCAACAGCGGAAGCAGTTCAAAATCCACCTGAGGCAGAACAGGAGCAGGCAAATCCCGAATTAGGTCCTGAGGACAGAGTTCAGCCTGAAGTGAATACGATTGTTCCTCCGCAAGGCGAAGAAGTTGCTGAAGAAGAAAAACCTGAAGAAATTAAGCCTGAAAAAGAAGAAGAAAAACGTCTTGAAGAAGAAATGCTTAATCCGGATGCTAATTTAGGTTCGGAAGATTTGAAAATGGAGGCACGTAAACGCAAAAGAGGCGAATTATAATAAATAATGATTTATGAATTACAAAAAGAGCGGCTTAATTTAAAAACCGCTCTTTTTTAAAACAAATTTTTTATTGCCAAAAATATTAAAATCAAACCTGCCATAAGGTTTAAATATTTTGTTTTAACGGATGCCAGAAACGTTGAGCACAAAAATCCGGAAACTGACATTAAAAACGACATAATTCCAATAATCAAGGCCGATGACAAAATCGGTGTTGAGGTTAATTTAAGTGAAATTCCCGCACCGAAAGCATCTATACTTGTCAAAACTCCAAGCAGAATAAACCATTTCCAGTTACATTTATAGTTTGAAGTGGTATCTTCTTTACCAAAAGCTTCCATAATAACTTTTATACCAAGGAACATAAATATCCCGAAAACTATCGGCTTGGAAAGAGGCGCAATGTATTTGTATACAAAATTTGTCAGGTAATAGCTTATTACAGGCATTAAGCCCTGAAATAATCCCATGATTGTCGCTATACGCAGAGATACTTTTTTGCACTTGCAGCATACGCAAATTCCCTGTGCAAAAGAAACTACAAGACAATCAATACCTAACGCCAAACCAAGTATAAAAACATCAAATAAGTTCAATTCTCACCTCAAAAAGTCTGTTCCACGGGAATGAGTAACTTATTTTGTATTTTGTTTTATACATTTTTTGCAATAATTTTTCGTAAGGTTTCATAAGGGCTGATATTTTTTTGTGATCGGAATTTCTGAGTTTTTGTCTGACATTTGCCTGATAGCCCCAATCATCCAGCAATCTTGTGAGATTAACTTTATCCAAAGCCGTTTTATTTAATGTTCCTTTGTTGACTGCATAAAAATAGATTTTAATAAGAGATACTAAAGCGCCAAGAGTATTAGCAGAAGTATTCCAGGCTCCGTATCCAAGAAAATTTTCTCTCAGCATGTAAGGTAAAAGTTGTTTTACAAAAGCATTGTCACTTCCATTTGCGTATCTTACATCCGCTACGGCAAAAAGCTTATCCGGCGGAATAAATTCACCTTTAAACGGCTCTGTCGGTATTCCCATTACAATTTCACCCTGATATTTCTCAAAATTATTAACCACTAAGATAACATCCGCTTCGTTTTCATCAGAAACACGGCAGCCCGAAAATTCTATCTGATTTTTCACGCAGGTTGAAATTGAAATATCCTCATAATTCGATATTAAATGCTTTTGATTATCCGCTGTATAAACGGGACAAATTTTGACTTCCCCGTCAAAACACTTCGCCAAAAGCATAAGCGGTATTTCATCCGCACCTGTTTTAACTTTACCGCCCATTTGGCCAAGTTCATAAGCCTCAACAATATTCAGACCATATTCGGCACAATCGTCTTTTGAAAAAATTAATTCGCTGAAATAACCGTCATTTTGCATTTCAATATAGAATTTATTTACTGCAAAATTTCTGTCGCGCGTAGTTTGATAATCCTCAAGAATATCTTTCGGAACGTCGGTTTCGGTAAAACCGTATCTGTGGAGATTATAGGAATATTCAAAGATTTTTTCGCCCCAAATTTCCCAGTACGGTTTTTCTTCCGTATTGACATTGTTGTTTGAAATCCGCATTATGCTTGAAAAAGCAAGAACCTTTTTCCCTTTGATAATTTTTTTCAGACGCTCTAATCGGTGTAAAATAGTTTTTAAATCATCATTACTTCTTCTTGACTGCACCAGACCGCCGTATGCAATTGTATCAAGCGCAATTATAAACGTGTCAATGTTGTCCGCCTGTTCCATCCAAGCCAAAATTCCTTCAATATCAGACGGTTTTTCAAGCCCTCCCAACAGTGATAAATCAGGCAACAAAACTTCAACATCCCCGGATATTTCGGATGTCATTCTGACCAAATCGTAAGATACCGGTCTGTTATCCAACGGTATAAAACCAACTCTCATGACTTACATTATAACATATCCTTAAAATAATTTAAACCACTCTTCCGTTATGTTCGCCTTTAAAATAATCCCGTATATTGTTCATTGTTGCCTGCAGAATATATTCTACCGCCTCTTTGGTTTCATACGCTATATGCGGTGTTATTATTACATTATCCATTGTTTTTAAATCTTCAATAATTTCCATTTCAACAATGCACATTTTTCTTGTATCATCCGGCAAATTGTTTACATCACAGTTATGACGGAACACCAATGTTTCACACGATAAAACATCCAAAGCAGCACCCTTTATCAAGCCGGTTTTAAGCGCATGCTTAAGTGCATTCAGATTAACAAGCTCGCCTCGTGACGTGTTTATAATGTATGGTTGTTTCTTCATTTTTTTAAATTGTTCTTCGCCGATCATATCTTTATTACTTACCGTATAAGGAACATTTATACTCACTATATCAGCCCTCTCAAGCAAATTATCCAAAGTCACATATTCTACACCGCACCTGTAAACAAGTTCTGATTTTGGAAAAATATCGTGGCAAATCACTTTCATCCCAAAACCGCTTGCAAGCTGACAAATTCCGCCCCCGATGGTACCCGTTCCGATAACCCCCAGAGTAAGAGCATTCAAATCATGACCTATAAAACTTCTTTCCGCACATTCGCCTTTGCGCATAAATAAATCAGCAGCTACGATATTTCTGACCATAGCAATAATTAAACCCATGGTATATTGGGCAACCGCCTGAGCACCGTAATTCATTACGTTCAGAACGGCAATTCCGCGGCTTTTGCAGTATTCCAGATCAATATGGTTAACACCCGTTGAACGTGTTGAAATAACCCGAAGATTTTTCAAATATTTAAGAACGCTTTCATCAATTCTTTCGGTTATAAAAACGCTTATAACAGTAACATTATCCAGATAATTTTGAGGAAAACTTTTCAGAACCTCTTCCGTAATACCTTTTTTAACAAATTTTATTTCAAAACACCCTTTATCAAAATCTTTAAAAAAATCTTCTTCCGCATCTCTGTAATCAAACATAATCATATCTATCGCCATATTTCGCTCTCCATAAAATAATCAATACTGAACTATGACAAAAATGAATATTTTATACATTCCCTTAAAGTCTAATATTTACTTTTTAAAATATAGTGTGCTTGTTTAATGTTTTTGTTAAAAGAGAAAATTAAAATAACAATGTGATGCGAATTTATTGTCCCAGTACTCTAAGCCGAATTTTGTCATGATTATATGGCTGTACAAATTCAGCGGCGGGGCAATAATGCCTAAGGCTGCTGCAGGACTCTGTACATCCTGCATTTGACAGCCTGCCTCAAAGGGGAAATCTCTGATTTCCCCGCTCTTTTAAGAAAAATAGCCGCTAAAGGAGTTGAAAGCGGCTTTGTAGGAATACTTTCGCAGCATCAGCGAAAGTTTATCAGTAAAAGAGACATCACCAACAGTTTGGTTTATTTTTGGGGAAAGTCAAATTTTTATTTTTTGTGGTAGAATGGGCGAAATATGAAAAATAAATTATTTGTAATTTCAGGTTCATCAGGAGTAGGAAAAGGTACTGTCCTAAAGCAATTTTTAGACAGAAACCATGATTTTATTCTGTCTGTTTCCTGCACCACACGCAAACCCCGCCCTGGTGAAATTGACGGAGTAAATTATTTTTATATCTCAAAAGATGATTTTCTGAAAAGCATTGATAATAATGAATTTCTTGAATGGGCTGAGTTTGCACAAAACATGTACGGCACAAAAAAATCCTTCGTAAAAGATTGTTTTGATAATGGTAAAAATGTAATTCTGGAAATCGAAACAACAGGTGCGCTGAATATCAAAAAACAAATTCCCGAAAGCGTACTTATCTTTATAGTACCGCCAAGTCTTGAAGAACTTGAACAACGACTCCGTGGCCGTCATACAGAAGATGAAAACGCTATTCAAAAAAGACTTTCCGAAGTTAAAATTGAAATTGAACGTGCTAAATTATACGATTACACCATTGTCAACGACAGTGTTGAAAATGCAGTAACAGAGTTAGAAAACATAGTTAAGCGTGAGGTGAAAAATGGGTAATCTGGCAGACAAAAAAATCCTCATCGGCATAACAGGCGGAATTGCAGCGTATAAAATCTGCGAACTCATAAGAATGTTTAAACGCAACGGTGCAGATGTTACTGTTATACCGACTGAAAATGCTCTCAATTTTGTAACAAAATTAACTCTCCAAACATTATCTCAGAATAATGTCTATGTAAACGAATTTGAAATTCCTGATTATAAACCTGAACATATAGCACTTTCTGACAGTGCAGATATTATGGTTATTGCTCCCGCAACTGCAAATACAATTTCAAAACTTGCAAACGGAATTTGCGATAACCTTTTGACATCAGTTGCCTGCGCATTCAAAAAACCTGTGTTTATAGCCCCTGCAATGAATACGAATATGTGGGATAATCCGATAATCAAAGAAAACATTTCAAAATTAAAAAGTTTGGGATACAACATAATAGAACCTGAAAGCGGTTTTCTTGCGTGCGGAACTGAGGGTAACGGCAGACTTTGCGAACTCAGCAAAATTTATGATGCGGCAGAAAAAGAACTTACGCAAAAAAAAAAGTTAGCCGGTAAAAAAGTTTTAATAACATCGGGCGGCACAATAGAAGAAATTGACTGCGTAAGATATATTTCAAACTATTCATCAGGGAAAATGGGTTACGCTTTGGCCAATGAAGCCTATGAATCAGGAGCTAAAGTTTCCCTTGTAACTACAAAAGTCGTTACTGATAATCGTTTTAACATAATCAATGTTAAATCCGCAGAAGATATGCTCAATGCAGTAAAAAATAATCTTGAATATCAGGATATTGTGTTTATGGCAGCTGCAGTTGCTGATTTCAAAGTTAAAAATCAGCAGACACAAAAAATTAAAAAGAGCGAAAAAACTGATGAATTAACGCTTACTCTTGTCAAAAATCCCGATATTTTGAAAACTATTTGCGAAATAAAAAAAGAAAAAAATTTAAAAACAAAAATAATCGGTTTCTGCGCAGAAAGCGAAAATTTACTGAATAACGCAAAAGAAAAAATATCTAAAAAAGGCTGTGATTACTTAATCGCGAACGATATTTCTCGCGCTGATATCGGCTTTGGCAGTGATGATAACGAAGTTACAATTCTTTATAAAAACGGAACGGCAGAAACGCTTGAAAAGGCTTCAAAATCCGTAATTGCAAAAGAAATTATAGGCAGGATTACTAAGGATGAATAAGTATGACCTTGTTAAAAAAATAGAAGCCGTTGCACCGCCCGAAACAGCAGACGAATGGGATTTATCGGGGTGGATTATTGATAATCCCAATACCGATGTCAATAAAATTATGCTCTGCCTGACCATAACAAAAGATGTAATAAATCAGGCAAAAGAAAATAGCTGTGATATGATAATCTCTCACCATCCGTTATTTTTTGTACCACTTGATTTTAATTGCGGAATAAATCTGTATTGTGCTCACACAAATCTTGATAAAGCTCCAAACGGCACAACAGAAACTTTAATAAAAGCTCTCGCATTCACTCAAGACGAAAATCAGTCCCACGAATATCTCCGTTTCTGCACTTTGTCTTCGGAATTATCACTCAACAATTTAATTGAAAGTTTAAAAAACGTATCTAAAAATATCAGAATATCAAACAAACAAAATATTGCACAAATCAAAAAAATTGCATTTTGTTCAGGAAGCGGAACGGAATTTTGGCAGGAGGCAAAGGATAATGGAGCAGACATTTTTGTAACAGGCGACTTAAAATTTCATACCGCCGTTGACTCAGAAATACCAATAATTGATATAGGACATTTTGAAAGTGAAATATTAGTGCTAAACAGCTTAAAGAATTTGCTGAATATAAAAAAAATAACTATTGCAAAAGAAATTTCACCGGTCAATAATGTGAATTAAATAGAGGGATTTGGGATGAGTGATATAAATGTATGTCTTTCTTGCGACGATAATTATTCAACATATGCTGGTGTAACTATTGCATCTATACTGACCAATGCCAACCCCTCCGACAAACTTAATTTCTATATTTTAGACGGCGAAATTTCGGATGAACATAAACAAGAAATTTTATCTCTTAAAAAAATTAAAGACTGTAATATAAAATTCGTCAAAGTAGATTCTGCAATGTTTGAAGATTATGCACAAATTCAAACACATAAATACATAACCATTCCGGCATACTATCGGCTAAAGTTATCCTCGCTTATTCCCGAAGTTGACAAAATAATATATTTTGACTGCGATACAGTTGTAAATTCAAGTTTAGAGGAATTATTTAACACAAATACCGACAATTATCTTATGGCAGGAGTTTTGGATATAAACAAACAAATGCTCAAGAAAAATCCGACATATGTAAACTCAGGAGTTCTCGTATTTGATTTAAAAAATATGCGGAAAGAAAATGTTGAAGATGAATTTTTAAACTGGACAAAAAACAATTTTGATAAAATAAAAGTCGGCGACCAGCAAATTATAAATGAGGTTTGCAGAGGCAGAATAAAAATAGTTGATGATACCTGGAATGTACAATCATCTAATTTCACTAATCGTTCAAGTTATATTAAAAATCCGAATATTGTTCACTACGTTTCAAAAAGAAAACCTTGGCGATGGATATCTTTCAGTTACCACAGAAATTTATATTTCAAATACCTTCAACTAACACCGTGGAAACTATCCGAAAAAGATCTTATCCACTGGACAAGGGATAATCAAATACTTTCACTTCTTCTGTATTTTAAACGTAAACCGCTGTTTTTCTTAAGACCTAAATTTTATAAAGCAGTTTATGAAACTTATATAAAAAAATAAACTTAAAAAATTTTAATATACTGAAAAAATAGTAGCAAATTTTATTTTCACGGACTTTAGTATGTTGAGGCAGCCGAATGAAAATAGACAGAATACAAAATTATAATCAAATATACAATTACCCGAAACAGAATACAAAAAATAACGAAGATGGTACAAAAAAAGAAGCAACAACCGGTTATGCTTATAATCCTGCATACTATATGCCGTTTAAAGGCGGTTACAGCCTTAATTTAACCGAAACTGTCCGCAAACTGGACATATTGGCATTAAAAAATCTTCAAATATACCCGCCCAATATAAGGGAATGGCTTGGAATGTTTCTTGAAACCGCAGGAAACGGAAAAAAGACTCTTATCGCCGCCCACAAAGAATATTTTTCAGCACTTCAAAATTGTTCTTCCCTTTTGAAAATCAAAGAAAAATTTCCCGAATTTAAAGATGTTGTATCTGTTTATGATGTTGAAACATCAGCCAACAGAGGTTCTTTTATAACAAAATTTTTAAACGGCGAAACGGAATATTTTGATAGCGATAAAGATTTAACAGTTCAGTTAATAAAATTATATTGGGGAGAAGGGTTTTCGCTTAACGACTTAAAAAAATATTCTGACGGCTGCGACCTATATTACACCATGAAAAAACTCAATATCCCGCTTGCAAGCAGAGATTACGGACATATTTTAAAATTTTCCGATCCTGAATATAATGAACGCCTGACGCGAGAAATGACCGAAAAACGTCTTGCCGCTCTGGACAGAAAAGCACAGGAACTTGAGGGCGAACCTGTTTACATAAAACGAGGTCCGTTATCAGATGAACACAAAAAAAGAATATCCGAAGGTTTAATAAGATATTATGAAGAGCACCCTGAAAAAATATACGAAATGTCCGAAAGACAGAAAGGATTTTTAAAAGAAAATCCCAAAGACTCCGAAATTTTTTCAAGAGTCGTAAAAAAGACCTGGAATATGAGTGGTTCGGAGAATATCAAAAAAGCATTAAGCAATTTCTTTAAGAAAAACGGAGTCTCTGTTGATACAGAAATTAATCCTGCACATTTGACAAAAGAGCAGAGCAGGCTTATGCAAAAATTCTGGACTGAAAACGAATGGGCGCAAAAATTGTTCTCAAAAAATATGAAATACGCCTGGAAAAAAGTTAAGCAGGAAAATGAAACTTTCTACACAATAAAAACTTGTCCTGATGTTTTAAGAGAGTATGTTGAAGACAAAGCAGGACTTGCAAGGGGCTCTCTGGATCTAACTACAAAATATAATCCATTCACTAAAGAAAGTTACATAAATGACGAATTTAATGCGATATTTATACAAAACGCAACTATTGAAAATCTTGCAGATATAATGGCTGATACTTACCAGTTAGCCGTAATAAACATTGCAAGAGAACTGGAAAATATTCCAAAAACTAAGAACAACAAACCTTTCAATGAATTGCACGATATAGCATCTGCAATGATATCCCTTAATGTTATTACCGCAAAAGGCGGTTATAATGTTCAAAGCACCCGAGAAGCGCAGCTTGATTTTATAACTCTTGCAACACAGGCCGTAGAAAGCAAATGTGAAGAACTTGTTGAAATAGTCAATGAAGCACTGAACAACGCCTTTGATTTAGCAATTAAATATCATCGTGATTTCCTGTTATCACAGATTTGACACAACAAGCCGTCAGGTAGTAAAATCTTATAATATCTGATATAACCAAAGAGGACATTTATGGCTAATATTAAACCAAAAGGGAAGATTGTTACAGGTACAAAAAAGAATGATAATATTGCCTGGATTGCTGCAAAAGCCTGGAATAGAGCGCTGCTTGTAAACGGCGGAAACGGTAATGATGTTATAAATTTCAGAAAGAGCCGATACAGAAACAGGCTTAACGGCCAAAACGGTAACGATACAATTTATGGAGGAACCAATGCCGATGTTATAGATGGCGGTGCCGGTAACGATAAATTATACGGATATAACGGCAACGATCAAATTTATGGCGGCAGGGGTAATGATATAATATACGGCGGCAACGGAAATGACAGAATCTATGGTCAATACGGCACTAACATCATTAAAGGAGAAAACGGCAACGATATTATCAATGGCGGTTCAGGTATAGATAGAATCTGGGGCGGTAACGGCAATGATACCATCTTTGGCAATAACGGTAATGATATCATCTACGGTGACGCTGGTAATGACCATATAAACGGCGACTACGGAAACGACATAATTTTCGGAGGTACCGGCGATGATAAAATATATGGTGGTGACGGAGATGATACCATTTACGGTACTTCGGGAAACAATCATATTGATGGCGGTAATGGCAATGATACCCTGATTGGCGGAACCGGTGATGATGAAATATTCGGCGGTTACGGAAACAATACCATCTATGGTACTGCGGGTCATAATTATATATGCGGAGGACAGGGAAACGACACAATCTATGGTGGTACGGGTTATGATGAAATCTTCGGTTATGACGGTAATGATAACATAACTGGTGGTCGGGGCAACGACTACATTGATGGCGGCTCAGGCTCAAACTATTTGTATTTTTACGAAGGTGACGGACAGGATGAAGTGTGGAACGGTTATGGTAATGATACTCTCATATTTGAAGAGGGTACATCGGTTTACACAGAAAAAGACGAATACGGATTTAGATTATTTGTCCATTATGGTAATGGCAACGATCAAATAACACTTTGCGGTGGTAGTTTCAATGGTATAGACGTTTATGATCATTCCGTTCAAAACATCCGAATCGGCAACACAACATACCCGATATACCATTTTACGGATACTCAATTGGCAATGGCAAGGGGAACGCAACAAAACGGAGTGAATTTAGTTGAATATACACCGTTATTTCTCACTCTTGAAAATCCTTTTGGAGGGGAAAATTACACTTACAGAATTTCATCATCCTCAACCCAGACTATAAATCTTAACTTCCTTTCAAACGGAAGATTGCGTATTGAAGGTAATAATCTGACTATAAGAGCAAGTGCAGGTCAAGCAGACAATCTGATTATTTGGGGTAACTATAATAACATATATACAGGTGATTTGGATGACATCGTAAGACTTGGCGGCGCAATGGATTCCGGAGGTCCCGGAGATTATCTGAGAGAAAGCAGTCACAATGTCGTAATGTGTGAAGATGGTGATGATTACATCGTATATTTTGGCAACCAGCAGTATTTAGACGGTAACAACGGAGTCGTATTAGACGGTTATAGTTATAACGAGAATGATTTGGCTCTGTCTATGGGAGGAAGCCCTCTCAGCAGTGTACGTTACGCATATGCAAGAGAAGAATATTCCAATATTCCAAACTCCGCAGACGGAAATATAGGATGGTTTAACCAGGGCTACGAAGGTGGCGACTGCAGGTTGTTATCATTTATACTGAGTTTATCAAATTCTATTACAACAACGGGCGGTTCTTATTCGGATTATGTAAGTATCACTCAAAACTCAGGTTCCTACACCGTTACATTCCAAAATTACGAACACGCAGGACTTTTAAATGCAATAGAAGTAACTGAAGATGAACTTGCAGGTTTTCATTACGTATTCGGTGATTTGGATGTTGTTTTAACCGACTTGGCACTGAATAAACTTATCGCCATTAATCAGGATTACGGCCATAATTCAGTTATGACTGCAAGATACAATACTCTTGCCGACTATATCTTAGGAAACGAAAATATGACCTATGCTAATTCAACTGATGATGGCGCAGGGTATTCAACAAAGATTTCAGATTTGTGGAACAGATACAATAATTTGAAAACAATTAATAATTTAACGATTACAATTGATGGTGAAAATAATTTTGAACTTGGTATTGTCGGAAACCACGCGTATACGCCTGTAGCATTAACGGATGAATACATTTCACTCATAAATGTATGGGACAGTGCGGATATTTTAAATCTTGACCTTGATAAGTTCTATAACCATCTGAATACCTCCGCTTTTGTGTGCGGATATAACTGTTACGGCCAGGACGGACTAATTATAAACAACGCACCGGGAGATCATTTATATCTGGCAGATACTTCATTAAACGAAATAGCACAGGAAGTAATCGGCTGGCAAAACGGCTATTCCTATACAGACATACAGCCTGTTTACTTTAATGATGACTCTGCACAAAATAATTATATTGCAGTTGCTTCCGTAACTCAGGATAATTTATTTTGATAAATATCTGTTTATTAAGAAAAGTAAACATAATTTTCTAAAAAATATAATTTTGCAAAAGCATGGAAACTCCCATGAATCATGTACTTAGAACACCTGTTATTTTTTTATAAAAATTTTAACGGTAAAATTTAGCCTTTTTATGTGATTTATTTGAACAAAAAGCATTTTTAAGTTACAATAAAATTACCGTTGAAGAGTAATTAAAAAGTGTGAAAAAAAATTTGCAAAATACAGGTTTTATTTCACACACTTTGTTTGCTTTATAAAAAACTAACAAGATTTAAAGTTGCTTTTCACCGAGCCCATAGCCAAAATTATTACCATGGAAAATAAAAAAAGAAGAAATTTATATAAAAGATTAATGTTTGCGTCAATTGTGTCAGTTGCATTTATGACACAAAATACGGGCACTTTAGCAACGGTATATGACCCGCCGACTCTTGATAATATGGAACTTCCAAGTATGCCGAAAGGTAGCGGATATACACTTACCGTACCGACAGCAGAAGAACTGGAAGCAGGAACTGATATTATCAACATTCCTACTTACAGTGAATTGACAAAAGTTTTAACAGATCATTTTTATAAATACGATGATAATAAAACAGGTATTGAATATATAACTACTGATAGCCGTACCGAAATTAAAGATACCTCAAATCTTGATTACACGGGATATTACAAAGATTGCACATGGTTTGACCCTGATAAGAATAAAGGCGGAGGTGCTGCATTTCGCGTCACCGGTAATGCAAAAATTCACGACATAATAGGGGATTTTCTGTATAACACTTCCGGCCACCAGTACGGCGGTGGCGCAATGTCTATTGCAAACGGCACAGTAAATTCAATAATCGGCGATTTTATCGGTAACAATGCCTTAGTTGAAAATGGCGGAGCCATAAATTTTGGCGGCAATAAAAATACCATAAAGCTAATTCAGGGAAGCTTTATAAATAACAATGCCGCTAAATCCGGTGGCGCTATGTACATCAAAACTATTAATTTAACGACAATGGATGCCAATTTCATAGGAAATACGGCTGAAAGCGGAGGTGCACTGCTTTTTTTAGCAGGCACAACAACAAATATAAACGGTAATTTTATAAACAACAGCGCATCTGGAAATTCGGAAACCGGGAATTCCGCTAAAGTATTAGGTGATGGCGGCGCAATATACAACAGTGCAGGTGCTAAAATTTCCAACATTAATGCCAATTTTGCGGGGAATACCGCAGGCCACGGCAACAGTGTCAACGGAGGTTCTGGAGGTGCGATATATAATGAAGTTAAAAATGGCACAAAGATAGCAACTATTACAAATATTACCGGAGATTTCGTATCTAACAGCGCTTACACAAAAGGCGGTGCAATTTATAATGCGGGAACAATAGAAACGATAGGCGCTACAAGAGATTCTTATTTCAAGGGTAATTATACAGAAGATTTATCCGCTTCCGGTGGTGCAATTTATAATGCAGGTACTATTGATACAATTAATGCCGATTTTGTAAGTAACTACACAAATGTTTCAGAGGGCAGCACTTCATACGGCGGTGCTATTTTTAATACCAGTTCAGGTGCTTCAATTGGTGAAATCAACGGTAATTTCAACACTAACTATTCAATGTCCGGCGGTGCTATTGCCAATGCAAATGAGGCAGTAATAACAACAATCAACGGTAATTTTAATGATAACCACGCAAAAGATTATGGTGGTGCAATACATAACAGAGCCACTATTACAACCATAAATGGTCTATTTGAAAATAATTATGTAGACAGTACAAGCGGTACAGGCGGTGCTATACAAAATGCAACATCCGCTACTATAGGAACTATTGCTGCTGACTTTAACGGCAATTATACAACAGGTTCAGGCACTAATAACGCCTATGGCGGAGCAATAAATAATTTTGGTTCAATTACCACAATAACCGGCAATTTTGAAGAAAATCACGCAAATGTCGGCGGCGCCATTGCTAACACAAGTTCCGGAGTAATAACAAATTTATCCGGTACCTTCACCGGAAACTATACAACAAATTCCGGTATGGGAAACGGCTATGGCGGAGCGATTTATAATACCCAAACAATAAACAGCATCACTGCTGATTTTATCGAAAACTACGCTTTAAACAGAGGTGGCGCAATAGGTAACCAAGGCGGTACAATAAACGGTCTTGTCGGTAATTTTATAGGGAATCACAGTGCCAATGAAGGTGGTGCAGTAGATAACAGTGGTACTGGTGCCATAATCAGCGGTATAACCGGCAACTATTTTGGTAATTACAGCACTACCGATAAAAGTGGTGGTGCGTTTAACAATAGCGGGACATTAAAATTTGTTTCTACCGCAACACGAGGAGTAAATTTTACCGGCAACTATACGAAAAAAGGCAGCAATCCTGCGGTATCAAATGCGATTTACACAAACAGCACAAACGGAAAAGTGTATTTTGACGCAAATCCGCTAAACAACATTGTTGTAAACGATATCTTACTTGGAACAAAATCCGGTACAAATTACAGTAAAATGTATATAAATTCTGACGGTGGAACGGGTACCGTTGAAATTAATAATTCTGTAACAAATTACAATACTTATTTGCAAGGCGGTACATTAAAACTGGGTTCACATACATATACTTCAACGGAATCAGCAGTTTTGGCAGGACAGACCGGAGTAGGTTCCTTAACCAATTTAATAACATCCGGAAGCAGTACAATTTCTACCATCAATGATGCAATTGCATCAGCGTCTGTTGGTGCATTGACATTGAACAATAATACAAAGTGGACTTTTGATGTGGATTTATCCGATTTAACGGCAGATTCACTCACAACAACTTCATTAACGGCAAACAGCAACAGTATCATTATTGATGCAATTAATTTTCTTGCAGATGCTTCCACAGATACTACTCTTGTTACCCTCACTACAAATACGGCTTATACAGATATATTAGCACTTTCTAATGACATTGCAGACAACGGAATTGAAGGTATTAATTATTATTACAATGTAAAATATTCTAATTTTGGTCATTGGTCAGATGGTTCAGAATCAGGCTTAGATTCTGATAAAGGTATCCTGCAGTTTGACAGAGTAATGAATACATTAGCATTCCAGGTAAGAAGTGATATTGAACCTGATAAAACATATAGTCTTTCAGGTACAGAAGAAGTTGAAACGGACTTAGGGCCTTTACATGGAACTTCGTTGGTTGTTAGTGGGAACAATGAAATAATTGATGGTCAAGGTTGGGCTGGTGTTACTCTTGGCAATACTACGCAAAGTATGGATATATCGGATGTTTCATCTTTCAAAAATTTTGGTACCGTTGCAATTACAAACAAAGCTCTTGGAACATTAACCCTGTCAAATGTGACATTTGAAGATAATACAACTGCCGATATTGATAACAGCGGAACATTAAATTTAAGCGGCACAAACCATTTTGAAAAAATTATAGATACAGACACTTCAGGTTCTTTAAGTATAACATCAGGCACAACCACAGTCGGAACTTTGGAACAAAATATCTTGAGCATAAGTTTTGATGCCACTCTTAAAAATAACGGCACTTCCGTAATCGGAGGCGGCACAAATGAAGGCACTATAAACGGCAACGGAACTCTATCAAATACGGGAACATTTACTAACAGCGGTACTATACATCAAAGCACCGTATTCAACAGCGGAACATTTACCAACGGCGGTTCCGGTATAACGGGAAATGTAACAAACTCAGGCGGTACCTTTACAAACAACGCTCAAATCAATGGTACTTTAACAGTTACAGGCGGCAGTTTTATAAACAATGCCAACATAACGGGAACAGTAACTAATGCCGGAACTCTTACAACTTCAACGGCTAATTTAGGTTCAACTATCAGTAACACAGGAACTCTCAATTTAACGGGTACACTGGCACAAAATGTTTTGGGTAACGGAACAACCAATGTTAACAGCACATTAACCATGAATAACGGAGCCGCAATCACAGGAACGTTGAATTTAAACAGCGGAACTGTTACCGTTTCAAACGGAACAATAACTCAGCACAATTTAGGAGCACTAACGGGAACCGGTAATCTTAGTATAGATCTCAACGCTGTTGCCGGAATGGCAGATAGTTTTGTTGTTGCAGGAGACGCCGCAAGTGCCGGCACTGCAATTATTTCAGCAATAAATTTACTGGGTGATGAAACAGTTATTGCAAATCTTCCGGATTTCTCAATACAAATTCTGCATGGTGGTAATTCAAATATTGATGTTACGGATGCTTTAAAGACAGCATATTACAAATCAACGAGTGAAAATAGAAATGAGCCCCTTGAAACTGATGTTGAATGGGATGACGTTTTTCACTTACAAGAAAGAACAAACACAAGAACATTATCAAGAGCCCAATCCGTTGTTGACGGAATTTATGACACACTTAAACTTGAAACGGTACCTTCCGAGTGGCATAATACCGCAACGGTCATAGGTGATACGCTTGACCTTATAAACAGTTATGATGTTGCCATCGATAAAAACTTCTCATTTGGAAGTGCGTCAAATGTTTATACCTTAGGCGAAGCATATGCTCTGGCTACAGGATTAAGTGAAACAAAAGGTACCTTGCGTATCAACGGTATTATATCAGGTGATAATCGTTCCACGATTAACATGAATAACCTCAAAGGCTTCACTTTGGGTGATAATACAACACTGCTTGCAATAGATAAGGTAAAAATCACAGGTGCTAATACAACCGATGATGGTGCCGCTATAAACGCAATATCTACTACAAAAACGACAAAGGCCGAAATAGCTAACAGCGTAATGCAAAGTAACCAAGCGGCAACAGGCAGAGGCGGTGCAATTTATAATGCACTATCCGGAGATTCAACTATTCCGATAGTCGGAATGGCAATTTCTAATTCTTCATTTATCTCAAACAGTGCCGCAAACGGCGGTGCGATTTACAATGCCGGAACTATGGATATTTCAGGAACAGCCGCATTCAGTTCTAATTCTGCAACAACGCACGGCGGCGCAATTTATAACAGCGGAACTTTGACAATTGCAAACGGCGCATCATTTACCTCAAACTCTGCAACGGAAGGTTCCGCTATATACAACCTTGGAACGCTTTCAATTACGAATCCGACATTTACGGGAAACACCGGCAATTCTTACATCTACAATGGTGCTGATAGCGAATTATCCATTATTGCAACGACAAACCTCAATTTAAATAATGGCACATCCGCAATAATAGATAATAGAAACGTTCTGAATCTTACCGGAAGCGGAACTTCGGTAATGACAATATCAGATGAAATTAAGAATAACATTTCCGCAAAAGGTACTATTAATTCATCAGGAAAAATTAAAATTAATAATACCGTTACTAACCAATCTGTCAATGTAACATCTGGCACTTTGACTCTTGGTGTTGAAGACGGTGCAGTATCGGATATTTTGAAAAATACCGATTTAATAATAAAAAATGATTCTACAGTAAAAGTTTATAATAAGAATATTTCGAGCGGAACAATTACCTTTAATTCCGAAGACGATACATTATCCGTTTCCGACAGTTCCGATACTTCAATATCCGCTGTATTAACAGGAAGCGGTAAATTGGAAAAATTAGGTTCAGGAACAAAATTATCAATAACCGGCGATAATGATAACAGCGGTTTCACGGGACAAATACGTATTGACGGCGGAACAGTAGCTTTCAATACGACAAATGATAAATTTATATCAAAGAATGCCAAAATAAATATACTTGGCGGATCCGCATTTGAATATACTTCACAGGATACGACTTTAACTTTCCAAGACAGTTCTTTTGCCGATGTCAGATTTTTGGGTGCAAACGGTAACGTAACAATAATCGGCGAAGGAGCCGGTGTCAGCGTATACACACTTAATTCCGACTGGATAACATTAAACGCAAATACAAATAATCTTTACTTCAAAAATTCAGATTATATTCTGAATACAACGTTTGCAAAAACTTCTGGCTCTGCAGATAATATAACATTTGACAACTCATCAGTTAAATTAGGTGAAAATATTCCGTCAACCGCAAGCGTAATATACCCGGATACCGGAGCTAAAGATTATGATTTAGGCTCAAATAATTATATATTTAAGGATTCCTCACTGGATCTTTCCAACAAAGTTGCCGGTGACAACTATACCTTCAGCAATCTTGTATTCAATGGTGAGAACAATAAAATTACTCTTGATGTGAATTTATACCTTGATGAAAGTATATCAAAAATGCCGTATGCAGATACCATAACATCTGACGGTGGCAGCGGTATCGTTAAAATCACAAAACTGTTTGTAACGGATGATAACGGTAAATTTACGTCAACTGTTCCTCCTGATAAGGGTGTAATAAGAATATTCAAAGGTGATAACGGACTCAAGGTTGCAGCTGCTGATGATCTGCAAATTTTAAGCTGGGCAACAAATGTTTATAAATATGGGGTTACATCAGCAACAACAGAACATCCTCAAGACAGTATAAGAATTTCACCTCGCGGCATTTCAAGTACTGATACTTTGAGAGATTTGAACATGTACAATGCTCCTACGGGCGGTCTAAGAGGTTTCAGTTTCATCGCTACTAACGGTTTGCAGGAAAATAACAAATATCACATTTACAGAGATTTAGATACAACCTCAGCCGGAGATTTTTCAATAGTCGGTACAATGACTGAAGAAACACCTGGTATAAAAGAAAAAAGTGTATTGGATGGTACATTAACCGCATTGATAATTTTGGATAGAGAAAATGACGGTATTTTAGTTGATGACGGCGGAGTTTGGAAATATAATGGTATAGAAATTAACGACAGCGCAAATACATTGCATCATTATGATGATATCCCAACAATTGAGGGAGAATTGCCAGGATACATAATTGATGTTGCGGGATTGACACCTGAAGGCCAGACACGCGGTTCAATGTTTGAACTTACCAATGCAACCAGCCTTGAAATTACAGATGTTACAATACAAAACGCAATGCGTTACTCATCAGATACCATAAAAGACGGCTCCGTAATTTATGCTAATAATGCAAATGCAACAGTAGTATTAGATAATGTAGATTTCGTAAATAACGAAGTAGAAGGCGGTAACGGCGGTGCGGTAGCAAACATCCTGAGCCAAAGTTTTGCCATGATGGATTATTTAATGACAGGCAACAAAGCATCGGGCAACGGCGGTGCATTTTATAATACATCAACAGGTCAAACTGTTCTTACTAATATTCTGGCATATTCAAATACCTCAACCGGCGGTAATGGCGGTGCTATTTATACAAGTGCCAATATGAGAATTGCCGATTCTAATTTTGGTGTTGATAAAACCGGTGCGGCAGCCCTGAATATGGCAAGCGGTAATCCAAACGATATTTATATTAATACCGGTGCAACTTTAACCTTTGACACATCAGCAAAAGATACAAGCATTATCAACAGCGGTATTGCCGGTGCGGGTACATTCAATAAAGTAGGCGGTAAAACTCTTATTTTAAGCGGTACTAACAATAATTTCACCGGGACATTCACGGCAATTAACGGTACGGTTCAATACAATGCCGATGACGTTAATGATACATTTGTCGGCGGTAGCGTAAAAGTTGCAGAAAATTCAATTTTAAAAATGAATATCAGCGCCATAGATGGTATGGCCGATCAATACATAAATAATTTAAGCGGTTATACCGATAGTGAAAGTATAACTTCCCACGGTTCCATTATAAAAATCGGTGACGGTAACTTAAATATTGGCGGTAACAATTCAGATTTTGAAGGTACAATGACCGTAAAAGCCGGTTCTCTTATCTATCAGGCTGATGAAAACTCTGACAGATACATAAAAGGACTTACAATTATCGGAGATACAGATAACGCTAACGCTCTTGCAAACTTAACTTTGAATATAGGAAACGTAACCGGACAGACAATAAGCGGTATCACCTCTGTTGCAACAAGTGCAAGCGAAAAACAAACACTTACAAAAACAGGAGCAGGAAACATTACTCTTAACGGTGATAATTCAAGTTTCTGGGGCAAAACAACAATTAATGCAGGTACTTTAACATATTCGCCTGAAAACATAACAGACAAATACTTCAGCGGAAATACTTTAATCAACGAAAACGGGACTCTGAAAACAACTGTCGCAAAAACAAACGCAGAAGATGATGAATTAACAGGTCAAACAATAGGAAATATTTCAGGTACAGGAAGTTTCACTGTAGCAAATGAATATACCAATGCAGCAACACAAGGAAAAATCACTCTTGTCGGAGCGAACAGCGGATTTACGGGCACAACATCTATCCAAAGCGGTATTCTTGCATACACAAACAATAACGGAACTTTTGTAGGTGGACCTGTTGATATTAGCGCTAATGGTACACTGGAATACAATACCGCCGTAAATCAATCTATAGCAAACGTAATAAAAGGCACCGGCAAATTCAATAAACTTGGCGCTCAAACATTAACTTTAACGGGTAATCTGGGCGAATTCGGCGGTGTTGTTGATATTGATGCAGGCACTCTTGCATACAATACTTCAAATAACAATACTTTCTTCGGCACAGGTACAACTTTTGAACTTGCAAATAATACAAATCTGAATATAACAACCGGAGAAGATAAATCCGTTAATCTTCAAAATGTTTCCGGTACTTCATCCTCTACGATAAACAAATACGGTGTGGGTACGATTGCTCTTGCAGGAGATAATTCATCTTTTGCGGGTACATTAAATATTGATAATGGCAAAGTAACATTCAACAACAACGGTACAAATAAATATATTGACGGCTCAACAACAATAGGGGTAAACGGCACTCTTGATTACACGGCAAATATAATAAGTGAACTTACAAAAGTATCAGGTACGGGAAATGTAAATAAATTAGGTGCCCAAAACTTAACCTTCAATGAGGAGGATAACGCATCATTTACCGGTACTGTAAATTCAAAAGCCGGAAATTTGGTTGTACAGGGCAATAAAACAGATGGATTTGGTTTCTCAACTGTTATTAACGGCGGAAACTTGTCTTATACCGCTAAAAATTCCGCAGCAAATATAACAATCGGCGGAACAACCGCACCTAACGTAAGTTTTGCAGGAACAGGCAACGCAACATTCTCAGGGCACGGAACAAATGTTACGACATACGTTCTTGGCGCCATAACAGGAATTACCGATTCAAATACAGTTACAATAGACTCTTCAACAATACAATTTAGTGCAACCAATTACAGCGCAGGTCAATACGAATTTAATAATTCGCATATTGATATGGATGATAACGCATATTCAAATATTTATCTGAAAAATCTTGATTTAACAGGTACAAATACAATTGCGCTGGATGTAAATTTGGGTACGATGCCAAATTCACCGGTATCTGACACAATACAAATCGACAACGGTACGGGAAATCTCAGTATCGTATTGTCAGAACTGAACGTCCACAATGCTACAACAAATAACCTTGATAACGGTCTTAATCCTACTTACAGCTTCAACGTAATAACGGGAGACAGCGATGTTGTACTTTCATCTGATTCGGCTACAAAATGGTCAACAAATGTTTATGAATATGACGTTACTCTAACAGGTGACAGTAAAGGTATTTTATTAACCCAAAACAAAGCAGCAACAAACAATTCATTGAAAAACATCAACCTGTACAACGGCACAAGAGGCTTCTCTTTAACCGATAATGACAATGTTCCTTATGAAATAGGTTCAAGCCTTGGGACAACCGCAGCCGGAATGATTACAATAAAAGGTAATAATAAAACTATTTCCGGTAACGATTCTTATTCAATGTTTGATGTTGAAAACAACACCACTTTAAAAATTGAAAATGCAACAATAGTTTATGCAAACGGAACAGAGGGTTCTGTCATAAAATCAAACAACACAAATGCAAAAGTTCAGCTTGACAATGTTAATTTCAACGGCAATAATTCTTCAGGCAACGGTGGCGCCATAAGTAATCTTCTGTCAAGTCAATTCGTTATAGATGGCAGTACAATGTATGATAACCATTCAAACGGCTTGGGCGGTGCTATCTATACGGCAGCCGATATGTCCATTAAAAACTCTGATTTCGGTGTGGCAGCGCACAATACGGATTCAAACGGCCTGAACGATATCTATATAGCAGGAGCTACAGTAACTCTTGACTACACCGACAGCGCTCATACCATAAAGAGCGGTATTGCAGGAGACGGAACAATTGCAAAAACAGGAGATCAAGATCTTAATTTATCCGGCAAAAATGATAACTTTACAGGTATATTTGATGTTCAGGCTGGTAACGTTAACTACACCCAAAATTCAAGCCAAGATACCTACGTAAGCGGTGAAACAAAAATCGCTGCGGGCAGCACAGTTACGATTACAAATAACAAATCAGATTTAACAACCGGCAATTTCTCAGGCGCAGGTGATCTGGTTAAAGACGGTTCTAAAGATATGAATTTTAGCGGAGATAATTCAGGATTCACAGGAACTTTTGATGTTCAAAGCGGAAATGTTAACTTTACACAAAATACTGATTCCGACAAATACATAAGCGGAAATACCCAAATTGCAAGCGGCAGTACAGTTACAATAACAAATGATTTATCTGATATTGATGCGGGCGACTTCTCAGGTGCCGGAGTAATTGCCAAAGCCGGTGCAAAAGATATGAATTTAATCGGTGATAACTTAGCATTAACAGGAACTTTTGATATTCAAAGCGGAAATGTTAACTTTACTCAAAATGATGCTTCCGACAAATACATAAGCGGAAATACCAAAATCGCAGACGGCAGCACTTTAAAAATCATTAACGATTTATCAAATGTTGATATAGGTAATTTCTCAGGTGCAGGTAATGTTATCAAAGACGGCGCAAACGACCTTAATTTAATCGGTGATAACTCCGCATTGACAGGAACTTTTGATATTCAAAACGGTAATGTTAACTTTACCCAAATTGATGCTTCTGATAAATATGTAGGCGGAAATACTATAATTGGCGCAAACAGCACTGTCACGCTGACAAACGATTTCTCTGATATTGATGCTGGCAATTTCTCAGGTTCGGGTAATCTGGTTAAAGACGGCTCAGAAAATATGAATCTTGTCGGTGATAATTCAAATATGAACGGAACATTTACGATTAACAACGGCTCCGTCAACTATGATGCAGACAGCGGCGCAACATACTTCAGCGGTAAAACAATAATAAATACAAACGGTCTGTTATCAGTCAATAATAATTCAGATACTTCAATATCAACAATTTCAGGAGACGGTAAAGTTTCCAAGAACGGAGACGGTATATTAACTCTCAACGGTAATAACTCCGAATTTATTGGAGATATGGATATTAACGGCGGCACATTAGCGTTTGGCGCAGGTGCGGTTGCAGGAAATATAAATAACGCAGTATTTGCAAACGATACTGTTTTAAGCTTGCAAAATACAACAGTTGTACAAAGAGCAGACGGCTCATTTACCACAAATCCAAGCCCTGCAAGCATTGAAACATTGCACTTCAATAATTTAACATTAAACGGCAGAGTCGGATTAAAACTTGATGTTGATTTGAAAAATTCGGTTTCCGATAAAGTTTCCGCAGATACTGTAAGCGGCAGCGGCGCATTTATAATCGGCGAAAACAGCCTGAATGTTATTGCAGATGCACTCTTAGCTAATACAAATATAAGAATTACAGAAGGCGCTTTGGCAACAGGAAACCGCATAAGACTTGCAAATTCCGAAATGACCGTTATGGGCCCTATTCAAAAATATAATGTAAATTACTCTAACGGAATGTTAGGTTTCACAAGACGAGATAATCCGTCTGATTTCAACCCTGCAGTAATGGCATCCCCAGTTGCGACACAAATCGGCGGATACTTAACACAAACCCAAACCCTTCATGACGGCTTCTTCCACCTTGAAAGATATATGAAATACTCAGCAAAACAAAGACGGGCTGCCGAAATGAAAAATTACTACGCTATCAATACAATTTCGGGAACAGAACAGCCTGAACTTCCTGAATTATCAAATACAATGTGGGTAAAACCTTATACAACATTTGAAAGGGTTAATTTAAGAGGCGGAACGGGAGTTTCAAACGTTTCTTACGGTGCTTTATACGGCGGTGATTCTGATATGCATGATTTCGGTCACGGCTTTAAGGGAATTGTTTCCACATTTATAGGTTACAACGGTTCTCATCAGGCATATCAGGGTATTGATATAAATCAGCAGGGCGGCGCATTGGGCTTAACAGGAACATTGTACAGAGGCAACTTCTTTACGGCAATTACCGCATCCGTAGGCGCAAGCGCAGGTGAAGCATATACTCAATATGGCAGAGATAATTTCGCTATGATAACTGCAGGTATCGCAAATAAAACAGGCTACAACTTTGAATTTAAAGACGGAAAATATGTAATTCAGCCGTCATTGTTCCTTGGTTATACATTCGCAAATACTTTTGATTACACGAATGCTGCCGGAGTCAGAATGGACAGTGATCCTCTGAATGCTATTCAGATAGTTCCTGGAATTAAATTCATTGCTAACCTCAAAAACGGATGGCAGCCATATGCCGGCGTTGATATGGTATGGAGCATTATGGATAAAACCAATGTTATGGCAAATGATGTAAGATTACCGCAGTTATCCGTAAAACCATACGTTCAATATGGTGTAGGTATTCAAAAGAGCTGGGGTGAAAGATTTACCGGTTTCTTCCAAACAATGCTCAGAAACGGCGGCAGAAACGGCGTAGTATTGCAAGGCGGCTTCAAGTGGGCTATCGGGAAAGATCCTAAAAAAGAAAAAGATGTTGTAAAAGTAAAAACATCTGTAAAAGATCCTGCGGAAACAAAAATAAATAACACAACGGAAAAAACTTCACAAAAAGCAGTTAAGAACAAAACTAAGACAAAAAATAACAACTTAACCGATACAAAAAAAGAAACCCAAAAATTAACCGACAAAAAAGCGAAGGTACAAAAGCCTGTTAAAAATAACGTTAAGGCAAAACCTGAAAACAAAAAAGTTAAAATGACAAGAAAATATAAAAAGAGTTTCTGGTCAACTTGGCTTGAGAAACTGAACGGCAAACCGGATCCTGTTAAACCATATCCAGGCGCCAGAACATTAATCAAAAGCCCATAACTTATAATGAGATAATAAAACGCCACCTGAAAGGTGGCGTTTTTTAAAAATGGAGGAGGAGGTGGGATTCGAACCCACGGAACGCGTGAACGTTCGACAGTTTTCAAGACTGCTCCAATCAACCGCTCTGGCACTCCTCCAGTTTGTTCAATTGTAGTAATTCAATTCTACTTGCTCAACGGCGTTTGTCAATAATTTTAATTTGTAACATTTTTGTATCATAATAGCAAATTTTTTTCTTCACGAATTTTAAAAGTGAACATAAGACAAAGAGGATAATTATGCAATTAAACATCAATAACATTGACAAAACTTCATTCGGGCTTACGAACAATAAGGCAGCTGCACGCAAGGCATTAAAAAATGTTCCCGAAAGAAGCCGTAAAGAAATTTATCGGGCAATAGACCAATTCTGCAACATGACACAGGAGCGAGGAATAAAAGGTGAACTGAAGTTAGAAAGTCCTACACGATTTGGAATAAAACCTGTTCAAACAGGTGTATGGACTTACCATAACAGACCTGTTCTTCATTTAAATGCTTTTATTTCCGCATTGAATTTAGAAAAACTTGACCACAGCAGACCGTTTGGTAATGAGTTTGCAAAACACAGATTTGTTAGAGTTGTCTCTAACAAGTAATAGGAGAAAATAATTATGCAAGTACAAACAGTTAATTCAACAAACAACTACAGTAATCCGGCTTTTAAGGCATATTTCGTAAAAGACAGCCAAAGAACAATTAATTATTTATGGAACAGGGCCACTAAAAGACCTGAACTTTTGGAACAAATAAATAATTTTACTCGTAAAAATGTAAATCACGCATTAGAAATAGTATCATCAGGAATTAATGGTGATTATATGCAATATGAAATTTTGAACCATCTCACGGGAAAAATTTCAAAATACTTAATTGATGACATTAAACCATGGTCATCACACTTATCTCTCTTATTGAAAGAAATAGATAAAGATAAAGTCTTATTTAAACAAGATGAATTTTCAAAATCATATCAACTTTTAACAGGGAAAATAAAGCCGAATATCCCTAATATTTAATTATTCCTTAAATATAAACATCACTGCAAGAACAATAAAAATAAACCCTACAAGATAGTTCCAGCGGAAATGTTCTTTGAGATACATCACTGAAAACAGCGAAAACACAACAAGCGTGATGATTTCCTGTATCGTTTTAAGTTGGAATGCGTTATAAACGGAATAACCTATCCTGTTTGCAGGAACTTGCAGACAGTATTCAAAAAAAGCTATTCCCCAGCTTGCCAAAATGACTATCCATAACGGCGAAAGCCTGAATTTCAAATGCCCGTACCACGCAAACGTCATAAATACGTTTGATGCAATTAATAATAATATCGGTGTTAAATATCTTATCATTTTTTACTTCCTTAACCTAATTCCGATGCCTTTTTAGCGGTATCTTTTATAACTTTGTCAAATAATTTATCTGAATTTTCTTCTTTCATTGCTGTTATACCGACAAAAGTACAGCCGCCTTTTGTTGCAACATTATCTATCAATGTCTGAACTGAGGTTTCTCCGCGTTTCATGACCATTTCAGCCGAACCTCTTGCCGTTTGGGTTGCCAAAAGAAGTGACTTTTCATAATCTAAACCCAATTTTTCGCCGGCTCTTGCCATATCTTCTATAACCTGGTAGAAAAATGCCGGCCCTGAGCCTGAAATCGCCGTTACAATATCCATTTGGCTTTCTTCAACTTCAATAACCTCACCGACAGAATTCATCAAGTTATGTACAAATTTTAAATCATCCTTTGTTGCATTTTTTCCGCCCGTAATTCCTGCCATTCCGAATCCTAAAAGAGCGGGAGTATTCGGCATTACTCTTACAACTCTTTGTGTCGGCAAAACATTATTAATTTTTGGTGTAGAAACGCCTGCCGCAATAGAAATTAACAACTTTTCAGACGCAAAAACAGGTTTTATTTCATTTAAAACTTCAACAACCATATTCGGCTTTGTAGCGATTAAAATTACATCTGCCCACTCAGCAAGTTTTTTATTATCACTTATAACTTCTATTCCTAATCTTTCGGATGCCGATTTTGCAACTTCATCATTAACTTCTGACCCTCTGAGCATAAAATCACCTGAGTTTGAAGATTTCAAAACGCCTTTAATTATTGCACTTGCCATTTTCCCGCAACCGATAAATCCTAATTTGTTCATAAAATTTAACCTCTCCTTTTATTGTGGTTGACGAACCGTTTTCTTTGGTATAACATAAACACGAACAGATATAAATAACTCACAAAGGAATTAAAAATGAAACGTACACTAGAAGGAACAAAAGCAAAAAGACAAAAGGTAAGCGGTTTCAGAGCAAGAATGGCAACTTCAGGCGGTCAGGAAGTTCTTAACAGACGCAGAGCTAAAGGTCGTCATAAACTTGCTATCAGCGCTAAAAAACTTGCTTAATTTGACAAGTTAATTATGCTAAAAAAGCAATACAGACTAAAGAGTAAAAAAGCATTCATTGCAATATACAAACTTAAGAACTCCACCCACATGGGCGGAGTATCTTTGTTCGCAGGTGTAAAAAAAACAGACTTAAATCAACCTACACGGGTTGGTTTTGTTGTAAGTAAAAAAACTCATAAGCGCGCCGTTAAAAGAAATCGTCTGCGCCGGCTTATGAGAGAGAGTTACAGAATATTGCAAAAAGAAAATAATTTAGGAAATTCTCAAAATTATTTGTCTTTGATTTTTGTCGGCGGGGAAAAAGCGTTAGGGAAAACTTATCTTGAAATTAAGGAAATTATCCTTAATCTGTTGTTGAGGTTATGATGTTAGAAGCGCAATTTGTAGATTTTGTTATGACAAACCCGTCATTTGAATATTACGGCAGTTTAAAAAGTAATTTTTCAACTGCCGAAGGAAGTAAATCATTTTACAGATTTGCATTAAAAGAGTCTCAATATCCGACATTAGTCCTTATTGACAGGCTCAAAGACGCTGAAGGAAACGTTATTGAACCGGGTTATTATGAGCTTGCCCTAACAGATATGAGAGATAAATTTATTTTGTTACAATCTAAAGTTCCTATTGCAACAATGCCTGTTTTTAAGGTGGAAGAAAATATTTCAAATAAAGATGAACACAATAAAAAATTACAAAAAATAAAGAAAAAACAGGCTAAGCAACGCGAAAAAATCAATAAAAAGCGTGCAGAAACAGGTCAAACGCCCGATGAAGAAAAAATAAACATGAGTGCAGAAATCACATACGAAAAAGATGGTGAATATTACCTTATAAAATATGAAAGAGACAAAATACGGGCCTGGGGTGCAATAATAAGCAATTAGAATAGCCGTATTGTCTAAATACAACCCGCCATTCGGCTAATTGGCAAATGAGTATGTCAAAGGTTTAATATAATTAAATCTTTTTCATACTTCCAGCTATTCTTAATTCCAGACCTGTTAAGCAGGTCTTTTTTTTGTCGTAAAAATATATGATTTAAATTAGTATTAATTGACACATTACAAAAAATTTTATAAAATTATCGTGTTATGAAGAAGATTTTAGTGCTTTTTATAATGATGTTTTCTTTTGTGCTGGCAGGGTTTGCATCAACGTTGTCATTTGAATTTGACGGCAGCGGGTTTATATCTGACGGCGCCTCTGTTATAACCCAGAAAGATGCCGAAGAAATGGCTTTTTATCTGGATTATGTAAACAAAAAGAAAAATTATACCGTTCTTGTAATCACCATTGATTCACTTGAAGGGCTGCCTGCAAGCAAAGTTGCCGGTACGATTGCAAAACATTCAAATATAGAAGATAAAGACAATTTAATGGTCTTTCTGGTAGCTCCTAAAGAGGCAAAAATCGGTATAGAGCTTGGCGAAAATATGAAAAAAGCTTTGCCGTATGAAAAGCTGAGCGAAATTATTAACGAAAAAGTCGCACCGTCATTCCAGTCCGAAAACTACTCAGAGGCTCTAAAATCAGGTATTTATTCAATTTTATACACACTGACACCATCAGTTGAAACTTTAAATACCGCTCTTATTCATCACAGACCAAATGTTAATACAACTTCGGCAAGAATACTGCCATCTGGCCTGCTTTCAACAATTTTGATATTTATTACTGGTATATTAGCACTTTATTACCTGGCAATAATTTCAGCAAAAAGAGCAAAAGTGGCTGCACTAAGGTACAGAAGGTGCGGATTTGGCAGGCTTTTTGGCAAAAGTCAACTTTTATTTGAACAAGAATTTCTGGAGAAAAAATGAAAAAATTAAAAGAATTTGTAAAAGAATTAAAAGAATGCATGAATTCAAGACTAATATCCGTCTATGTTTTCGGAGCCAAAGCAAACTCAGGCGATTCGGATATGCACAAACATGTGGATACGCTCCTTATTATTGAAGATTTCAAAAATGAGGACTGGCCTCTTTTATACAATATTCTGAACAGATGGAAAAAGCTTGGCAATCCTTGCCCGATAATTATGACCTTTCAATCCCGACGTGGCGCGCCAGGGCATCGTGGACCCCTGGCCCGAGGACGTCAACGACGAAGCGGCCAGACGCGACTGGGGCTACAAGCCCACGCA
>JAGCBH010000014.1 GCA_017652265.1 bacterium
AAAGTGAAAAAACGAGATTTTTAAAATCAAAAAATTGGAAAATTTCAAAAAAAACTGAAAGGAGCCAAAAAAATGAAATATGGATTTGATGAGGCAACAAAAGAAAAAGTGCCAATGTATTCAGAAAGCGAAGCACATACAGAAATAGTCGATATTAACGAATGGGTTACACACAAAATGTTTGATGGGGAATTATTGCTGTGTACAAACAGGATGGCTATTCAGGGAATCCCTGCGGGCGGCAGTCCACCACCTGATGAAATTCCGGCAAACAGCTCGCTTGCAGGCAGAATTGTTTTGCCAGATGAATTTATAACAAAGTATGAAAATGAAAATGAGGTATGGGAATCAATAACAATATCTTTGTTTGATCATCATCCAACTGTAACAGAAATAACAATTAACGATCTTAATCGAATTGTAAAGATAGCAAATAAATTTTATTTGTATGTTTTAGTGAACAATAAAACAGCATATGCTACGCCATTTCCGGATGTTGATATAAGTATAATTGCTAGACCTTATGTATCACCCGGTCCTGTTTAATTAGAGGTAAACAATGGATAGAAAAAAAGAATTGCTGGATTTGATTAAAAATGATTCGTCATTAGTACCTTTAATAGACGAGGTGGTGTATTTGGAAGAACAGCTGGATTATTTAAGATCATTGCCAAAAATTAAAGTTCACCCGCAGGATCCGAGCAAACAAAAGCCTACACCGGCGGCTAAGATGTATAAAGAATTTTTGCAGCAATATATAAATGCTATCAAAGTATTACTAAAAGCGACTGGCGTCGAAAACGAAAATGAAGAAAGCCCATTAAGAAGGTGGATGAATGAGCGTCTTAATTCAAAAGAAAACAATATGGACACCTGACAATTCTTTTTTATTGGAATATCGCGCACGTGCTGAAACGGGTGAAATAATCATAGGACAAGAATTGTGGCAAGAACTTGATAATTTGGCTGAAGATTTAAGTAATGACCGTTATATTTACGACACAAGCGACGCCCTGCTAAGAATGGACTTTATGGAAAATTGTGTGCGCCTAACAAAATCGCCGTATTATAACCAGCCTATGGTGTTGATGCTGTGGCAAAAGGCATTAATAGAAGCATATTACAGTTTTAAAATGGCTAAATTAAGCAAAGATAAAGGATTTTGGATTGATAGGTTTAAAAAATTATTATTGTTGATTGCCAGAAAAAATACAAAAAGCGAAACATCAAGCGCACTTGCTGAAAGCGAATTTATTGTTGGTAATGAAGGGGCTGACATAGTGGCCAGTAGTAACGACGATGCGCAGGCCTCAATTGTATATGATTCGATTGATACAATGCGAATGTTAATTGATCCGCTTGATCAGGATACAAAAAGAAATCAACGTTTTATTTTGAATAAACAGACAAAAACAAAGATTTTCAAATTGTCGGACCGTACAAAAAATAAAGAGGGCCGTAATATTGATTTTGCGATTATAGATGAAACACATGAAATGAAAGACAACGTAATTGCTAAATCAATTGAACAGTCGCAATCATTAAAGGATAATCCCAAATTTATAAATATTACAACAGAGGGGTTTGTAATAGATGGTTATTTGGATAAAGAACTGAAATATGCAAGGTCGATAATTGCCGGAGAAAAAGAAGGTGATGTTGCAGCAGAACGTTTTTTGCCGTGGCTTTACACGCAAGATTCCGAAATGGAAATATGGGATGGTAACCGACAAAACCGACTTTGGATGAAAAGCAATCCGACTTTAGGAATTGTTAAAAAATGGGAATACTTAGAAGAGCAGGTTGCATTAGCGCGAGAAAGTAAAGCTGATAGAATTTTTGTTTTATCAAAAGACTTTAATATTAAACAGAATGCAGCTGAAGCGTGGCTAAATTTTGAAGATTATAACTATACTTGCGCTTACAATCTTGAAGATTTTAAAAACAGTTTTGGATTAGGCGCTGTCGATTTAGCAGAAACAACAGACTTATGCGCAGCCAAAATTTTATTAATGAAGCCAGATGATCCGAAGAAATATGTATACAGTCATTATTTTATACCTGAAAGCAAGCTTGAAGATTCTGATGACAAGTTATCCGGAGCTCATTATAGAGAATGGGCAGAAGCAGGATATATAACAATTACCGAAGGAAACGACATTGATTTGTCAATTGTTGCTGATTGGTTTTATGGCTTATATGAGCAATACAATATAAGACTTTGGAAAGCCGGCTATGATCAAAGATTTGCAAAAGACTGGATTAATCGAATGGCCTATTATGGATGGCAAAAAACAGGCGGTGATGATTCAGACTTGATTATGATTAACCAAAATGCAGTGACATTGAGCAATGCAATTAAATTGTGTGAAGCAGATTTTAAACATCAAATAATACAATTTAACAACAATGAAGTAGATCTTTGGTGCTTTGGAAATGCTGGGATAAAGGTTGATGAAAAAGGATTAGCTTTGATTGTAAAAATGGAAACAGGAAAAAGGATTGACGGGGCTGTATGCTTAGCAATTCTTTATGAAATGTATAGAAGATATAGAACAGAACTTAAATCAATTGTTGAAAAATAGGGAGGTTGAACCGTGGAGTGGTTTGATAAATTATTTAGGCGTGAACCGAAAAAATCAAAATTTGCACCAACGATGGACGGATTTTTCCCGATATACACCCAGTTTGGTACAGATATATATGCGTCGGATGTAGTGCAGCAGGCTTTAAAGTGCATTGTCGATGAAATGAAAAAATTAAATCCTACGCATGTTAGATATATTGATTCAGATCCTACGCCGGTAAAAGATAGCAATATTCAGGAAATTTTAAACCGACCTAATGAATTGATGACAACAAGCATAATATCAAAAAATGAAACAATAGAAGTAATACCAAGTTAAATTGGGATAATTTATAAAAGGAAATAAAAGAAAGGAGGCAATATGATAGTATTTACTTCTAAAGAATTTATAGAAAAATTA
>JAGCBH010000002.1 GCA_017652265.1 bacterium
ATCAATTAAATTTTTAACAAATTCGTCATTGTTGCCTAAAATTCCCGAACATACCGCACCAAAAGCAACAGAACAAGCACCTGTAAGTGTCGCAATATCAACAACTTCATCAACACCTAATTCTGAGGCGTAGCATAGAGCATCAGCAAGAGTTAATCTGCCTTCAGCGTCAGTATTATCAACTTCTATTGTTTTTCCGTTTTTGGCGGTCAAAATATCGCCCGGTTTGTATGATTTCCCGTCAGGCATGTTTTCGCAGGCCGCAATTATTCCGTGAACTTCAGCAGGTATATTCAGTTTTTTTACGGCTTTCATTATCGAAAGAACGCATGCAGCACCTGACATATCATCTCTCATTGTAAGCATAGATGCTGCAGGTTTTAAATCCAAACCGCCGCTGTCGAAACAAATACCCTTACCGATGAGTGCGATTTTTTTCTTAGGATTTGCAGGAACATATTTCATATGGATAAATTTAGGCGGGTTAATACTTCCCTGCCCGACGGCCAAAAATGCTCCCATTTTCATTTCTTTTATTTCTTCAACGTCGTAGATTTTTGTTTCAACGTTTTCGATATTTTGAGCAAGTTCAGCAAGTTTTTGTGGTGTTGCATAAGCCGCAGGTTCATTTGATAAATCTCTTGCAAAATCCATGGATTGCGCAATAACTTCCGCTTCGTTAATTTTGCTTTGTTCAACTTTTACAAAATAGAGTTCTTCAACTTTGTTATTTTTTTCGTTTTTATAGTTGTCAAAAGTGTAATTTCCTATATGTGCGCCGATTACACCAATTTTTGCCCAATCAAAGCCGAAATCCATATCAAAAATTGCGTTTTTAATCTTTAATGCGTTTAATTGTTTAACAGCCTTTGCGATAAGTCTGCGGGCTTTGTTCTCATTGAAATCACTTCTTTTTCCGCAGCCCATAATCAAAATTTTGTCTTTTGAAAATTGTCCCAATGTTGTCAAAACGTATGAAGAGTTGAATTTTGCTTCAAATTCCCCCTTATTTACTACATTTTCATTAACAAAATCAATATGCGATTTTTCGCCTTCAAAAAGGCTTATAACAAGAACTTTGCTGTCCGCATCACAAATATTTTCAACCGATGTTATTTTCATATAGCTTTCTCCTCTGAACATTTATATCAATATAGTGTATTTTAGCACGTAACGGCGATTATTGCAAAAAATCTGCAAGAATATAATTGCTCACAAGAATACCATTTTTCGTCAGTTTTAAAATATTATTTTCAAGTGAAAGGTGGTTAGTTTCTGTGTATTTTTTCAGGATTTCAGAATATTTTTCTTCAAAATTAATATTAAATTTATTGTTAATTTCTGTTAAATCTATCCCTTTTTTTAGTCTTAAACCCAAGAATATATTTTCTTCAAGTTTTTCCTGTTCAGAGAGGGTATGTTGGTCTTCAGGGGTGTTGTAATTGTTTAAATATTCTTCCATCGTTTTATGGTTTGAGTATCTTATTCCGTCAACGTATCCGTGAGCGGCCAAGCCGAAACCGTAGTATTCTTCACACTTCCAATAATTTACGTTGTGCCTTGAGTATTTGTTATCTTTAGAAAAATTGCTTATCTCATAATGTTCAAATCCGAGTGAGGTAAGTGTTTCTATTGCTTTTAAGTACATATCCGCCTGCAAATCTTCATCAGCGATATTTTCAGGCCTATGTTTTGCAAAATAGCACCCGTCATCTATTTTTAAACCGTATAGGGACATATGTTCCGCGGCGATAGTTACGGCGGTTTTTAAGTCTGATACAAAACTTTCTAAGGATTGATTCGGCAGGCCGTATATGAAATCAAGACTTATGTTATTAAAACAATGTCTTTTTGCTGTTTCAACGACTCTATAGACATCTTCCGTTTTATGTTTTCGCCCGATTAATTCTAAAATACTGTTGTCAAAAGTTTGCGCGCCGATACTCAGGCGGTTTATTTGGGTTTTAATTAATTCTGAAATATAGTTTTCATCAACGGTTTCAGGATTAATTTCAAGTGTGATTTCCGCATTTTCAGATAAATCAAAAAGAGAAAGTATTTCTTTTAATTCGCTAATACTCAATAATGACGGTGTTCCGCCTCCAAAATATAAAGTTTGTAAATTTTCACCCTTATATTTTAGCAAAATTTCTTTTTTCAGAGTTTTTAGGTATTCATCTTTTTGCGACATATCTGGAAACGATACAAAAGAGCAATAATGACATTTTTGCCTGCAAAAAGGTATATGAATGTAAGCACTTTCCACCATAGTATTAAATTATAATACAAAATGAATTGTAATTTACTTGAAAAAAAATATGATTAGTGTAGAATTTACATTATGACAAACGTAACAAGACAGAAAAAGCACATAAAAAAACGTAATTTTACGGCGAAATCAGGGGTGAAAGTCAACGCACCTTTGGTAGAAGCATTGCAGAATTACTATAACAAACCTGCTTATCAGTTCCATATTCCGGGACACACGCAAGGAGCAGGAATTTTGCCTGACTTTAAGAAACTTATGGGAGCAAAGGCTTTGAGTCTTGATACAACTGATGAATTTGATAATCTTGGAACACTTCATCCTGCAACAGGACCTATAAAAGAGGCACAAGAGTTAGCAGCAAAAGCGTTTGGTGCAGAAAAAACTTTCTTTTTACTTAACGGCTCAACTGCCGGGAATCTTGCGCTTGCAATGGGTTTAACTAAAAAAGGCCAAAAAGTTATTGTTAACAGAAATTGCCACCGCTCTATTTTGACAGGCATGATAATTTCAGGTGCTGAACCCGTTTGGGTTAATCCTGTTCAGCTTAAAGAATGGGGAATTTGGGGCAATATTACACCTGAATCCATTGAAGATGCTTTAAAAAATAACAAAGATGTTTCAATGGTATGGATTACAAATCCGACTTATGAGGGTGTTGTGTCTGACGTTAAGGCGATAGCGGAAGTTTGTAAAAAATACAATGTGCCTTTAATTGTTGATGAAGCGCATGCTTGTCTATGGAATTTTAATGATCATTTGCCGACATCTGCTCTAAAACTTGGTGCGGATGCGGTTGTTCATTCTTTGCACAAAACGGGCGGAAGTATGAGCCAGAGTTCAATGCTTCATATCGCTAAAAATTCTAAAATAGATGCACTTGAAGTTGAAAAAGCTCTGAAACTGCTTCACACAACAAGTCCGTCAATAATTCTTCTTGCAAGTCTTGATGCGGCAAGAGCAAATTTAGATTCGCAAAGAGGGAAAGATGCTATTTCAAGAGCCGTACAAAATGCTAAATATCTGCGTTCCGAAATTGATAAAATGGAGCATATTCATCATTTAAAATCCGATTTTGGCTACAAACTGATGTTACCAAGGTTTTTA
>JAGCBH010000015.1 GCA_017652265.1 bacterium
GTGCATTGGCAATTCTTCATTAACACCTATAATAATCTTCAATACCGTAGCTTCAGGATTTTTAATTTTTAATTTTTTATATTCCGTATTATCCCAAGTGGATGTTGTCTTTAATAATACTTCTTTTTCCGCAGAATACGATACATTTGCTACACACAAAATCATTGCAAACAGAACAATAATTGATTTTACTAATTTGGTCATGTCCTTAACTCCTCAAAACTTATGATTATAGTATACAACTTCCGACTAAAATATCAAATAACATATAGTTACAATTTATTTTAATTGTTGACTTTCTGATGAACTTTTATTTGGTATAATAGTTATAATATTGTAAGGAGTTTTTATGAAAAGAATTTTTATATTATTATGCATAATTTCTTTGTTCACAGTTACTGCAATTGGTGCTAAATACAAAGTCAATACGGGTGGACAAATCACTTCTCCAAACGGAAGTGTTCAAAACACCTCAAACATCTTACAGCCTACACCTGTAAACCAGGTTTACACAAATTATTATCATCAAAATTATGTTGACAACAAACAGGTCAACGTAAATCCTGTCGGGACTATTGATATAGTAATGGACTATTCGGGCAGCATGACGTACTGGATTGAGGTCGCTAAGCGATCTATGGCATCTATTGTCTCCCAACTTCCGCAATCCACAAAGGTCGGATTTAGAGTTTTCGGTCACAACGGCGGAAATAACCCATATACACCGGTCTTAAATAAAGTTAAATGCGTTACCAAAAATAAAAAAGGGAAATATGTTGTTGCAACCCAAACGTCATCATATCTCGGCAACACATCCGGCTCATGCTCAGCTACATCACAGGTTGTCCCGGTAGTACCATACAACGCAATGTCGCTTTTAAACGGCATGAACTCAATTCAGGTAGGCGGCTCAACACCGCTCACTTTGGCACTTGAACAGGCCGTAAATACAGACTTCAGCAAGATGGATAATATCTCTAAAAAGAAAATTGTTTTAATAACTGACGGCGGAGAAAACTGCGGCGGCGACCCTTGCGCGTTCGCACAACAACTTGTTTCTCAGAGAAAAGACATTACCATTGATGTTGTTCTTGTCTCATCAGGCTCAAGAGAACTTGTCTGCCTTGCAAATTTAACGGGCGGAAAATTCTATAATACAAGCGATGTTTCAAGTTTTATGAATGTCATACAGGAATCCGTAACAAGTACCCCTGCGGAAAATCAAACAGAGCCGGAAAAAACTCAAGAATACGAATTTATGGGCTGGTAGTTACTGCAGCTTAACTTCAAAATTCCCGCCGTACATTGTGACAGTCAGCGTTAAATCTTCACCGGCATAACCAGCAGGCGGTTCTTTAAACGCAGGGTTGCCCATCACTGCCGCATAAACAGCATCATTAAGGCTGTTGTTTTTAGACTGAACAGAGAATTTTCTGTTAACAAGTTTTCCTGATTTATCAATTTTGAAAGTAACCGCACAATTTCCGTCACCTATAACGGCGCCAAAATTAATATCTTTCCCTATTCTGTTACGCAATTCAACTTTGTAGGCTTCAAATTCCTTTTTCAACTGTATAGTGTCAGGTGCTTTAGCAACAATTGTTTCCTGTTTTGGCGGTTCCGTCACTTTCGGAGTTTCCGTTTTTGGTTGTTCTATTTTCTTCGGTTCTGTCTTTTGAGACGGAGTCTTACGTGTTGAAAGTTTTTGGATAATTTCCTGTTTTTCCTGCTCTGTCATAGTAGATGTCGTTTGTTGAGCAGCAGGTTTAATTTGGGTATTTTGCTGAGTTTTTTGTGTAGTCTGAACTATCTTTTTAGGAGTTTCAGTCTTTGGTGTCACTTTTTTCTCCTGAACTTTTACGGGTTCAGGTAGCACATGTGTTACGGTTTTTGTTATTTTAGGTGTTTTTTCACGCCATAGTTTATCAATAGACGGAATTGACTTTGTTACAGCAGTTTCGGTATCATTATTCACAATGTTTTCAGCAGGCTTCATATCCCTGCCTATAAAAATTAACGACAACACCGATAAAATTATGCACAAAATAAAAATCAACAATGCCGGAATATCAACAAAATTTGAATAATTAGCAGTTTTAGATTCCGCAGTCTTAACTCTCGGAGATTTCTGGATTTTGGTTTTTGACTCATTCGCGTCATTTCCGTCACTTATGGGTGTGAAAATATTATTCCCACAGTCGCAAAACTCAGGTTTTACATCATATTCTTGTCCGCAATCCGTGCATTTATATCTCATTTGCTTATAACCTTTTCTGAATCTTTATAATCGGCAGGGGTAGAATATTTTGCCGTTTTGGAAATTTTCCATCCGCCTTCAACTGTTGTACTAAAACGATTTGATCCTTCAGGGAAATTTAGAATTTCCCTGCCCTGATAACTTCTTATAACCGGCGCAATATACTGAATTGCATATGGGGTATAAGCAGGTGTCAGCGACCATGTCTGTACATTACTAATTTTACCATACTTGTCAACATCAAACTTAAAACGGAATATAACCCCCTCAGGAATTATAGGGAGTTTTGTATCCTGCATAATTTTATTCTGCAGATTTGAACGCCAAACATTCCATAAAATAAGTTCCTGACGTTCCTTTTCAGCCTGGCTCATGGTTTGAACAGTTGCCTTTTGCGGCTCCGATTTTGCTTGAACAACAGTAACCGGCTCTTGTTTGGTTTCGTTTTTAGCAACAGTTACTTCTTTTTGAGGTGCGACCTCTTTCTTGGACAAAATATCCGTGAGCGGATTTTTTTCTTCAGTTTTATGCACTGTTTGAACATACGGAGAAACAATATCTTGCTTAACGGTTTTAGGCTGAGTTTTGGCAGGTGTAGTTTGTTTAGTAACTTGTTGTTCAGTTTTAGGTACCGCTTTTTGCGTTGTCTCCTGAGTTACCGCCATAGTCGGAAGATTTTTAGTTTCCGTCGGAGTCATTTCCTGCTCCACAACAGTATAGTTTGAATCATAAATAAAGACGTTTTTATGTAACTGCGGCTTAGTAACGCAGGCCAAAACAGTCAATATTACAAATACTGATATTAGAAATTGGTACACTTATTAATCTCTGTCCATTTTATCAATTACGTCATCACATACGCTAATATTAAACTTGGTCTTGCTCAGCATATAAGTTTCACCGATAAGCAATGACGTAGGAACTAATGCGGCAAGAACGCTCAGAAACATGCCGGTCAGGCCGTCACCCATTTCCTGCATAAAGTATGAAATATTCATTGAAAATTCAATAAATATTATGCAACAGCCTATTAAGAATGAACGGAACATTTCCGATTCAAGTTTGCGAATGCCCTGCAAACCGTAAATTTCAACGCCATGAGTAGCATAATTGCTGAAACCGTCATTTTTAAGCACGTTTGATGCCTGTATTTTTCTGTTGCACAAGAAGCCGTTGACAAAAGCAAAAAATGCAAAAATAATCATAAATGTTGCAAGCGCCAAAAATACCGGTGAAATTCTTACAGACTGGATTCTTATCCACCCTGCAGCCTCAGGGAAACACATCGCAAGGGTATTAGAAACGGCATATGCCAAAAACGGTGCAGTGATAAATCCAGCCAGAGTTTCAAATGCCGCCCATATCTGATGAGTGAATAATTTATTTTTAAGATTTCTGATTTTAACAGAGCTCAGGTTGTTCAAAAATCTTTCAATCCAGCCCTGATATTCTTTAGTCAGAATTTCAAAATCTTCTCTGTATTCGTAGCGGTTTAATTCTTTTGTGAGTTCAACTTTATTACTCTTAAAATATCCGCACGCATATGCAAGTGTTGCACACGTTCCTGTAAAGAACAAAGACATTGCAATAGCAAAGAATGTCATTGAACCGGGTGCAAGATAATAAAGAAGATTTATAAGATAAATTGCGCCATAAAACAATATGCCCAATATCAGCATTGTTTTCTCAGCAGCTGCGTTACTTACCGAAAGTTCATTTGATTTGTTCTGAAAATTCAGATAAACTCCCTGTTTAAATATCAACCCGACACCATATATTATTAATGAATACATCAGCACAAGCTTCATATTTACAGGCATCTGAATAATACTTCCCGCATCTTTTAATGGTAACCCCGTCAGATAATTTGCCACACCGAAAGCCAAAATAAGAGAAGCTACAAACAAACCGATATGGAGTAAAATTCCTGACTTAGAATTCATTGAAATTTTACTGCGTAAATCATTTATAAAATAAGATATTTGTTTTATGATAGCAACCCTTGCCTCTTCAAGTTCGGCCTTGCGTTTTTCAATTTTTAACCTTGCGGCAGCATTGACATCATTCCCGTACAACTCTTTTAAATCCTGCTCTGTCATAGTTTCAGGAGTGATTTTTGTATTCCCCGCACTTTCAAGCACTTTAATCCCTATAAATTCATCGGAATCCTTTACCATCAGTTTGCACATCTTATCAACTTCAAGTCTTTGAGGTAACGGTTGCCCTTTAAACAAGAAATAAGGACAGTTAAACTGATTCAATATTGAATATTTGCCTGTATTTTTATTAAATTCTATAGTCAGCATATAATCAAAGCCGAAACTGATACGACAATCACATCCTTCTTTTGATGAAATCGTTACAAGTTCTTTGTTCGCAAAAGTCTTTTCACCCTGTTTGGTTATTATTGTAAAAGTCATTGCTATCTCCTATCTTCCTATCGCTTCCAAAAGTTTACGCTGAGATTTGGCAGCGGTTTGTTCATTTACTAGAATTAATTTATTCTCACCCAGTACATTTGTCAATTTTGTTTTTACAAGATCAAGTTTTTCCGGATGTGCATATGCAAACATCATTGAAAGTTCCGGAATATATTTTTTTACATTTTCAACATTTTGCGGTAAGGTATCCCAGTCTATTTGTTTATCAATAGCACCTTCATTTTCAAGGTCCCCTATTACAACAATTGACGGAATATATCCTTCTTTATACATAGTAAGTGCATGGTCAAAGGCCTTTTTAAGAGCTTCACCATACGCAGTACCGTAATCTTTTGCATCAAATTTTGTAAATTCTTTAAGAGTATCATTTATTGCGGTGCTGTCTGTCGGCGCCCCTTCATAAATAAGGTAAGATTTTTCTGAAACTCTGATAATTTTAATCTTGTCCTCTGGATCCAAAACAATACATAACGAACGCAAATACTTGATTTCATCATTGAGTTTCGCCTGATTGGATGCAGAAGAATCTATAACAAATATAACGGATGCCGGATGGAATTCATCTATCTTGATACTTTTTAATCCGCACCAGATAAGTTTCCCTATAACCGAAACCGCTAAAATTAAAAGTCCAATAATAATTAGTTTTTTATTCATAATCTTTTCCTTAATAATTGTACATTACGTTAATATTCTGCTCAACTTGAATTTCAAGCTCCGTATAAGACGGTATTTCCGCATCAACGCCTTTTTCCGCAACGGTTGAAATTGCCGAAATACCTGCCCCAACACCGGCGCCAATCGCTGCACTTTTACCATAACTATGATTGCCTAAAAGTGCACACAACAAACCTGCCAATGCGCCTACTGCGGCCGCAGATACCGCACTTGTTGCTGCTGATTTCAGTTTACCTTCATTTGTTACATCAAAATCAACAGGCTGAGTTACAATATCATAAGATTTTCCTTCAGGAGTAACGAGTTTATTGAAATTTATAACAACTCCGCCGTTTCGCATTCCTCTTCGTGCATGTTTGGCTTCCGTCAGGTTACCGTAAACAACACTTCCCTGCGGAGCAATTACCATATTTTGAACAACCCAGTTACTTTTTAAAACCGCAACAACGCTGTCGCCGACATTTGCGGTAGCCGTATTAATAGCATTTTGAAGATATACATCAAGAGTTGTTCCGGCACCTACACTTGCAACATAACCTTGAAAAGAATTATCCGAAGTCTGGTTTGTCTTTTGTACGCCAACTTCATAAGTTTGCTGATTATTTTGAGGAGTATCAAAAGAATACGTTTTTGTAACACCTGTTTTGGCATTTTCAGCAAGCTGTGCAAAATAAGACATGTGCATATCGCCATAATACGGCTGATACTGAATATTCATATCTTCAAATTTTTTAAGAATTGCTTTATTTATTGAAGATCCTTTTTTATTCGCATCTATATAATAAAAAAGATTTTGTCCTGATGGTTGTATAACAACTGTAACATAGCGTTCGGAATCTTTTTCTGAAACAGCATAATAAGGATTCTTTTTCTGAACCGAATACTCTTTTTCCGCAAGAGCGGACTCAATCTGCGAACCGGCTTCGGTCGGATTTACATTGTATACATAATATAATTCACTATAAGCAAAGACAGCTTCGGTGACTGACAAATAAGCAAACATTATAAACAGTGCAATTATCTTTTTAATCATTTATCGGCCCCCTCATTTATTATTGTCGTTGTTGTGGTAGTTTTTGTTGTTGTCATACTGCCGTCATCATTAAACTTAAGAATATATTCAATAATATTTAACTGAAAAGGTTTATGCATAGCAGGTATTTTAACGGCACAAACAAATGTCAGAATAACTAAAATTAATAAAACAAAAATAATTTTCCTGTTACACATACTTCCATCTCTTTCTGAAACATTATACTATAAGAAATAACGAAAAGGCAATTATTTAAGTTCGTTATAATAATCAAAATATTAAAAATTGTTTCAAAATTTAAATAATTTTTTAAAAAATAGCAAATAAATTTATGTTTTGTTTTTTAATTGAGACATACGTTATTCTGACATATAAAATATCAGTGTAAATTAGTTCATATTAAATAAAGGAATATTATATAAACGAAAGGATTTTTAGCATGAAAAACTCTAAGGGGAATTCAAAACGCGTAGTAGCGGCTGTTTTGGCAACATTGTTTATCGGGCAGCAAACTATACTTAGTCAGGCTTTAGCCTCAAACATCACTAATATTCAGGGCAATAACGGTATCTATAACATCAATCCTGAATCATTGATTAACAATGGAAACATCGGGTACAGAAAGTACCAAAATTTCAACCTTGATAACGGCGATATTGCAAATCTTATCTATAAATATGGCAATAAAGACGTAAGTACATTTTTAAACCTTGTTGACAATACAATAAAAATTAACGGTATTGTAAATACCATGAGAAACGGCAATTTCTACAACGGAAAAGCCGTTTTTGTATCTCCAAACGGCATGATTGTGGGCTCTTCAGGCGTACTTAACGTAGGATCTTTAAACGTTTATACACCGAACTCTGATGTATTCAATGCATACAAAAATAATCCTACCGCAAATTACAGTGCTTTATCCAACAAAAATAACGTCGGCAACGGCTCAATTCAGATAAACGGTCACGTTTTCGCCGCAAAAGATATTGATATGGTATCAAGCAGAGTTCATGTACCTGGCAAAATGCTTGCTGGAGCAGGTGATTTGGCAGTATTCAACAACAACATGAACGCAGATGCTTTATTCAATTCACTTGTAAACACAGCAAATATGAACCAGGGAAATGCGCTTTCTTCAAGAGGCGGAAACATTACAATAACATCTACAATTGGAACTGCTATTTCCGGTGATGTAAGAAATATCGGTAAAGGCAACATAAACATAGCAAATGACGGAGCTTCCGGCGTGTATGTTTCAGGAAACCTCAGAAACTACAAAGGCGACACAAATGTTGTAAACACATCAGGAAAAATTTACCTTGCTCCTACAGGAAACGTTAAAAATTCCGGAGGAAAATTAACTCTTCAAAACAACGGAGAAGGTATTCGTTTACTTAACGGTTCACATGTTGAAAGTAAAGATTTGACAATAAACAACAATGGCAGTGACGGTACGATATTGGGCGGAAATATTAACACCTGCGGAAATGTTTCAATAAACAACAACGCAGGTTATTTGAGTATGTCAGGCGACACTGTTAACCACGGGAATATGACAATAGACAACACAAGCAACCAGTTAAACATCTCCGGCAATATATCAAATTCAAACGGACAACTAACTGTAAGTAACAGCGGAGAAAAAGGTCTGAATTTAATTTCCACATCTCATATCACATCCAAAGGCCTTGAAATTAACAACGATGGCAGAGACGGATTAAATATGAACGGCGTAATAAACAATACCGGCAGCGCATCAATTATAAACACATCTTCAGGCATTAAAGGTCTGAATATGAACGGTTCATTCACAAATACCGGCAATTTGGAAGTTATTAACAATGGTACTAACGGTTTAAACATCAATGGTCAGGTTGTTAACAACGGAAACGCACAAATCACAAATACATCATCCGGCATTAAAGGTTTAAATGTAAAAGGATCACTTGAAAACCACGGAACATTAGAACTTACAAATGACGGCAAAAATGGTTTGAATGTTCTTGGACAGGTTACTAACTATGGCAACGCTAATGTTATGAACACAGAATCCGGTATTCGTGGTATGAATATCAGAGGCAAATTTATTAACCACGGCAATGCGGAATTTGTCAATGACGGTCGTGACGGTTTAAACGTATACGGAACTCTGGCAAACGACAATGGTCAGTTGAACATGACAAACTTCGGAACTAAAGGCTTGAATATTAAAAATACCGGTAAAGTTAATTCTAATGGTATTTCAATGATTAACTATGGCAACAACGGTTTATACATCGGTGGTGAAGTAATTAACAACGGTAACGGAACTTATGAAAACAGAAATCAATACGGCAGCTTGAATATAAGCAATACTGCACAAATGTCTAATACTAACGGAACCGCAACATATAAAAATAACGGCGAACACGGTATGGTATTTGCAGGAGAAGTTAACAATCAGGGAACAACAATTGCTCAAAATAACAACGGCGGATTAAGCATTACCGGTAAATTCAAAAATGCCGGAGATTCCACATTTACAAACAATGGCAGCCAATTAAGAATTTCAGGTCAGGTAACAAATACTAACGGATTGTTATCTTTAATCAATAACGGCCAGAATGGTCTGAATGTTACAGGCACAGGAAAAGTCAATGCTCAAGGACTTAACATGACAAACAACGGCCAGAACGGACTCAATATCACAGGTCAGGTAATCAACAAAGGCAATGCCCTGATTAATAACACATCATCAGGCATTAACGGCTTGAATATCAAAGGTAAAATATCAAACAGCAACGGACTTTTGAATATCAATAATGAAGGCGCAGGCGGTTTGAAAACATATACTAACTCTGAAATTATTTCTAATAACATAAATAATGACAGCCTTAACATGACAAACTCAGGCGAAAACGGTTTGGTTATTGCCGGCAATGTAAATACATTAGGCAATACCACAATGACTAATACAGGAACCAAGGGTTTGAATGTATATGGCAATATTGAAACCGTTAACGGCAATCTTGATTTAATTAATGACGGCGCTTACGGCATAAATATTCTTGGTAAAACTACAAACACTGTTGGTAAAACTACAATGTTGAATAACGGTGAAAATGGTCTGAATATCAGACCTACAGGCCAGGTATTTGCAGATAACGCAGACCTCATCAATAACGGTGCCTCAGGTTTAAAAATCAGCGGTAAAGTTGAAATCGGCAATAACGGCAACATCGTAAACAATGGTATCGGAGGTTTAAATATCACCGGTACTGTCAACCACGGCATTGCAGATCCTCACGCTCCGCAGGGTGATTTAGTTCTTGAAAATAACGGTCAGAACGGTATCAATATGGATGGCGCCAATGTTCACAGCTTCAACAACGTCTCTATCGTTAATAATGAAAGCGGAAGAAACGGTATAAATATTAAAAATACTTCTATTCAAAATGAAAGAGGAAGTTTAAATATTCAAAATGATGCTTTGGGCGGTATTGATATTAATAACGGAAGTAATATAAGATCAGAAAATATCAGTATGGTCAACAACGGAGCAAGAGGTCTCAACATTCGTGCTACCGTTAACAATACCGGTGATGCAAGTTATGTAAATAACAACGGCATATTCAAAATTCATGAAAATGGTATTGTTAAAAACAATAACGGAAACGTTACTTTTGAGAACAACGGTGAAAACGGTTTTGTTGTTGCAGGCAGCATCAACAATAACAATAGCAACACTGTAGTTAATAATGGAAACGGCCCGTTAAGTATTCTTGGTTCATTCTCAAATAGCGGAAATGCAACATTAAATAACAACGGCAGTCAATTAAACATCTCCGGCGGCGTAAACAATACAAACGGTTTGTTAACTTTAAACAATACCGGCGCTCAGGGATTGAACATAATTTCAACAGGAGTTGTCAATGCTGAAGGTTTAAATATCAACAACAGCGGCAACAATGGTTTGAATATTACCGGACAAATCATTAACAGAGGAAACGCCATAATCAAGAATATGGCAGACGGAACTAAAGGACTTAATGTTCGTGGTACCGTTAAGAATACAGATGGTCTTCTTACTATAGAAAACGCAGGCGCAAATGGCTTGAATGTTTTCCATAACGGTAAAATAGAATCTCAAGGTATCGAAATGATAAACAACGGCTCAAACGGCATGAATGTGTTCGGAACAGTAGATAACCAGGGTAACGGAACTTACACAAGCAATAACGGCACTCTTGATATCCACGAAACCGGTAAAATGTTAAATAAAGGCGGAGACGCAACATATTACAATAACGGTCAATATGGTCTTGTAATATCAGGTGAAGTTGATAATGAAGGTACAACAGTTGCAATAAATGACAACGGTCCTCTCAGTATCGGCGGTAAATTCAAAAACATCGGCAATTCAACATTTACAAATAACGGAACTCAGTTAAATATCTCCGGTATTGTTGAAAATGACGGCACATTAAACCTGATTAACAACGGTTCAGATGCTCTGAACATCATCTCATCAGCAAACATAAGTGCAAATGATATCAATATGGAAAACACTTCAGCAAACGGTGCTAACATAAGCGGTTTGATTAATTCAAACAACAATATCAACATCTCAAATACGGGAGCAAATGGTATATTCTTTAATTCTAATGCATCTGTGAATGCTGCAAATGACATAAATGTCAACGATATATCAACTGAAGGCATAAGAATTCGCGGTCTACTGACTGCAGGACAGGATGTCAACATTAATGAACAGGGCGGAAATATCGTTATCGGCGACCTGACCGACAATGATAACTACATTACATCAGGCAGAGACGTTAACATCTCAATAAAAGACGGTGATGTTAAAAACTTTGGTGTTAAGAAGACCTTGATTAACTCAGGCAACGATATCAATATCACTGTTGAAAACGGAAACATCGGCGAATCTCCGACAGTTGTTAACGAAGATTATGCAAATTACAAATATCGTGCATTAAACGTCAGAGCAAACGGTGAATACACTGAAACATTTATAAACGTAGAACCGGAAACAGGCGTTACTGATCTTCTTCATATATCTAACATCGGGATGGCATTAATCCATGACGGAAGCATAAATGTAGGCGATGTAATTCCTGTAAGCATAATGTACAATGGCAATTTAATTCAGGTAAACGTTACTGTTGTATCTGTTGAAAATAACCAGGCATTGGCATTATTCACTGATGGTAATCTTCCTGACGTGCTTTTCAACGCAAGAGTCTTGATTGAAAAAGTTTCCGAACAACTTGCAAATAACTAATAAATACCAAATAGTAAAAAGGTCTGATTAATTTTAATCAGACCTTTTTTATTTCGTAATTTCTTATCTTGCATATTTTATTTTATAGTTCTTCATATCATTTTTAAGAACATTGACAAGATTTTCATAGTATCTATCTTCTTCAGGTGTTGTATTAAATCTTGCCCAAGCACTGTACCTTATACCGACCTTCGGTATCTGAGCACTATTAATAAACTTATATTGTGCAATAGGCAAACCGTTATCAAGAGCTAATTTATTTAAATCTTTAACTTTTTTTGTATTGGAATCTTTTAATACGCCAATTGTTTTATCGTCCAGGCGGAATAAATCAATTTGTTTAAATCCGGATTTTACGTATATTTCAGTGAAATCCTCTATATATTTATTAATTACTTCATCAGCATTAACCAGTGAATATATAAGATTATTGCATTCCATTTTTACATCCGCATAAGAATCCAGGATGTTATTTTCTGCCAATATATTTATCATAGTATCGGCATTCGCAGTTTCAATGAGCAAATTCAAATCATTCGTGTAAAAATGTTTTAATTTATCAAGACTATTACTACTTATAACCTTTCTGTCTTCAAGTTCATTCAGCGAACAGGAAAGAATATCAAGCATTTCCGCAATCTTGTCATCATCTTTTAAACGGTAAAATGCCTTCGGTTTTTCCACCGCAAGAGTAATTATATTACCTGTTATATTCAGATATTCATTCAAAAGCTGAACATCACGATTACCAAGACTGTCCGCAACAGTTTTACATACAGCATCATACTCTTCTTTATCTAAAACCGGATATAAGATATTTGCCGTTTGCATAATTCTTTTAAATATCTTAATGGGTTTTGTATTAAGAGTTTTGATATTTGATATTTCCTGCAAATGCCGTCTGTATGATAACATTCTGTAATCTACGAATAAATCCTCATCATTCAGTAAATCAAGTTCGGAAATATATTTTTTAGACGGAGGATTTATGAATACGTTTGGCGCAAAAATACGTCTTTTCAGATGAAGCCTCTCCCCCTCAAATGCTTCAGGAACGATTTCAATATCATATGTCTCACCTTTATATTTCAGAGTAAAAAAATACTCCGGAACAATTGATATTTCTCTGACATATTTAGGCATTTTTTTGTTGTAAGTAACCAAATCGCTATACAGCAGAATAGGTCCACTGTTGGGAAGCAATATCTCATTCGGGTTCATAAGGTACGAAAAAATAACATCAGTATCATATTGCGATGTAATCATATACGGTTTACCGGAAATTGCGTTATCTAAAGAGCCAGCCACCGCCTTTTCCTGCCTTTGGTATAAAATAGATAATTCATTCAACATCATTAAGGGCGAAGTCGTTAAATAGGTATGATTACCGCCATTATGAGCTATATAAATACTAAAAAAGTACTTGAACTGATCAATTTTATCAAGCAACGATTTAGCTATTCCATCAGAATTTGTCCCGTCATATTCGTATTCCCCAAGGTGTAAACCTACCGAAAAATCCAAATCATTCGGTATAGGGTTATTCTTGATAAATCCTGAGCCATAAGCATTATAAAAATTATAACTAATATATTTTCCGTCTTTTGATAATTCTTTTTGTGCATAGTTAAAACCTTTAACAAGAATATCAACGGATTTGGTTATATATTTCAGACAACTGATATTGGTATTTCTATCAAGATATATGTATCGCGTCAGAATTCTGCAGCCCACAAAACTACCCGCGAACAGAACCAGGAGCGCAAATATAATCAAATGTATAAGAAATTTCTTATTCATATTATTAATTAATCGTTATAAAACAGATTTCAGAAGAGTTTAGTAATCAAATTTGAACCCGTTATCTTCAAACTTTGCAAAACACCCTGCACCATATTTGTATACATCGTAGTTATTTCTACAACTATTGTATCTATCATTTTTCAAATTTTCTCTCGCGCTTTTCATTTGGGACGGGTTAGACCTGTATGACTCTTTCATGATAAATCTATGCAGACCTTCCGAAACAGTACCATCTGCATATATAGACATCGCCCATATATCTCTGCCAACCCTATTCGGACCTTTTTTACCGTTAATATCCACCTGAAGAACTGCCGGTCTTATATTTGTCGGAGGCAGCATGTATATTGTATTACCGTTTTCAAGCACATAAAATTTCATCGTACTACCTAAGCTGTAAGTTGACCTGCTTGTGCTGTTATCAAAATTATATATTAATTTTCTGGTAAATTCAGGACTAATTTTATTACCATCTAAAGTTTTGATTGTTTGTGATACGCAATCATATCTGTCATCATAAGAGCATACTTTGGCAACATGCAAGTATTTATACATAAAATCATCAACTTCATCCCTTGTTCTGTTGAAATATGTACCTGTTTCAGAGTTAGATGCCGGTTTAAAGCACATCTTTGTATCACAAAGCGACTCCACACTATTATCAACCAAATAATGCCTAATTGCCTGTGCCATCATGGAGTGAAAATGCGCCGTTCCGACTTCAAGTGCCTTATCCTGAGAATTTTGAATTACAGGAACCATCAATATTGATATTACACCAATTATAACCATGGAAATTAAGATTTCCGCCAACGTAAACGCTCTTTTAATCATATTTTTAAATTCCTCTCGCTTTTTTATACTGTATAAAAATATTATACAACATTATTAATAAAATTTAAACCCTTTGTATTTTACACCACCCCATAACCCAATGCAAGAAGATTACAAAATTATTGACAAATTTTAAAAATCTGACACGCAAATTGAATAAATAATAAATTTTATGTTACAATTTAACCACATAGTTTTCACAACAGCACCGAAAGGAAGTTTCAATGACAAATAAAAAAGAAACAAAATGGTCACTCAAAAACATGATATCGGATATTTTTTCAGTTAAAAACAATGGTGCACATAAGGTAGTATCCGTTTTGGGTTTAAAAATAAAACTAACCTCTCCAAAACGTGCTGAAGCTGCTAAATTTGAAGAACTTAAAAATATTATCAATACATTAAAGAACGATAATACTAATTTACAAAATAAAGTAATTAATCTTACAGAGCAATCAAATAATATGCTCTTGCATCTTGGGACTTTGGTTCAGCAATCCGAATACCTCAGAGTTGAAGTACATGATTTGAATTCACAGATTTTAGATATCCGAAGCGAAAAATTCGTCAATGATAACATAAACTATCTCCACAATCCCGCAAAATCAAAAAAGCGCAGATTGTTTTTGACAACGGGTAATTTATCATTACTTAATAATCTTACACTGATAAAACAATTGGATGAAACGGATTGCGAAGATATTTTATTTGTATTTTCTCAGTTTAAGAATCCTGTTTTTGATAATACATGCAGAAAAATGGCGACTCTGCATAATTTTGAAAAATTTTATATAGAAAGCAATTGGAATAAAATTGAATATTTTGCAAATTTCTTTATAGATAATAAACTTTTTGATGTTGATGAAATATATTTTTCAAATCAGTATCAATTTATTTATGTTGCCCAAAAATTATATCCGAATACAAAATGGTTTTTGACGGATGAAGGATGTGCCGCTTTCATTGCACGCGAATATATGGATTATAACAAAATAGAAAAAATATACTTCAATAAATATTCTGAAAAACTGGATTTCTTTGGTTTAAGCAGTGAGAATCAATCAAAAGTTGTTTATTTAAATTCCGAAGTATTTAAACAGGTTACTGAGCAATGTGCACAAATGTTTCCGGTTGATTTAGGTTTAAACAAAGATGATAAAGCCATTTTATTCTGCGGAATGTGGTGGGAAAACGCCGGTATTCCTCAAGATGAATATTTTGAGCTTCAAAATTTCACAATAAAGAAACTGCAATCTATGGGGTACAAAGTAATATTCAAACCTCACCCAAGAGATGACAGAGACTATGTATCCGAATTAGGAGTAACATCCATAGAAACATCTCTGCCTCTTGAATGCTATGATTTTGATGTAGTTGGTACTGTATCAGTATTATCCAGTGTAACTTTGCAAACCTACGGCAGAAGCGGAATGCCATCGTTTTTGATATTACCTGAAAGCAGATTGAGCCAGCAAAATGATTCAATGTGGCTGAATCCGATGATTAAGTACATGTTAACTCAATACTCTCCGCCAATTGACATTTTATATTCGGTTAATCCGAAAGATTATTCAAAAGATGAATTAAGGCATATTTTGGAGCAAAAATGTGCTGATTACATAAATTCAATGCCACTATTATCAAAAAATCGTGATTATATAGAATATGCAAAACAATGCGGGTACGAATTTAAAACAAGCGAAAAAGAACCTGTGTGCGTATAAATAAAGGAGATGAAAATGAAAGTCTATGCATTTGTTCCGGCAAAAGGAACCAGTGAAAGAATAGAAAATAAGAATATGCGTTTTCTGGATGGTGAACGTCTTTATGCTAAGGCGTTGAAAACATTACTTAAATGCAAAGAAATTGACAAAGTCTTTTTGGATACCGAATCCGAAGATATGTATAACTTGGTTGATTATTTGCCGATTACTTTTATGAAAAGAGATCCGCAGCTTGCAAATAACAAAACCGATGGGCATAAGATGTTTATGAACGAAGTTAAATCATATCCAGACGCGGATATATATGTTCAGCTTTTGTGCACATCTCCGTTTGTCAATTCCGAAACCATTGATAACGCTATAAGAGAGCTGAAAAATAACCCGCAGTACGATAGCGCTATCCTGATGAAAAAAGATAAGTTTTATTTCTGGAAAAACGGAGCACCGGAATATGATATAAACAATATTCCAAACAGTAAAGATTTACCGGAAACCATTATAGAATCTATGGGGTTATATATTCACCGAAAGGATTCCGCACTCAAAACAAATCGCAGATATGGTGATAATCCTTTGTTTATATATGGTTCACTGGAAGAACTTATTGACGTTAATAATAACGAAGATTTGGAATTTGCACAAATTTATGCAAAAGGTCTAAAACGCAGTGAAAATTCAAAATTCGGCTTAATTAAACATTTTATAACATCACCGGCATTGTCAGATTTATTAGACGATATGGCAGAAGAAAAAGGAGAAGTTTGCGGTGCCGTCATAAACGACTTTATCTGCAATATAAAAGGTCAGGTTTTGCTTGGCAGAGCAAATACTCTGCGATTAAGATTATTGAAAAAAGGAGAAGATTACAAAGGTATTTATGATGCACTTGAATCTTACAAAGGTATTGCGGAAAATGATATTATAGTCGTTGAAAATGAAGCAAAAGAATACGCTTATTTCGGAGATTTAAATGCAAGACTTGCTATACGCAGCGGTGCAGCAGGAGCTATTATTGACGGCGCAACAAGAGATCTTCGGCAGACAAAATCCCTAAACTTCCCGGTTTTTGCAAGGAATTATAATGCCGCAGATGTCAGAAAAAAAGCGACTTTGGATTATATAAATAAACCAATAAAAATATCCGGCGTAACAGTTAACCCCGGCGACTTGATTTTCATTGATGAGTGTTCAATGGTAATAATTTACAAGAAATATGAAAAAGAAGTCATTGAAAGAGTTTTAAACACGTTTAATACAGAAAAAGATATAATAAAGGATATTTTAAAAGGTCAAAAGGCATCGGCAATAATAGAAAATAACGGCTATTTTTAATATGCCGGACTATTTGCACGTATTGACCAATTCTTTTGCAATGTTTAGAGCTTTTTCAAACAGTGCTTTATCACGTAAAAAGTTTTCATTATCAATATACTCTTTAACTATTTTTCTTGCATAAGAACCAATAGCTAAACCCGATACGTTTAAATCACATTGTCTTGCAAGTGCCATTGTTTTGGAATTTGTACCGCCAGACATGATAACGTAAGGTGTAATATTTGCTTTTAAAACAATATCAGCCGCCGCAACTGCTTGTAAGGTTGTTCTGTAATCATCCGAACCGCCCGACATCGGAGCACCGTCAGCCTGAACCATAAAAATATTTTGACAGGCATTTTTCATGGCATTCAAACGCCCGATAAGTCTTTCATTGCCAAGTTTTGAACGGTCAATACAAACGCTCAAAACCCCATCAAATTGTTTTGTAATTTCACTCCAGCCCCGCATAACTTCATCTTCGTTATCGGTTATTGTATGGTATTCAATGCAATCAATGCCTTCTTTTATCAACGGCGGCAATATCTCAGAAAAAGAGATTTCTTTTGAATATCTTTCTATCGCCTGAACAGGACAAACATCAATGCATTTTCCGCAACCGATACATTTTTCTTCATTAATAATGCGTGAAGAAACGTCAGTGCTTATTGCCTTTTGAATACATACATCCTCACAACTTCCGCAGGAAACACATTTTTCGCTGTCAATTTTGCACTTGGAAATATGCGGATCATTTTTTGTTCCAACGGAAACACATATAAAACAATCATCTTCCTTCCCTGAGAATTTTATACCTTCTTTTGCGGCTCTTACAGCATCAACCGAAGCGTTTAAATCAAAAAATTTGCAGCCCGCAGCTGCGTACAGGGCACACAACTTCATTATTTCGTCTGTATTTTGATTTCCCGCACCGCAAATCAGTTTAAAACACTTGCCACTATTCAGATAACTTATTATTTTCTCAGATGGCATCACATTTTCCCACGGAAAACTTTTCATATAGCGATTATAACACGAAATATAATAAGTTTTCAAATTTTAAAGCATAACACAACAGAAAAGAGTTTACGAAACACCAGCAAATTTTGGCATTGTTTATTAGTTTTTAAAAATATTGATTAACACTGAAAAAAGTACTAAAATTTTCCTTTTGACATCTGTTTTAGTTTATCTTGTAATGTAACAATTTGTTTGTCACTTGGCAATACAAATGTAGAGTCGGGTAATTCTTTTGTATCCGCTTTCAATAAATTAGTAATATTTTCAACTGTTTCTAAATATGTATTTTTATATTTTATTTTCAAATAAACAGCAATGCCGAGTTTGTCATTTATGCATGCTTCATAATTATCACCATATTTTATTAATCTGCAATTAAATCCGTTCATTTTTGCATTATTATCAACAAATTCAAATTTATTCCCGCTAAGTACGTAGAAACTATTAGGCTTATCCCAATCTAACAACTCTGAAGCGATATTCCCCATTTTTGTTTCATTTGCCCATTTAGAAGAATTATTATACATTACAGTATTTTTACCGTCATTTAATACAGTAAACATATAATTCTTTCCATGATTTGATGACATGCTATATTTCCATAAATCTTTTTTAATATACGATTGATAATACATATCCGAAAGGGAAAGTGTTTCAAACTCTAATGCATATGATTTTTGTGCTTGTTGAACAGCTTTCATATCTTTTGCGTATTCTTCCACACTGTCATATTCCTTTGTGCAACCAGTAGCTAAACATACTGCAGCAATAGCTAACACTAAAAATTTCTTCAAAAATTATCCCCTAACATTACTTATTACGGTAAAAGCAGTCTATTTCTAGCAGACTGCTTTTTGTTCAAACTGGGCATGAAGAGACTCGAACTCCCATGCTTTCGCACTAGTTCCTAAGACTAGCGTGTCTACCATTCCACCACATGCCCATATTTAGTCATATTTCGTTCGGCAGAGTACCACATGCCTATATTTATTTGTCAAAACAGTTACTTTTGTAACTACTCAGTAGATTATAGATAAATCGGAAATTATTGTCAAATGATAAATTTGCCGTTTTCGTATATCAAAATACCGTCAGCATAAATTTTGCCGCCGTTTTTCATATTCTTTATCATGTCCCAGTGAAGGCCTGATACGTTTTTACCGCCGGTTTCAGGATATGACGCTCCGACTGCCATATGAATAGAGCCGCCGATTTTTTCGTCAAAAAGTATGTTTCCGGTAACTTCCTGGATTTCGTCATTAGTGCCAATAGCAATTTCGCCAATTCCTCTTGAACCCTCATCCATATCAAACATGGAATTTACAAAATCTTCACCGCTTTCACATTTAACTCCGGTAACTTTACCGTTTTCTATTGTCAGATGAACCCCTTTTGCCTCATTTCCTCTGTAATTTTGCGGGAAATCAAAATAAATTTTGCCGTTAATTTTATCTTCAACAGGGGAAGTAAAAACTTCTCCGTCAGGATAATTATTCAGGCCTGAGCAGCTTATCCATTTTCTACCCTCAACCCCAAACGTAATATCTGTATCTTCGCCGACAATTCTGACTTCCTTTACGTTATTCAGATAATTTGCCCATTTGGTTTGTTTTTCGTCAAGCTCTCTTAATTTCTGAACAGGATTATCTAAATTCAGATAGCAAGAGTTATACAAAAATTCTGTATATTCTGCCAAAGACATTTTTGCTTCCTGAGCAAGCGCATTTGTAGGATAATCTGCAATTACCCATTTAGCCTCATTTCTTGCCGAACGTCCAAGCAGAATTTCCGATAGCTTTTTTGTCGCCTTTCCTCTGCGGGCAAGTTTTTCCAAATTGGCACGTTTCATATTTTTTGTATTGGTAGGCGCGCCAATGGATATGAATTTATCTGCTTTTTCGTATTCTAATTGGGTTATCGGATCAACATAGTCTAATTGTTCGTCAGATGCATTTTTGAGAAATATCTCACCTGCACCGTCAAGAGCAATTCTGACAACAGGATTACCGCCCTTTTCCACTACTCTTTTATAAATTTCCTTCAGCAAAGGTTGTGATTCAATACTGTCGGAACGAATTACAACCAAATCACCTTTCTGAACATCAGTTGAATAATCAACAAGAACTTCTGCATATTTTCTTAAAATATTACTAGACACTTACAACCTCCATCTCAAGAGACTGGTGACCGTTTTTGTGAGATTTTAACAAAACACCGCGTTTTGATGTTTGGATAAATTCTATCATTTTTTCAATATATTCATTCATCGGAATTTCATCTTTTATCTTCTCAATAGCCTGAGATGTATTATAATCAGGTGAAACAAGGAGTTTAAACGCGTTATTTACATCTGTTCTGATTTCTTGTGAAACACCTCTGCGTTTCATCGCAATAACATTTAAGCCATCCGGAACAGGAGGTCTGCCTTCGCCTTTAGAATAAGGCAAAATATCTTGACGGGAAGCTGAAAATCCACTGATTATTGCCATATCACCTATTCTGATATTTTGATGGAATACGCTCATTCCGCCTACAAATGCTCCAAATCCGACATGAACATGCCCGCCTAATGTTACAAGATTTGCCAGAATTACCTGATCTTCAAGAACACAGTTATGAGCAATATGTGCACCAACCATTATCAGACATTTTTTACCTATTCTTGTTGTACAATCACCGCAATTCGCACCTCTGTGAATCGTTACATTTTCTTTTATAATCGTACCGTCGCCGATTACAACTTTGGTAGGCTCACCTTTGTAGCCCAAATCCTGAGGTTCCGAACCAATAGTTGCAAACGGGCTTATCGTACAACCTTCGCCGATTTCGGCATGCTCAATAAAGGCATTCGCAATGACTCTTGTTTTGCTGCCTATCTTTACGTCTTCACCGATAACTACATAAGGTCCGATTATTGCATCATCGGCTATAACTGCTGTCGGGTGTATAACTGCGGTTTTGTCTATCATAAGTTTGCTCCTCTAATATAATACTCACGCTATTATATTAGTATAAACATTTGTTATAACCCGATAACTTTATATAAATTTAATATGCATAACTATTTGTCAACGGCTGACAATTTATGATTTTTATAAGCAACCAATGCCTGTGCAAGTTGATCCGGACAGCTTGTACCTCTTCCTCTACAGTCAATACCTTCTAAACGGGCAATAACTTCATCTATTTTCATACCTTGTACAAGTTTGCCTATTCCCTGAAGGTTACCGTGACATCCGCCCATAACCTGCAAGTCCTCAACCGTATCACCATTAATTGCTATCTGCATTAATTGAGAGCATACACCCTGCGGTTTATACTGAAAAACTTCTGTTGCCATACTAATACTCCAATGCTTTTTGTTCTGCGTCTTTTATATAATTTTCTTTTTGCGCACTTGCAGCATTTACTTTAGATATAACTTTTTCTTTCTTTAAATAAACTTCAGCTTTCTGCAGTAAAACATCCTGGTGTTGAAACAAAATAACCGCACCAAGCGCAATGATTAACAGAACGATAAACTTCCACATAAAATATAACCTCCAACTGTCAACATCCCCAGTATATCACACTACGTTTATATTAGTCAATCAAACAGAAAAATACGTTGAAGCTACTTTTCTTTGTTACCAAATATTGCACCAAGAACAGTAAAACTTGCCGACAAAAGAGGCATACCAATCATCATAACTTTATCCCAAGTAGTCAAACCACTTGATTCCGACTCATTGGACATAAATCTTTGTGCATCCTGACGTGATACTCTGCCGAATATCACGTTATCACCTTTGTACATTATAGGTCTGCCGCCTTCCGTACGTCCCGGCGAATAGTAGGCTCCCGGACTATAATAAATATTGTTACAACCATTTGTTGACATGATCTATGCTCTCTCCATATATATATAAAGTATATATAGCCCCGAAAATTGACCTTTTAAATTTTGAAATTTACAATACTTTACAATTAGTCTAAAATAAGTACTCTTGTGCCTGTTCCTACATTAGAACTAAAATCTGTCATAACTTGAGCCGGAACATTCACCTCCGGCAGTGAACCATTAGGGAAATGATTAAATCTGTTAACACTGTTCGGACAATAATATCCGTTATTTCTAAAGAACGCGGGATTGCTGTTAACGGGCGGTGTAATTCCCGTAAAATTACCGTTATTGTAAAAACCTGCTCTGTGCGGAGGATTATAATATCCCTGATTATAACCGTAATCATTCCAGCCTGTATTAAACCAGTTGCCTATTTTAGAAAAGACTCCGGCATCCGCCGATAAACTGCAACAAATAAGCAGACATAAAATACCTAAAACTTTAAAACAATTCATCACCCAAACTCCTTTAGTGACATTCTAAAAGTTAAGATTGAGTTTTTAAATTCTCTTACACGGCTAATCCGTATACATACCCCAAAAAGCGTTAAGCAAAGAATTCCAGAAACCTTTCTTCCGTGTATTTATTTCTTCCTCTTTAGGTATAATGTGAGTTTGGATATACTTAACTCCTATCATTCTGTCATAATAATTAGGAACTCTTTTGTTTGATGTAATTTTCTCAATTTCTTCCGCACGTTTTTCAGGTGTCATATTTTTCAGTTTTTTAATAATCCACATTGCAACCTTGTTACCTGTCGGAAAATCTTTTAATTTTCTAAAACCGCCATAATCCAAATTGGTATTCAGTTTAATGTTTTTGTAATCATAGTCCAAAAACTCTAATCCTTTATCAGACAATTTGATTTTTTTTCGCGGTAATACATCGTCATTACTTACATAACGGGTAACCATAAATCCGTCTAAGACATTTCCGAAATAAAATTTTGTCCAATCGGAATTTTCACTTGCATTTAAAAATAGTGCATTGTTTTGTTCGGCACAATTACCGAATTCTTTGTCAATATGATTAATTAAAACAGTATATTCACTGTCATCAAAAATTTTTAGTGCATATTTCTTTTTACCAATTTTAAAACTCACAACATCCGCAAAATTTCCGCTGCCGACATATCTGAATTTTGTTGAATCATTTTCGCCGATAAGTCCGTATTTAAAAAGAAATTCGTTAAAAATTCTTGAGCATTTTTTATTCGCAAAAAAAACTGTTTTTCTCTGTATTGCAACCAATTGCGAAAACATCTTATAAAGATCTTTTATAAAATTTGCACGTTCGGCAATAGGAACGTTAGTTAACCATTCACACGGTACAGAACCGACTGCTCCGCCGGATTTTGGGAATGAATAGGCCAAACTTCGTATAGTAGAATTATTGTAAATATTTCCTTTTAATGTTGATGTTAAACCCTTAAACGTTATATCTTGCATAATCAAACTTCCGCTTTTACGCAGCTTTTTGGGCGTTCTTTTCGTCACTGTAATCAGTCATGCCCGGGAATGAGTTTTTGCCGGTTGTAACTTTTGTAATCCAGAACTGAATTTTCGGTATAAGAGTTGATAAGAACAATGCCGATATTGCAAAGCCTACAAATCTGTTTAATCCGGCTTTCCGCATATTGGCACGGTCAAATTTTTCAATAAAATCAATAGTTATATCGACTCCTTCTTTCTTGGCTTTTTTGATTATCTGTTCTATAAATACCTGCATTTCGTTTTCTTTGCTCAATAAAGATCTGTGTGAAACAAATCCGAACGGATTCTTGTGAGCATAGTCAAGTGAACTTCCAAACATTTCATTGTTTGAAGCAAGTCCGTACAAGTTATCCAAGAATTCAGCCATATTTAAGGCTCCGCCTTTGAATAATTTTTCTGCCTGGTCTTTAGTTATTTTTGATATTCCGGCAATATCAGGCTGTAATTTAGACATAGCCTTTGCCCTTGATATAAATTCATTTCTTACAGACTTTGGTATTGATTCGTTATTTTCCAGCAGTCTTATGAATTCATCAAGATTTGCAACTCCTTTTTTACCGAACAAATCGTTAATTTCATTAGTAAAGTATTTCATATTCTCTTCTTCGCCGAATGCCAGTTTTCTCAAGTCCTCAGGCTTAATTTTACCGCTCTTCACATCAGCTTCAAAAGCAAGTTTTAACTGGTCAACAACCTGTTGGGATGCAACCGGATCTATTCTTGTTGTTGAACCGTCTTCAATAAGATTTAATAATGAATCAATGTGACCTATCGCAAACATATAGAAATAAATTGATGATAAATCACGGAACATAACTTCAACCCGTTCGTGATTATTCCTTGAATTTATTGTTCTTCCTGTCGTAATACCAAGGTCAGTAGATAAAAGCTGGTACACATTGTCGTGTTCAAGGTGATTTGCCAATGTCAAAAGACTCTGCGCAAAACCGTTTGCCGCACCAAATTTAACATCTTTATCCTGCTGTTTTTTATCGGAATTTTGTAATTCTAAGGTATCTTCATAAGCAATTGTCTTGTCTTTTTCTTGTTCATTCTGTCCCAGAATTTGTGCTTTTGCTTCCTCTATTGCCTGATTTTTCTTCGCTTCACGTTTATTGTGCAGATTAACCGTAATTCTCTGATTAATCTTAGGAACGACAAAACCAACAAGAACATTCGCCAGAATTACGCTTGCTGCGACTTTAGCAAATTTGAATATTGCAATACTTGTTTCGTTAACAAGTTTATTTGCTTTCCGCAGAACTTTACCATCCTTGACTTTGTCTTTGCCGTATTCCTCAATATAATTTACAAGCGGATCACGAACCGCATCCTGACCGACATCAAACTTGGAATTAACAAGTTTAAGCAGCTTGGAACCGATAAAATCATTCATTCTGTTAAAGAGTTTAACTCCGCCGAACCAGAACAATGCGCCGATAAATTCTTCGGTAAATCTTTCTCTGCCCTCATCAAATCCGCCTCTTTTAGTAGACTGAACAGTTCTTCCTCCGGTTACAAAACATTCTAAGCCGATAACAGGCAACAAAGCACCCGTACCCACTCCTCTTATAAGACGGCGGGCAAAGTCATAGTTCTTTATTGGTTTCGGTTTTATCGCATCTATTGGTATCGGCATAATGTTATTCGAGTCTAAATTACATCCCTATAATGTTCGTAAATGTATTTTTTTGCGTAATTTCACAATTTTGTAAATCAATTGTTACATAAATAACAAAAAAAGGCAAATTTTTTATTGCAATATGCTTAATATATATAATTGATATATTAAAACAAGAGGAATAGGAAATGAGTGATAAGGACTACAAGTACGATTTAACATTAGGAAGCATTTCGGGACTTGCCGGCAGAAATCCTTATTATCAGGATAACAATAAACCGACATTCACACTGTTTACAGGCGGACAGTTTGCTAAAGAACAATTTAATATCTACAAACTTGGTATAGCCGGAAACGTTCCTTTGGGAGAATCCGGCCGTACAAGATTAACTGCATAGGTAGTATTGGAAACGCCGTTCAGGGCAGTCTTGAGCTTTCTCATGAAATACCTATTACGGGTAATTTGTCATTTGTCGGCAGTGCAGGAACAGAAGGTGCATTTTCTTTCACTGACAGATTTCAGTACCAAAACGAATTTGAATCGGGAGAACAACGTAAATACCACAGTTTATCAGGTAATTTTAATGATGATGCATCTGTAATATCATCGGAAACAGTAATACCATACAACTTGGACATCACATATGAAGGACATAAACCATTACATCCTGACTCTATAACAGCGATAACGAAAGATTTTATAAAACTGGATACACGAGTAAAAGGCTTCACTAACAGTCAAAATGAGATAACTACGAACAATAACTATCTCAGAGGTTATGCAAGAGGTGAGTTAAAATACGAAAACGGAAACTTCTTTGCCGGTGCCGGAGTAGAACTCAGAGCCGAATCCAGAGTTGGAGTAAAGAATTCTAATTTTACATTTGATAATTTAAACGTAAGCACCGATAATACTTCGGAAGTTGAATACAATTCTTATTACGAACAAGCTGAAGGAGAATATAATCCAAATGCTGCGAATTCAGAATCAATGCATGTTTGGACACTTATGCATCGCTATATAGACTACAACAATACAGTAGATTTAAATAATGTAAGTTTCAAAGGTGCACAAGACACCGAAATTGGACTGGGAAAAACAACGTTATCAGTATTACCTACTCTCAGAGTCGGATACAGAAATGATCATTTTCAGGCGACTGCCGGAACTGATTTCCAAAGTTTCAGAGTAAATTTTGGGGCAAATTTTGAAGAACCGCTGACAACATCACGAGGTCCGCATAAATTACACAGACAAATGTCAAACCCGTATGATTCACACATGGATGTATCACTCACAGCACTGACGAAAGGCGGTATAAATGCCGCAATGGTCGCAATAGGCGGACACGTTGCATTTGACGACAACGGAACGGGTATGGATGCTGAAATAGGTATCGGAAATGCTGTCAGGGGCAGTCTGGGCTTTAATAAAGAATTTGGAATAAACAACAATCTTGCCGCCACTGCAGGATTTGGGGTTGAGGGAGCCGTATCGCTTACACAAAAAGATGAATACGTGAGCAGTTTGATCGTTGATAAAACATTGTCGGATGAGCAAGAGATTATTGCTTACCTTGAGCCGGGAGGACATCCGCTATACGACTGGGAAATACTCAACGATGGACACTACACTTTCAATAGCAATATGAATTCTGAAATAACTAACAGTATAACTATACCTCGACACAACGCATATGCACAAGCACAAGCAGGTATCAGATATACAAATGACAGAGGGAATCTTAATGTCGGGCTTAACTTAACAGGCGGCATACACATAAAATATGAACCTCAAACAATGATTAGCAACGACCTTGAAATGACACACAAAAACTCATATACCGCAGGATTTTTTCAAAGTAGCGGCTACTATATCGAATGGGATGATGTTGTAGAAGGGAATGCAATGCTTGAGATGACAGGAAATATATACAATTCAGAGAACATCACGAGTAAAATTGATTTCAACCAGCAAGTATACATAAAAACCGGTTTTAAACCTACAATCATCCCTTATACAGGTTTTGGTTTAAGCGGAAACTACACTATTCCGGGTACAAGCGCGGGAATAGGCGGGCAAGTCGGTGCAAATGTTGAATTTGCCAAAGACAATATAAATATTCCTGCATATGGACTTGTCAAACTGACATTAAAGGTTAAATAACGCAAAATCAGGTAAAAGCAGTTCTCCGCCACCTCCGCTTCGCTAAACCGCGAACCGTACGTTTACCTCTCAAAAACAATTATCAATTGTTTTCTCGGCAGAGTGCTGTCTAATATGCCACTCAAAACTTTTGCTCACGTACCTTATCGCAAAAGTTTCTCGGACAATATATTGAAATTCTTTCCCGTTGAGTTATAATGAGGAAAGCACATTCAAAATTTAATATGGGGATGTTCCGGTTTTGACAGAAAGCATGATTGGAACAGGTTGCGGGTACGGGTGCTGTTCCCGTTCAAAACAAGCAATTCAATAAGTGCAAATAACACTGTTGACGCCAGAGCTGCATTTGCTAGAAATGCATACGCAGTAGCTGCCTAAGCGCAGTTGGCCTCTTATATTTCCCAGCTTGCCGGAGGTATAGGACAATTATGCAAGACGCAGTGCATTTATGACGGTAGATGCATCAAGATTTCCGTTGAAAGTTAGCCATACTGCAACAATGGCTTTGGAATACAGATGGTAGCGATTTTTCCGATGTATTTTGAGATTAATTAAAATCTACACTCGTAGAGATTTGTTCAGATCCTTTTTGGACGTGGGTTCGACTCCCACCATCTCCAAAAAGGAGAGGTGATTCCTCTCTTTTTTGGAGATAAGAGGACAAAAGAGCCCTGTTTGGGGTTCGAGCGCGAGGTGGCAGAGGCTGGAGTATTTTGCGAAAAACGAAGTTTTACAGCAAAATACGGAATTGCCGTTTATCGCCACCGAGCAAGACACTCCCACCATCTCCAATAAAATGAGGCCTTGAGCCTCTTTTTTATTGGCAATAAAAGGCCAAAAGAACGCTTAATGCGAAAAAGCGGATTTGCGTACGGACATTAAAAATTCAAATATAAAATTGTTAACTTACTGGATTTTATTAAAAAATTATGATAATATAGAGATGGTTTCAGGGAGACTTTAAATTTTGGTAAAAGCACAAACAGATTTTAACGACTATAAAAACAAAACCTTTGAAGAACTTGACAGGGAAGTTGAACAGGCCGTCAGAGAAGACAGAAACCGTAAAATTGTAAAGATTGTAATTTGTTGCTTAGTCATATTTTTCATATTTCCTGACGCATTTTTATACTGGTTCAGATTCGCCACTCCGCATTTTCCCAAGTATAAAACGGATGAAATAATAGAGGTTGATAAAGATCCGGTACAAGTTGACCTGCCGGATAGTGAAGATAAATACATAAAATATTACACACTTGAAAAAAAAGGGTCCTACAAATTAAAGAAGCTTGCGGAGTACTCTATTTCGGGAAAAGTTGTTGCAAAAAACTTCTTTTTCTGGGGAAATTATTTACCAAAAGGGAAGAGAGCTTTTCAGTCGGTTGCTTTATTTGATATAGGGCTTGTATGGGGAAAAATGGCTGATAACGACATTTTGAACAATTACAAATTCATAAGTGCAAAAAGTGCCGTTGCAAGAACACTTTACCCAAGATTAAAATACGGCACACAAAAATCGCCTTTAACCTGGGATGAAGCACAGTCAAAGTTCTCTCATACCCATGTAATCCCTGCGACTCCGTCAGTTATGTATGCCCTGTTAAACACAGGCAAAAATCAACCCGTTAAAATGGAAGGCTACCTGGTAGATGTTTATGATGACGGAAAAGTAGTTGCACAAACGAGTTTGTCAAGAATTGATACCAATAAAACCGCACGAGGGGGCGGAGCATGCGAAATCATGTATGTTGAAAAAGTGCAGCTAAAAAATAAGGTATACGAATAAAAACCCGTATACCTCAAGTGTATTGAAATAAATATTTTATTCTAAATAAATTCGTATATTGACGGCAATTTCATTTCTTTATTTCCGGCCATTGCAAGTATGTTAATAATAACGAATACAACATTTAATATAATAAGTATCGGTCCGACAATAAAGCTCAAAAGCAAGCCTATAACAGGAATTATAAATGCTAAAGCTATCAGAAACAGCAAAAGTTCAAAATTAAAAAATGCTTTTGCCAATGCATGAGTACATCCGCTTACCCTATCTTTACCAAAAATTACTACCAACAATGATGGAATGAAACTTAAAAATATTGAACAAATGACCATTCCAAGAGCGATGAGTTTGTCAGTATCATCTTTGAATGCAGGTGAAATTGTTTTCATAAAATCCTCCTTTTTATCAGAACAATGATACATATTTTTAAAATTTTGTCAAATTTTAATTATGACTTTATAATAATGTATATTCGGGGGAAATTATGTCAAAAGTGAAAAATATTGATAAAAGAAAAAAATTCGTTGCTGGCTTGTCTATACTGTCAAATGTTACGCTTACCGCTTTGAAAATACTTGCCGGTATAATTTCCGGAAGTATGAGTGTAATATCGGAAGCTATTCATTCTTTAAGCGACTGTCTTGCATCGGTTTTGACGTTCTTTTCCGTAATTAAATCCTCTCAACCCGCAGATGAAGACCACCCGTACGGGCATGGTAAATACGAAGACATGGCTGGATTTATTGAAGGCTTATTAATAATTTTCGCAGCTCTTTTCATATTCTACAAATCGTTTCAGAAACTTATTTTCGGTTTTTCGTATAGCGCCGAAAACAACCTTGGCATAATTGTCATGGCTTTGGCGGTTGTGATGAACTCTGTAGTAAGTTATCTTTTGTTTAAAGTCGCAAAAGAGTCCAATTCCGTATCGTTATACGCAGACGGAGAACATTTGAGAACGGACATATACTCATCTTTGGGCGTTCTTGCAGCACTGGTTCTTATCAAAATAACAGGTTATACAATTTTAGACCCCGTAATAGCAATAATGATAGCCGGATTCATATATAAAGCAGGCTACGCAATTTCAAAAAAATCCTTCACAAAGCTCTTGGATCACTCCTTACCTGAAAATGAAATGTCAGCAATAAAAGATATCCTCAAAGAATTTTCCGATGAAGTATCTCTGAAGCAAAACGGAATAAAAGCAAGGCAAATCGGTCCTACAATGGACATTGACTTAATTTTACAATTCCCTTGTGATACCTCAATATGCGAATGCCACAAAATATGCGACAAAATTGAAAAACGCATTCAGAAGCTATATTCGCGCTGCTCAATATCAATACATTCAGAGCCGATATGCTACTCAAAAAATTGTCAAAAAAACTGCACAAAATAACCATTTTAAAAGTAGTATAAAAACCTTAATTTTGTTGACACCTTTTCAACAATTTGATAAACTTATGCATATAATTATCGGAAGAAAGAAGAGGTAGCAAATGGCAGGAAATAATTTTCTTAAAAACTTTGTGATTGCAGCGTCTATGCTGAGTCTTACACTGATACCGGCATATACACAGGCTTACGGAGCAGAAACAACTCCGGCAGCAGTGCAAAATTCATATATGACAAAAGAACAATTTACCGAATACAATCTGTGGACAAACTACATAAACGATTATCCTAATGATGCTTTCGGTTATTTTAACAGAGCAAACATACAGTATTCGGCACAAGATTATAAACGTGCAATCGCAGATTACGATAAGGCTATCAACCTTGACGGAAACAATGCCGATATATTCCTGAAAAGAGGAAACTGCCATTTTGTACTAAAAGAAAATTCTCAGGCTTTGCTTGATTATACAAGCGCAGCAAGGATTAATCCGAAGATGGGTGAAGCATATTTCAACATCGGAAGAGTTTATTATGAACAAAACGATTTTGAAAAGGCCGCAGCATTTATGAGAAAAGGCGTAGCATACACAGATGATCGTCAGGATTATTTCTACGAACTTGGAAGAGCGGAATACAAAACTGGTAAATTTGATGAAGCGTACAACGATTTTACAGCTGCTCTTTCATTTGACCCGAATAATACCGATGCATTATTTGCACGAGGTTTGACTGCAATGAACATGAAAAATTATGATACAGCAATTCAAAATTTCAACAAGGTTGCAGAGCTTAACCCAAGTTATCCGAATCTTCAGAGTTTTAGAGGAATGGCTCTTTATCAAGCCGGAGATTTTAAAAATGCAATACCTGTTCTTAACGATGCCATTACAGAAAATCCGAAAGACGGCATGCTTTACAACATAAGAGGTAATGCAAAAGAATTGACAGGTGATAAATCCGGTGCAAAAAAAGATTATAAAACCGCAAAAAGTCTTGGTGCAAACCTTAATGAATTGACTACCAACGCGAAAAAAGCCGTAGTGGAACCTGTAACAGCGGCTGCAAAAACAGCTGACAGTGTTGTTTTAACAACAGAAGAACCTAATGCAAGTAAAATTGTTGATACAGGCTTTGTATTTGTTGACAGACCTATTACTCCTAAAGAAAGAAAAATTCTTGATGAAGCAATAAGAGATCGTCTTATACACGAAAAACTGGCGGCAGGAGATATTTATGGCGCACTTGCACTTTTGGAAAAACGTGCTGAAGCAGAACCGAAAAATCCTGAAAATTACCTGAAGCTTGCAAAAACAAAGGTAGATTTGAACACCTACAAAGGGGTTATCTCAGATGCCGAAACCGCAATAATGAACGGTTCAAGAGATCCTGAAGCATACTATCTTGAAGGTCTTGCTTATAGCAAAAACGGCAATAACGTATATGCATACAGAAACTTTGCTATGTGTTACAGTGCCGACAATAAAAATCCTGACTACATATATCATCTGGCTGAAGCCGCATTTAATATCGGACGTTATCATGAAGCCTATGACCTTGCAACAACACTTCTAGATACAGAAACGGAAAAAAATAAATATCCTGAAGCAAGATTATTAGTTGCAAAAACCGAATACAAATTGGGTAAATATTTCTCTGCCGTTGATGACTGTAACAAATATGCAAAAAATAACAAAAAATCATCTGAAGCATATCTATATAGTGCATTTTCAAAAGAGGCTCTTGAAAAATACAATGAAGCAATTAAAGATTATAAAAAAGCAATTAAAAGAGACCGCTCAAATCCTGAATTGCACAAGTATCGCGGAGATCTTAATCTTGCTATGGGTCATAAATTTAAAGCTCTCCACGATTATGAAAAAATTGTTCGTATAAAAGGTAAAAACGCAAGTTCATACGACCGCTTGCGTGTAGCAAAATTAAAAGAATTTACAGGCAGCTATGCAGATGCAATTGCATGCTATTCAAAATTTATTAAAGATGACAGCCTGAATGATGAAGCATACAAAGCAAGAGCTCACGCATACGCTAAAAAGGGTGATGTTTATAACGCAATAGCAGATTATTCAACAACACTCAGACTTAATCCGTACCAAACTTCCGTATACAAAGAACGAGGTATATTGCTTGTACAAATCAGATCATACCGCAGAGGTATTGAAGATTTAAACAAAGCCATTGCTATTGAACCTAAAAACGGACAGTTATATTATTACCGAGGACTTGCAAATAAAGCTCTTGGCAGGGCGGATGCGGCAACTGCAGATTATGCAAAAGCCAAAGAATTTGAAGCGCTGTAAAATATAAATTAATAAAATACAAAAAATCCCGTTAATACAGACGGGATTTTTTATTATCAATACTCATGCTTCGTTATGTTATTTTGTTATAATTTGGCAAACCTCCGGATCCTGTAAATATTTTGCCCATGCTTCATATACTTTTGTGTTTTGTATCCGATCAAAATCGTTCATATCAAAATTCTCATTTGCCGGATTACTATCAAATTCCTCCATAACCTTTGCAAGCGATGCCCGCTGAGTTTTGTCAAATTTACAATTTACCATGTAAACAGAATCTTGCGAAAAAACAGTTTCTTTGTATTTACAAAGTCCGCCGTCAAGCCCTAGAATTTGACGGGTTGTAGTCAAATTAACAGATGGAAGCGATACAGTTTGCGAACTGTAAAATTCACTGCAATTTTTAAGACATTCCGCAAAGGAATTTGTCCCTGCTGCAATACACGCAGAACCTATAAAAACAGTACATAACATTGAAATAATAAGTTTATTCATATGAACTCCTATTCTTGTAACATTTTGTTTACAAATTGAAACAAACGCTAAAGTTTAAAAAAAAACTTCCGATATATATTGTACCACATAATTTACTAAATTATAAATGGAGATATGATATGAACAAAATTTACCCTCAATGTGAAGATGTTTTGGAAGTACAGGAAGAAGAAGCGCTATTCCTCAAAAACCTGAAAAAGGTAAAAATTAAAAAGATTGAAAACAGAGAGCCTGAGCTTAAAGCGGTTACTCCTGTAAAAGAGCTCAAAATTGAGAAAGCTCATTTTGAAGATTTTACCAATGTAAATTTGGATGTAGAACAACTTGATTTATCAAACATTTCACTTGTAGTAACGAAACCTAAGACTATTAAGGAAATACTTGATAACGAAATATCAGGACCGATAGCGGAACTGTTTAACTTTGATCTGGGCGATATCCAAAACGCTTTTGACAATGTTATATCAATGATTTCAGTAAACAAATAGATTTAAACACATTCCATACATAAACACTTCCTTTATTACACATTTCCTCCGATTGATTATACAACTAATCGGAGTTTTTTTTGCGTAAAAAAGCAGATCTGCGCCACCTCCGCTTCGCCTGCGTTAGCGGGAGTTACTAACTTGGTAACTCATTCTCCGCGAACCATACGTTTACCTCTCAAAAACAATTATCAATTGTTTTCTCGGCAGAGTGCTGTCTAATACGCCACACAAAACTTTTGCTTTACTGCCTTATCGCAAAAGTTTCTCTGACAAAAAAAGCGATTTTATTATCTGTAACGGCTTATTTCATTAAAGTAATTTTCTAATGCTACATAGCCTCTGTATATTTCGTTAGAAAGCCCTGCATAGTGGCTTGCGCATATAAACTTTAATTCTTTTGCCCTGATTTCTATTAAACTGTCAGCATCATCCCTCAGTGATTTAATATCCGACAGTGACCATTTCTGCAACAGAGCAAGTTCTTCAATCATTTGTTTAACTGTAGTAAACTCAAGCGTTGCAAAATCATATTTTGCAAGCAGAGCTTTTTCTGTTGCACTGATTCTGCCTGAAACCGCCTGAAATCTGAAAACTCTCTTTACAATGATATAATTATTAGCAAGTCTTTTATGAATATACGGAATATTACCGCCTGCAACAAGCGCAGAGAAAGACTTAGATGTAAAAATGTCATCCTCTCTTGATAAAAGGCTTCTTGATGTCAAATCAAGCCCTGTCTTATTTTCGGTAATTTCTTCCATCATAAAAAGATTCCCCCGTCTGTAATATTATAATAATTCAATTAAATAAAAATGACCAACAAAATTTTCAAATATTTAACATTTTTTAAAATAATATTTAAAAAAACATTTTTTTAAACTAAATTTGTATAACAGGGACAAAAAGGGGAGTTGATTATGTCTGCAACAGCCGAAAAAACATCATTATATAAGAAAAGTAGTACTAATCCTGATGCGCTACCGCCAAATAATATTGAAGCGGAAGAAGCCGTATTGGGTGCAATTTTAAAACAGCCCAGTGTCATGAATAAAATCGTTGAAATGCTGTCTGCAGAAGCTTTTTATTTACCTGCTCACAGAATCATCTATGGTGCGCTAAAAAATCTTTATGACAACAACGAAAATATTGATATTATTTCGGTTTCAGAAAATTTAAACTATTCCGGCAAACTGGAAAGCATAGGCGGAAGAGCATATATCAATGATTTGCTTACAAACACCGTAACGACAGTCAACGTGAAATATTATGCAAAACTCATACAGGAATCCGCTATTAAACGTTCCCTGATAAGCGCAGGCTCAGAAATTGTATCAAGCGGTTATGAAAAACAAATATCCGTTGATGAAGCTCTTGACAGCGCAGAAAAACTTATTTTTGATATATCTTCCCAAAAATCAAGTTCAGAAATGGTTCACGTTAAGGATATCGTAATGGATACCTATGAAAAAATCCAATATAATTATGAACATAAAGGAGAATTAACAGGTGTACCTACGAGTTTTTATGATTTAGATCTCATGACAAATGGTCTTCAAAAGTCTGATTTGATTATACTTGCTGCGCGCCCATCAATGGGTAAAACAGCCTTAGCTTTAAATATTGCCCAGAACATAGCACTTAAATCAAAAGTTCCGGTTGCAATATTTTCTCTGGAAATGTCAAAGCAGCAATTGATGCAAAGAATGTTATGCGCAGAATCTGAAGTTGATGCGCAAAGGCTAAAAACAGGGGATTTACATAGTAAGGATTGGGAAAAAATAGCAAGTGCAATGAATGCCTTTGCGCAAGCACCAATATATGTAGACGACACCAGCGGTTGTACAATTACTGATTTGAGAGCAAAATGCAGACGTCTTAAAATGAAAGAGAAAAATCTCGGCCTTATTGTTATAGACTATCTGCAATTAATGGAAGGTATCGGTAAAGAAGACAGACTTCAGCAGATTTCCGCAATTTCGAGAGGTTTAAAAATTCTCGCAAAAGATTTGGATGTTCCTGTTCTTGCACTGTCCCAATTATCACGTGCCGTTGAACAGAGAACCGGCAACAAACCGCAATTATCAGACCTCAGGGATTCAGGTGCAATAGAACAAGATGCTGATATTGTTATGTTTATATACAGAGAGGACTACTATAAACAAACAGAAGGCTCTGAAGAAGAAAGTAATGCCCCTAAAGCCGCAAACGGCGAATCCGAAATTATAATCGCAAAACACAGAAACGGGCCCGTAGGCAGTATAAAACTTCTGTTCCAGGGTAACATTACCAAATTCAAAAACCCTATTAGCACGAATGTATTTTAGTATTAAGTAATGTAAAAAAGAACGTAAAAACTGACAAAAAAAAATCTTCACATACTTTGATAGGGTTACTGACAAAAGGAAAAGGATTTATTATGGATTTATCAATTAACAATTACCCGCAGCACACACCGTCATTTTCGGCAAGACTGGATCGCAGAACACAAAAAGCAATTATGAACGGTATTTTAACTGAAGTTCGCAAACAGCCGCGTTGGGAGCCAAAAGGAAACAGTATAGGCGGTGAAGCAGTATTCAATACTTTAACAGACAAAGCTGACCGAATTAAAAAATTACTTGCAACTAAATTCGGAAGAGGCACATTCTCACTACACAACGAATTAGGCCTTAGCCCAAAGGTAACAAAATTAACATTCTGGGATGGCAGAGCATTTCTTACATATGATATACCTGAAGAAATACAAAATGAAATTAAAGTAGTTAACAAAAGTAATATGTTCGCAACAAAGTATAAAATTATGGAATTTCCTGCTAACAGACTTGACTGGTTGTATGAATTTTTAGCAAAATAAGAGTATAGTATAAAAATTTAAGAAAGGATTAAAAATGGAATTAACTATTAACAACAATGTAAACAATACAACTTTTAATGCAAGGTTAAGTAATTCGACAAAAAGAGGCATAAGAAAAGGTATTGTTAGTAAGATTGCTAGAGAAACAGAACTTAAATCTATCAAATATGATTTAGATACATATGTTAGTAAATTTGAAGAAATAAAAAAATATTTGGCTGCAACCGGAAAAAAGGGAACATATTATATAATGGACGGAAATTATATAACTGGCGAAAAGTATTTGGTATTTGAAGGACCAGGAACCTACGAACTTTATAAAATACCTAAGGATATCCAAAATAGTATAAAATTAACCAAAGGTAAAATCGAAGAAATCCCTCCTGAGGCACTTTACCGGTTTGAAAATTTTTTAAAACATACAAAACAATTTTAATTATCTACCTACAAACATAGCGGGAATTTGAAAAATTCCCGCACAGATTATTAGTATAAAAATTTATTTTTACCTACACAAAAAAAAAACGGGAATTGATTAATTTCAATTCCCGTTTAATTTATTATTTATTTCAATTATGCTTTTGCAGCAGCGCCCGCTTTAGCGATAATTTCTGTTTCGATATTTGCAGGAACTTGTTCGTAGCACTGGAATTCCATTGAGAATGTACCGCGGCCTTGCGTATTACTTCTCAAGTCAGTTGCGTAACCGAACATATTTGCAAGAGGAACAATTGCTCTTACAATAACATTTCCTGTTGTACCAAGCGGTTCCTGACCTTCAATTCTACCTCTGCGTCTTGAAATATCACCGATAATAGTACCTGTAAATTCTTCAGGAATTTCGATTTCAACTTTCATCATAGGCTCAAGGATACAAGGACGTGCTTTTTTGCAGCCGTCTTTAATAGCCATAGAACCGGCGATTTTGAATGCCATTTCTGAAGAGTCAACTTCGTGGTAAGAACCATCGTAAAGTTCAACCTTAACGTCTATCATAGGATATCCGGCTAAGATACCGCCTTCAAGAGCTTCTTCCATACCTTTTCTTGCAGGTTCAATGTATTCCTTCGGAATAGCACCACCGACAATTTTATTTTCAAATACAAATCCTGCATTTTCCTCAGCCGGAGAAATTTTGATTTTAACGTGGCCGTATTGACCTTTACCACCTGACTGACGAATGAATTTGGAATCCTGATCAGCATTTCCTCTGATGGTTTCACGGTAAGCAACCTGAGGTTTACCGATATTAGCATCAACCTTGAATTCTCTCAACATACGGTCAACGATAATATCAAGGTGAAGTTCGCCCATACCTGAAATAATTGTTTGGCCGGTTTCTGCATCAGATTTAACTCTGAATGACGGATCTTCTTCAGCCAATTTTTGAAGAGCGATACCCATTTTATCCTGATCGGCCTTTGTTTTCGGCTCAATAGCAACCGAAATAACAGGTTCAGGGAAGGTCATTTTTTCCAAAATAATCGGTGCATTTTCATCACACAACGTATCACCTGTTGTAGTATCTTTCAAACCTACTGCAGCACAGATATCACCTGCACAAACTTCGCTTTCTTCCAAACGTTGATCAGCATACATACGAACGATACGTGAAATACGTTCTTTCTTTCCGTTTGAAGCATTCAAAACGTAAGAACCTGATGTCAATTTACCTGAATATATTCTCAAGAATGTTAAACGACCTACAAACGGGTCTGTCATAACTTTAAATGCCAAAGCAGAGAACGGTTCGTCGTCAGATGAATGACGTTCTACTTTTGTTCCGTCTTCAAGTTCACCCTGGATAGCTTTAACATCAACAGGGGATGGCATATAATCAACAACTGCATTCAACATCAATTGAACACCTTTGTTCTTAAATGCAGTACCACAAGTTACAGGAACTATTTTGTTTTCGCAAACAGCACGTCTTAAAGCTGCTTTTAATTCATCAACCGTTATTGTTGAAGGATCATCAAAATATTTTTCCATCAACTTGTCATCTTCGCCTGCAATAGCTTCAACCATAGCATCACGATATTCCTGAGCTTTATCCTTCATATCGGCAGGAATTTCTTCTTCTCTGATATCTGTACCAAGGTCGTTTGTATAAATTTCAGCCTTCATTGTCATAAGGTCAATTAAGCCTGTAAATTTATCTTCCGCACCGATTGGTAACTGAATAGGAACTGCATTTGCACCTAATCTGTTCTTAATCTGACTTACTACACGATAGAAGTCTGCCCCTGTTCTGTCCATTTTGTTGACAAATACCATACGAGGAACTTCATATCTGTTAGCTTGTCTCCAAACTGTTTCTGATTGTGATTGAACACCGCCAACCGCACAGAATACAGCAACAACACCGTCTAATACACGAAGAGAACGTTCAACCTCAATTGTGAAGTCAACGTGTCCCGGAGTGTCTATGATGTTAATCTGATGTCCTTTCCATTCAGCGGTAACTGCAGCTGACTGGATTGTAATACCTCTTTCTCTTTCCTGTTCCATAAAGTCGGTAACAGCAGCACCATCGTGAACTTCACCTAGTTTGTGCGTCTTACCTGTATAGAACAAGATTCTTTCAGTGGTAGTTGTTTTACCTGCGTCAATGTGAGCAGCAATGCCAATGTTTCTGATTTTTTCTAATGGAGTTTTTCTTGCCATTTTTCTTTTCCTTTTTCTTCTTGTTACTATTTATATTACTATTGTGTTAATTACACTTAGTCCTAAAAAAATTATCACACAAAAAAGATTTTTGGCAAGCAAAAAGCTACCTATACCGATTAAATTTTTATTTTTTAACATTAGTTTACAAAAATCACAAAATTATTAAAGTTTCCCAAATAAATTCCGATAACAATTATAAGGAAATATTATATTGGAGTAAAACAATGTCAGATAACGGCGCATCATTTAACAGACCATACAAACCTTTCGGAATGAACATAAAAGTTCCGGAAAGAACAATTCAGCAAATCGGTGACACTTTAACAAACTTGGCAAAAGCACCGTCAGATCCGCTGTTTAAATTTCTTGAAGAAAATGAACAAGTATTTAACGGAGACCTTGTTTACGAAATTAATAAAATTACGGCTGAAAGTTTTACAATAGGCGCCGCAATGCGTATGCAGGATGAAAAATCAAACGGTATGCCGCCCAATTTTGATATGCATTTTTAGATTTTAGCCTAAGCAGAGAATTGCAAACATAACCATAATGGAAAGAGAACTTGCCAGAAACCAGGTGTGGATAACAGGTGATTGATAATTCCATACTTCCTTTATTGTTGACGTGGCATTCTGAATTTTTTGCATAATTTCCTCTTCTTAATAGCTCTCTCTTATATTTCTATTTTCTTTCATTTAAAAAAAATGACATCACCCGAATAGTTGATTATTTATCTCCTTTTGGGTAATATACACCTATGGGACTAGAACTTTTAATGCCTGCGGGCAATATAGAAAAGCTTGAATATGCCATACGCTATGGCGCAGATGCCGTTTATCTCGGGGTTGTTGACTTCAGCCTCAGAGCAATGAGAAAAGGGGAACTTATAACTCTTGATAACATCAAAGATGCTGTTGCAAAAGCACACGAATTCGGCAAAAAAGCATACGTTACACTAAACATTTTTGCTTTCAACAATGACATAAAAGAGCTTGAGAAATGCATTGATGTATTTAAAGATGCGAAACCGGATGCCATAATCTTAAGTGATTTTGGAATATTTAATGTTGTAAAGCGCAATATGCCTGATGTTGACATACATATCAGCACTCAAACAAATACCCTAAACTCTGAAAGTGTTAAATTTTGGAGAGATTTAGGTGCAAGCAGAGTAATTTTGGCAAGAGAATTATCAATAAAAGATATCGCACAAATCAGAAAAGATGTTCCTGATATTGAGCTGGAATGCTTCGTTCACGGCGCTCAGTGCGTATCATTTTCCGGCAGATGTCTTTTGAGCGATTATTTTTCAAAAGGAGAAAGAAAAGCAAACCACGGAAACTGTTCGCAGTCCTGCCGCTGGAGCTACAAACTTGTTGAAGAAACACGACCGGGGGAATATCTTGAAATTAATCAAACAGAAAGAGGTTCTCATATACTCAGCCCAAAAGACTTATGCCTTGTGGAATACATACCGCAATTCATAGATGCAGGCGTGGATTCGCTTAAGGTTGAAGGCAGAACCAAGAGTCTTTATTATGTTTCTGCTGTTGCAAAAACATACCGTCAGGCAATTGATGAAATTATGAGCGGAAAAACAAACGATTTACATAAATATTTTGAAGAACTGAAAAAAGTCGGCAACAGAGGCTATACAACAGGATTTTTACTTGGAGACAACAATGGTGACAGTTACAGTTATGAAATTTCAAAAGGCTTGGCAGGGGCAGACTTTTTATGCGAAGTTCACGGCGAAAAAGACGGATATTATTTTGTCAGAATAAAAAATAAAATGACAGTCGGAGATGAAGTTGAAATCATAACTCCAAAGGAAGAAGTCAGAGCAACTGTTGTTGATATTAAAGACGATAAAGGTTTTATACTTGATGTCGGAAATACAAACGCAGAAGTTTATATTAAATTCTCTGATATACCGAAAGACTGGCATTATGCTTTAGTAAGAACAGTGGGGATAAAAGAAACGTGTTCATAAAACCTGACTATAACCTGGAAAACATCTATGCAATAGACTTAGACGAACTAAAATCAAAAGGAATAAAAAATCTTTTGTTTGATTTGGACAGTACTCTTATGGCATCAAAGTCAGGCAATTATTTTGACGAAACCGTAAACTGGCTTGAAAAAGTCAGAAAAGATTTTTTTATTGCGGTTGTATCAAATAACCATAATCCGTCATATATGGAAAAAGTCAGAAAAGTCAGCGATTTTCCGCTTGTATTTCACGCAAAAAAACCTGATATAAAAGTTACGGAAAAATTTATGGCCGAAAACGATCTAAAGCCTTCTGAAACCGCATTTGTAGGTGACAGACCGCTAACCGATACTCTTTGCGGAAAACGTCTTGGATGCACAACAATTCTTGTTGATTCAATAACGGCTAAAACCGAAAAACCTATCGTAAGATTTGCAAGAAAACTTGAACGATTATCCGTTAAACATTAAGTTATATTACTTATTTTGTAATACTTGGGCAGCATGATAAAATTTTCTAAAAGGGGAGACTGTATCATGTATTATTGGGAAATTTTTGTAGTAGTAGCAATTGTTGCCATTATATTAGAGATGTTTACACCTACTTTATTCTTTTTGAGTATTGCACTGGCGGCTCTTGTTACGGCAATAGTTTCACTTTTCGGACTTAATATGACCTGGCTCATAATTATTTGTTCGGCATTATCACTTGTTTCACTTTTATTTGTAAGACCTTGGTTAAAAGCGCTTATGCACCACGAACCAAACGGTGTTGAATTTAAAAGTGAATACATCGGGAAAATTGTTAAAGCAACGGAAGACATTACAACTTCTTCAGGTGCAATTGCAATATATGGCGAACGCTGGGATGCAAGACTCAGCGATGAAAAAGCCGAAAAGATTCCCGCTGGTGAGGAAGTGAAAATAGTTAAAAACGACAGTATAGTTTTGTATGTAGAAAAAATATAAGGAGGATTTATGCCGGTTTTATTGTTATTGGTAATCGTAGGAGCAGTTGTTTTTATTATCAGAGGTGTTGTTATCGTTGAACAGCAACAGGTAGTAATTATACAAAGGCTTGGTAAATATTTCAGAACTCTTAACGCAGGTTTTAACCTTATAATTCCTTTTCTTGATGCGCCAAGACCTATTGCAAAAAAAGTTTCACAAAAAGCTTATGATGGCTCAATTATAAGTTATACCACAATGTCAAACAGAATTGATTTAAGGGAATCCGTTTACGACTTCCCTCGCCAGAACGTAATTACAAAAGATAACGTATCAATTACGATTAACGCTCTTTTGTACTTCCAGATAGTTGATGCACATAAAGCTGTTTACGGCATTGACAATTTACCTGAAGCTATTGAAAAACTAACCCAAACTAACCTGAGAAACCTTGTAGGTCAAATGGAATTGCAAGATACACTGATTTCAAGAGATATGATCAATGACAAATTGAGAGCCGTTCTTGATGATGCTACAAACAAATGGGGTGTTAAAGTAAATCGTGTTGAATTGCAGGACATCATTCCGCCTGCAGATATTCAGGCTGCTATGGATAAGCAAATGAAAGCTGAAAGAGAAAAACGTGCAATGATTTATGAAGCTGAAGGTCAAAAAGAGGCTGCTATCCGTATCGCAGAAGGGCAAAGAGAGGCTGCAATTAAAAAGGCCGAAGGTGAAAAGCAATCCGCAATTTTAACTGCAGAAGGTATTGCAAAAGCCAGAATTGTTGAAGCTGATGCGGAAAAACAAGCCATCCAAAGAATTATTGAGGCTTTTGAAAACAAAGGCCAGCCGGATAAATACTTAATTGCAATGAAATATCTTGAAACACTTGGAGAAATTTCTGACGGCAAAGACAACAAAATTGTCTATATGCCTTATGAAGCAACAGGTATCCTGAGCTCCGTTGACGGTATTAAAGAAATGTTCAAAGGAACCAAGTAATTAATCAAAAACAATATACGAAAAGGGTGCGGTAAATAATCGCACCCTTTATAAATCTATTTATTTTCAGCCTTATCCTAACAGCCTCAATGCTTCATCAATCAGCGATTTATTGGAAGAAATTAATTTATTTGTTACTTCCATCTGCATTTTTGCCATCTGATAATATGAAATATTTGCTTTAAAATCAGTATTTGACAATTCCAAAAGTCCTGCTCTTATCTCTCCGCAGCCCAGTAACGGCTTTCCGGAAGATTCTGTTTCTATAAACTGACCGTCTTTGTATTCCAAAAGTCCTGCAGGATTATGGAAATTACGGGTTGTAACTCTGTATAAAGGTACGCTTACCTTACCGCCGTCACATTTACCATAAATTGTTCCGTCACCTTTTATTTCGTATTCGTCATATTTACCCAAATATTTACCATTATTAGGATCTATCCACATTTTAATATCAGTGGTCGGAACATTCAAAGCTCCGCCCTTAAGAGCAGTTTCCTGATACAAATCCGCACTTATTGAACGAGTACCCTGCATAATCTCACCCTTGTCGTTAAGGATATATCCCTGAACTGTATTTCCGTTTTTAGCACGATAAACACCCTCTTTATCAAAGGTAAATTCGCCAAGTCTTGTATAGACTGTTTTTCCTTCAGGTGTTTTCATCATAAAAAAGCCTTTACCTTCAAGGAACAAGTTACTCTCAGAAGTACCCGGTGTAGATTTACCTTGATCAGTCCTTTTGTCATAGTCATTTGAAATCGCACCGTTTAAAAATGTTTTAAACGTAACCTGTTTTTCCCTGAAACCCGGAGTATAGACGTTTGTCATGTTATCCGCAATAACATCTATCCAGTTTGCAGTAGATTTTTGAGTATTTAAAGCTGTAATAAATGAATCATTCATTTCTGTTCTCCTTATTTTGCTGACGTTTTTCTTTCTGCTGGTGCTGAGAATAAGATAATTGTGAATAAGGGATATCTTCCTCCTCAAAACGTTGTCTTAAAAAATCTATATTATTTTTTAAATAATTTTCAACAGCCTTATCTCCCGGAATAAAGTTTGCCATAACGCTTCCGTCTTTTGAAACACGCATAACAACGGCAATATCATTACCGAAATCAATTCTTACAGCCTGACCTGTTTTAACGGTATTCTGTAATGCATCAAGCAAAGCCTTTGATACAGTTGCAGTCTTTTGAACAGCTTCATCACCGAAATTAACAGCCTGTTGAATTTCTGCCATTACATTTTGTATTCCGCCTTCATTATTTTGAACAATATCGGCAAAAAACTTTGCGTCGTCTGCGGTCATTTCAATATTTGAATAATCAAGAGTTTCACCAATATTTTTACTCAAATCAACATCTTTGGTTATTGAAATGTTAAACAATTCGTTTTTACCTGAAATAATATTTTGAGTATCAATTAGATTTTGAATATTAACAGATAAAATTTCAGCTGGATCAAATTCTGCTTCAGGATTTAATTTGGTTCGCTTTTCATTAAATTTCTCATTAATATTTTTAGCAATTAAATTTTCTTTAACATTTTCAGTTTTACTGGCATCCATTTTTATCTCTGTTTCTTTACCAGAAACTTTAGTTTGCTCTTTATTTTCAGCAACTTTATCCTCAGATTTAGTTTTATTATCAGTTTCTTTCTGAGCATTTTTCATTTCGCTCTCAAATGAAGCAGATGAAGATTGTTCATTTACTTTATTATTCGAAGTTGTAGTTGTCTGCGTTTGCGTTGTTGATTGTGTTTGAGTTGCTGTTGCGGAATTTACTTCCATTTTAACCTCCATTGGCTATTTGATTATCAATTTCTTGCAATTGTTTCAGAATTTCTTTTTCTTCCTGCTCCGCTTTTTCTTTTGACTGTCTGAAAAATCTTGTTACACCGAGTTCGGAATATTGTTTTAATTCTGCTTTTTTCTCTTCTTCCAGATAAAGTTCTTTGTTTTTTTCTTTGTGTTTTTCCAGAACTTTAACCGCTTGTTCAAGTTTTATAAGTTTTTGAGTTTCAATTTCCAGAATTCTTTGGGCTTCCGCCAGATCTTCCTGTAGTTTTTCCGCTCTGTCCCACAAATGTTTTAAATAATTATCATAATATTCAAACATTTTAGGATCGGCCTGACGCATACCGGCTTTGGTCTGAGCAATTTCTTCGTCATTCTTACGAATTTTTTCCTCAATCTCACGCACAGCCATCTGCGCTTTTTGTACTACTAACACCTGTTCTTCTTTTTTTCGGATTCTGAAATCCAGTATTTTTTGTAATCGGTATCGAAAAGGCATAGTTATACTCTCTCGACCTTATTATCAGATATTTCAGCGTTATTTGAAACATCTATATGGATGAGATTAATGATATTTTTAAAAAAGTCAACGTTATAATATTTTTTGTGCTAGAATTAATTACGTTATCAGATAACTTTTAAGAGGTATATTATGCAGGCACGCAGAGCAGCAAGAGAATTAGCTTTTATTTTGCTTTCACAAACAGATAAAGATATAGATAAGCTTTCAAAAAACGACTTTTCAAATATAGTCGTAAAATCGGTCAGAACACTTTGTTCCAACGCAACGGATGAGTTACAAATAGCACTTGGGACATTGATGGAATACAAAGCAAAAATTACCGACTATGTCGCAAACCACGAAACAAATCTTTCGCGCCCTATTAATGCTGAAAATGTTGCCGTACCTGTAGTTATGTCTGATGAATTATTAGAAAAGATTGAACATATGATTAATGTCGGCGAAAAATCGCTTGCGGCACTTGAAATTGCAGAATTTACAACTTTGGATGCCCAAAATGATGTTCAAAAATTCGCTATTGATATAGCGCTTAAATGCAAAGAAAATTTTGACGAACTGAATAATATTATCCAAAAATACGCAAGAAACTGGGATATTCAAAGACTTGTTACTATGGATAAAAACATTTTAAGAATTGCGCTAATTGAACTTCTTTATATAAAACAAACTCCTATAAAAGTCGTTGTTGATGAAGCTCTTGAACTTGCAAAAAAATATTCTACAGATGACAGCACAACATTCATAAATGGAGTTCTTGCAAAGGTTATTGTTGATTACGGTCTTAATTAATGTTTGAATTTTTTAAGGAAAAATTTGATAATCTCAAAAATGTGCTGAGAAATTCAACACAAAATCTTGATGGCGCAATATCTTCAATAGAAGATGAAGAGGATTTTTCGGATTTTGTCTTGGATGATATGGAAGATATGCTTATTCAGGCCGATTTGGGTGTATCACTTGCATCGGAATTGACTGATAAATTAAGAAAATCATCAAATATTAAACCCGTACAGGTAAAAAGCTTTTTGAAAGAAGAATTTTTGAAAATTCTCAATTCCGCAGGTGCCACAGAACTAAATTATAAACCGAACGAACTGAATATTTATTTTATAACAGGAGTAAACGGTGCAGGCAAAACAACGCTTATCGGCAAACTGGCATATCAGTTTAAACAGGAAGGCAAAAAAGTTTTAATAGCGGCAGGTGACACCTTTAGAGCCGCAGCGGAAGAACAGCTTGATATCTGGTCAAAAAGAGCGGGAGCAGACATTGTCAGAAAGGATAAAATTGACCCTGCCGCCGTTGTCTATGAAGCAATCCAAAAAGCAAAAGCCGAAAATTATGATATTCTCCTCATAGACACCGCAGGCAGACTTCAAAACAAATTCAACCTGATGGAAGAACTGAATAAAATCAAATCCGTTATAGACAAAAATGCACCTGATAACTTAAGAGAAAGCATCATTGTAATAGATGCAAACACAGGTCAGAACGGCTTGTCGCAGGCAAAAACGTTTAAAGAAATTACAAACATAACATCAGTTGCCCTAACAAAACTTGACGGCTCCGCTAAAGGCGCTATTGTCTTAGCAATCGCAAAAGAGCTCAGTCTGCCAGTCAAACTAATAGGTGTCGGCGAAAAAATCAGCGATATAAAATCTTTTAATGCGGAAGATTTTATCAATGCACTTTTAGAGGTTTAAAATGATTCTTGAGAGCATAAAAACCGTTTTAAATAATGATATTAGCCTTATAGGAACAAATGGGAAAAATCCTGTATTGATAATCGGTGTTGTGCACGGAGATGAGCCTCAGGGCGAATTTTTAATCAGAAATTACCTTGAAACACACAGCGAAATTCCGAATAATATTTTATTTATTCCAGCTCTAAACCCTGACGGACTGGAATTAAATACCCGCACGAACGCAAACGGTATAGACATAAACAGAAATTTTCCGACCGATAATTGGGAAAAATCTTCCGGTACTGACGATAGCGGAGAACTTAACAGATATTTCGGCGGGGAAAGCCCAAATAGTGAAATTGAAACACAATTCGTGATTAATGTAATTGAAAAATATGAACCTTCACTGATAATAACCCTTCACACGCCTTTTAAAGTAGTGAATTTTGACGGTCCCGCAAAAGAAATTGCAGAAAAAATAGGACAAATATTCAGTTATCCCACAGAAGAAAGTATCGGCTATCCGACACCGGGCAGTTTCGGCACATGGGCAGGAATTGAACGCAACATTCCAATTTTAACAATAGAAATGGATGAAGAAATACCGCAGGAAGATTTAATTACACCGTTTAATGAAATGATTGAAATATTAAGTTAAAAAAAGGAGCTGCATTTAGCAACTCCTTTTTAATACCATCTTTTTCTTTATTTAATTTCTTATGCGTTGAATGTTTTGAAACTTTTTTCAACGTTATTTTTGATTACGCTGGATACCGCATCAATTTCTGTCTGAATTGCTTTTTGTTCGGTATCAAGTTGTTTCAATCTCAATTCAAGGTTTTTATCTTCTGCCTGCACGATTTCAATTTTAGCGTTAACTTCTTGTATACGTTTGTCGTATTGTGCTTTATCGTATTCGTACTGGTTCATAGCATCTAAGTATGCATCACTATCAGTTATTGTGTTCGTTGATAATGAATATGTTAATCTGCTGCCATCAGCGCCAATAATCGTAATATTTGTATAACGACCTGTTGCATCTTGTTCTAAGAAAGCATCCACATTTTTGATTTCATCAGTAACGTTTGCGGAACCTCTTGTATAAGCGCCTATTGAAGATACTGATCTTTGTGTTTCGTCGTTATATACTGCATTTTCCAAAACTTTTCTGTTGTAGAATTCCGGTGCTGAGATACCTGTTGTGGTATTTAATACATATCTTACTTCCCAGTCATCCGTTGTACCGCCGTAGCCGCCTTCACGTAATCTGTCGAGATAGAATTTTTCCTCAACCGACAAACCTTTAAACTGTTCGGCATTCAATTGGTTATAGTAACCGTTTAACGGATAATAAGCGGGATTAACCGTAACATTTATCGCTGAAATGTCACCTGTATATGCTGTTGACGTACCAGTATAATAATATACGCCATTTCTAAGATCTAAAGCTTGCGTACCAACTTTAAATTCAATGCCAGTCCATTCATCCAGTTTTCTTAAATATTCACCACCTATTTTGAACTCCCAAGTAGATGGGGTTTGAGGCGTAGTACCCGGAACTCTCGTAACAATTGACGGTGTTGTTGAAACGATAGCATTATCGTCAGTATATGTTCTTAAATAACTAACCGTATATTGACCGTTCGGTCTTGCTATCATTTGCGTCAGCTGGTTTGTTAAAGATCCGTCTGAGAACGAATATACCGTAGTTGTATAATCCGTTGCTGCCGGAGCTACCGGAACTGACATTGTTAACAAATCATTGTAATAAGCTGCTGATTTGTTTGATAACGCAGTCCTTTGCTGGTTGATCTGCTGACCTTCGTACTCTGTATTAGTTTTTCTTGCCGTTAGGCCCAAGAAACGAGCCTGTGATGCTGCCATACCCATGACATTATTCCTTTCGCTTTTTGTGTGAACCGAGAGCATACTCTCTTTCACTTTTCGTATTTCCTTATTCTGCATGTCGGCACACTTGATCAAAAACTTTAGCTTTTGGTTCTATATTTGTTACAAAACTTTACATTTCAAGGAGTATATTCTCTCAAATGACGCATCGATACTGGATTTTAGAGTTTTATCATTTACAGCTTTTTTAATAATATTTTCTATTGCATTAATAATTTCTTCAGGCGAATTTCTGTAAATAAACATATTTAATCCGGCTTTAATCCCTTTTATACAGGCTTCCGTCGGCTCATACAGGTCGGAAACACCTTTCATTACCATATCATCAGAAATTATAATCCCTTCAAATTCCAGATTATTACGCAGATAACCCAGTGCATTTTCACTCAAAGAAGCGGGCATAACCTCTCTGTCAAAGCAAGTACAGTGAAGATGCGCTGCCATAATCATTGGAATACCGTCTTTAATTGATGCTTTAAACGGCGCAATATGGGTATTTTCCATCTCCTTTAATGACAAATCTATTTCAGGCAGCGTCAAATGGCTGTCCGCATTAGCATCGCCGTGGCCGGGAAAATGCTTAACACACGGGATAATACCGCTTTTTAAATATTCTGAACTAACAATTTTTTCAGCTTTTATAACATCTTCCGGATTTGAAGAAAACGCTCTTTCACCTATTATAGGATTATTTGGATTAGTATTTACATCAATACAGGGAGCAAAGTTCAGATTAAACCCGTATTCTTTCAGTTCTGCTGCAATTTTTTCTGTCTGTTCTTTTAAAACGCCTTTTTCAAAAGCATATCTGGCGCTCAAATATTTTTTACCGTTATGAATATTTTCTGTTCTTTCAACTCGCCCGCCTTCCTGGTCAATTGAGATAAAAGGCGGGAATTTGGCAATATTCTTACATTCCGCAACTAATTCCTTTATCTGCTCAGGCGTCTGAATATCTTTAGTAAAAAAGATAACACCGCCCAAGCCCTCTTTCAGAGCCTCTTTATACCCGCCTCCATCGGTACCGAGTATAAACATTTGGTAAACTTTTTCCTTCAAACTAACCATATACGCTATTTTAGCACTAACTGCAATATGATAAAAATCTGTTAATTTACTTTACATGCTCATCCAGATACCACGCACCGTAACCCGTTGTTGAAGCCATATTGTTACTCACATCACCGGAATTTTGAAGTGCTATACGCCTGAATGCAAAGTTATTCGCCTTATTAAATTCAAAAAGATCCGGCAAAATTTTATAGGCCGATAAGTCCATAAAGGTCAAATGCCTAGCCTCATTATATTCAATTTCTTCAGCGTGAAACTCATCCGCTCTCCGTGCATCGTTATAACACATACCGATACTCATTGTTGTAAGTATAACAAACAGACATTCCCCCCAGTACTCTTCAATTATGGATTTTATAACACCACGCTCAACATTATGAAAAAACAAAGGAAAACATTTAAAATCTTTCCTGTGTTTGCGCAAATATTTAATATGCGGAAACAACAATTCTTCCCGCTCAAATTCCATATCCTCAAACTGAAGATTTCTTTTTAAACGAAATTTTTCAAGAAAAGCACGGTCAAAATGCGCATAATCTTCTATTTTGGCAAATTCCTGAGGATTAAACGTCAGCAATTCCGATGTACAGTAGTTGTAAGACGGCCCGATAAAAAATATAAACTTAGGTTCTTCGGGGAAGTGAGAATATCCCACATCAAGGAATAAGTCATAATTACAATACATACCATACGGCATAATCAGCATGCGCGATTTTTTATCATTCAAACTCATAATATTATTTTATAATCACATTACTAATTTTTTAACTCACCATTTGGCTAGTTTTTTAAAATTTAATTATAGCATATTTACGTACTGTGTGTACGTATATTTTGTAAAAATTTACATTTAGACTTTAAACAATGAATTACGGCGATTTTTATAAAAAATTAGGAAAAAATATTAAAAAGAGACGGCTTGAATTGAATTTAACACAACAAACATTAGCCGAAAAAATAAACCGATCTTTGAATTTTGTCGGCAAAATTGAAGTTGCTTTTTCAAAACCATCACTGAAAACACTTATTGACATTGCAAACGCAATGGACACATCAGTATCAGAACTCTGCAATTTTAAGAAATAACAATCCAAATATCCATGCCTGTTAATAATTGTTAATATTTTTCTTTTTATTGGCAATTATAGGAGCTGAAATTTCTTTAATTATATATAGAGTATATATATATTTTTTTGTTAAAAAAGGATTAAGAGATGCAAGTAAACGGAGTGTTTGGCAACAATACACCAGATAATAGGAGAGTTTTATCGCAAAACTCAATAAGTGAAAACGGCTCAATATTTTTATCATTCAACGATACTGACGGAAAAATTGATGCAAATGATATTCAGTACTCAAATGATAAAGCAATGGAGCTTGCGGCTCCTTATTTTGCATTTCTTGTAAGTTATTGCGACGGTGAACATGAATGGACTCCGTTTATGCTGGAAATGGTAACAAGATTAATAGATTCCGTAAACACTGCTTATGAAAATTATAATGAAAATTACAACATAACCCAAACCCCATTTGGCGGAATTTCACTAACTGATGAAAATGGAAATAGCGTTTTGGATGTAAGAGCCGGAAACAATAGCGTAACATCCATTACCGACTACACAAACAATACAAAAACCAGTATCAAAAAATATGCAGATAGCAGTTACATAACGGAATATGCTCTTGATCCCGACACAAAAGAACTGGCTGGAACAACTTCAGAAAAGAAATATCGCCAAGATGAAAGTTTATACAGTGTAAATGAGACAAATGGTCTTAAAGAGATTTACAACACATCCGGACAATTGTACATGCGTTCATACTACCAAAATACTGATGAAGGCAGAATTCTTGTCAAAGAAAAGTATCAGGATGGTAATCTCAGACACAAAACAACTTATAACATTGCCGAAAACGGCAGAGAGAGGATTCAAAGCCGTGTTGTATACGAAAACGGACAAGAAATAACAGTTACAAAATATGAAAATAATAGAGTAGTATCTTTTACAGATAACAGAATCACTGATAACAACAAATTTTTTGATGAAACAAAATTAGACGGAAGATTTGAAGGGCCTATACGGCAAGGTCTTTCCGGTGTCTGTTACATGGCAAGTATCGTTAACAGCATGATTCTTTCAAAGAATAGTCAAAACCTTAAGGATTTGAATGATGTTGTTACTTATGATTATGAGGCAGGAATTGCCACTGTTAAATTTTTAGGTCTTGGATGCGCTTATGAAATACCTCTGGAAGACATTGATATAAACATGACCAGATTTGGAACAAATGATCCTGATTTTCCGGCTATCGGCCTTGCTTATGAAAAATATTTAATCGGCGAAGACGGAATAAATATAAAAGAAAAACCTCAAGCTCAACCAGGCTCGTCATTTTATATGCAGATTCGTGATAGCATAGTTGACAACCACGATCCTGCTAATTTTTACTATGCTTTAACCGGAAAAATAATGAAATCTGCAAAATTAAGCGAATCTGACAGTTTTGGAAAAGCCAAAGCCAGTTTGGAAAAAGGCGGTATAGTTAATGCCGGAACCCCGCCTTATAATGTAAACAGCAGTGACAAATTCCTGCCAAGCCACAACTATGCTGTAATAGAAATAGATGAAGAAAATGACAGAGTTGTCTTGTATGAGCCAAACCTTGAAGAATACAAAGAAGCAACAATTGAAGAATTTAAACGTGAATTTTTAGTTGTTTTCTATACTTAGATTTTCTTCAATATACAAAGCACATCACTTTCAAAGCGTTTAACATCAACAAATCTGAACTGATATGCATCATCTATGCAAGTTGCTGTCAATCCTAAAAAAGAGTTTTTTGCGCTATCGTCTGCCAGAATTCTTGGTGCAACAAAATTATAAATTTTATCGCAATATGGGAGAAAACTCCCGTTTAAAATTCCGCCCGCCTCAACAAAAACACTCATTATCCCTTTTTCATACAAATCACCTAATATAAATTTAATGTCAAGTTTTCCCGATTTTACGGGAGTTTTTATGTAATTTATGTTTGAGTTCTGCGGAGAACGCAACCGCTCATCGTGATAGACAAAACATTCACCCTGCTTAAAAATCTCAAAGTCAGGCGAAAGTGACAAAGTCCTGTCCAGAATAATCTTTTTACCATGAAACATCTGCGGATTATCGGCTTTTACTGTCTTTGATGATGTTAAAATCGCATCGTATTTCGCCCTTATATTTTTGCCTTCTGCGCGCGCATCTTCCGATGTAATCCACTTTGAAGAGCCGTTTGAAGTTGCAATTTTACCGTCAAGAGTTGCTGCGGTTTTAAGTGCAACAAAGGTGCGCTTTTCTGTTTGGTTTACAATAAAAACTTCATTTAATTCTTCACACTCTTTTTCCAAAACACCTGTTATAACATTTATCCCCGCCTGTTTTAACTTTGTTATCCCGTCAACTTCAGGATTTGGATCTTTCATGCCGATAACAACATTTTTTATACCGTATTCAATAATTAAATCTGTGCAGGGCGGTGTTTTCCCGTAATGCGAACACGGCTCTAAATTTACTACTAATGTGCCGTTTTTAGCATCTTCAGGATTAATTTTTAAAAGTGCATCGCGCTCTGCGTGGTTTTCGCCCGCTTTTGAGTGATAGCCGGTTGAAATTATTTCACCTTTATCATTAAGCACAACACACCCGACCATCGGATTCGGAGATGTTTTTCCCTCTCCCTTTCTTGCCAATTCTATACACATGTTCATAAATCTTTGCATAATTGAATTTTATATCAAAAACTGGTATTATTGCAAATGTAGGAGTTCACATAAGGAGAGAAATTTTATGGATATTAAGTATTTGGGACACAGTGCATTTGAATTCGGACACGACGGAAAGAAAATCCTTATTGATCCGAATATCACATCTACTATTTATAACTGGCACGATGAAAATATTACAAATATATTCTTAACACACGCTCACAGCGACCATATCGGTCAGGCAATAGAAATTGCAAAAGAAAAGGGAGCTACCATTACTGCTATCGCCGAACTGGCAAGCTATTGCAAAGAACAGGGTGTTGAAAATGTTGAAAGTGTAAATCTTGGCGGAACTTTGAAATATGACTGGGGAAGCGCAATATTCTTACCGGCATTTCATTCAAGCTCATTGCCGGACGGGCGTTACGGCGGCTGTGCAGCATCAATTCTTTTCAACATTGATAACACAAGAATTTACCACGCCGGTGACACATGCCTACACGAAGGTATGAAGACTGTTAAAGAATTATATCGTCCGCAAATTGCAATGTTACCTATCGGCGGAAGATATACAATGGATGCGGAACACGCTGCTATTGCCGCTCAATGGATAGGCGCACAGAGAGTTATCCCTATGCACTATGATACTTTCCCTGAAATTAAAGCGGAAGTTCAGCAATTTGCCCAAATTATGCAGGCAAATACTCAAATGATAGTTGCTCTTGATCCTAACAAACAATCATAGCGGTGCATTATGAAAATATTATTCATAATAGACAGAATTGAACTTAAATATTTTGAGTTCAATGATTTGGTGACGAATTTTTGGCTGATAAAGGTGTTTTTAAAACGGGGACATCATGTTGATATTGCGACTATTGATAACTTGTTTTTAAAAAACAGCGTTGCACTTGCTCATATAAAGAAAAGTTACCTCAAAGATGAAAATATTTTTTATGAAAAAGCGGACAGAACTGAGATAATTGAGAATTATGACCTTGTAATATTCCGCCCCGATCCGCCTGTTGATTTGGATTATATTAATGCTACATATATCTTTGATTTTGTTGATGAAAACAAAGTTAAAGTCATAAATTCACCAAAAGCAATAAGGAATTTCAACGAAAAACTGCACACCGTTAAGTTTAATAACCTTATGAGCGAAAATATCGTCACAAATTCCGCAAAAGATATTTTGGAATTTCTGGATACGCATAAAAAATTGGTGCTTAAACCTCTCAATGGATGTTTCGGCGCAGGTGTAATGCTTTTGGATTTCGGGGACGCTAATACAGCGGCAATAATAAACGCCATGACCGACAACGGAAAGCGCAAGATTATGGTGCAAAAATATATAGACGGCGCGCAAAACGGCGATAAAAGAGTGCTTTTCTTAGGGGAAAAGGTTTTACATTATGCGGTAAGAAAACTCCCTGGTGAAAACGATTTTAAATTTAATGAACATTGCGACAAAAATATTGTTAAAGCTGAATTGACAAATCAGGAATTGCAGAATTTCGGTCATGTTGCCAAAGAATTAACAAAACTTGGGCTTCCGCTTGTAGGACTTGATGTTATTGAGGGTAAAATTATAGAAATCAACGTAACAAGCCCATGTTATTTTATCCGCGAAATCAACCATCATTTCGGAATAAAACTGGAAGATGAAATTGTTGATTACATAGAAAAATTTTCATATTGATAAAAAATATTTTCGTGATAGTATAGATGTACAGATGTTAAGCGTCCGTAGCTCAGCTGGATAGAGCATCTGCCTTCTAAGCAGAGGGTCGCGCGTTCGAATCGCGCCGGGCGTAAATTAAAAAAGACGGGATAAACCCGTCTTTTTTAATTTAGATTGGTAACGACGAGACGCTCTAAGGACGAAGTCCTTGCGCAGTTCGGCGGATTTCCGTACGTATTGAGCGAAGCGAAATTCGGATAGCGAGGAAATTGAGCAAACTTGAACCGAAGGTTCTATTGCGAAACTTTCCGAGCGTGGAGGAAATCCAAGAGAAATCGCGCCGGGCGTAAATAAAACAGGGTAGGTTAATCCTACCCTGTTTTATTTATGCCTGTGAAAAGGTTCAAATGCTTTTGCGTTCGAGCGACCTGTGAGCAGAGTGCGGAGTGCTTTTGCCAAGTGATGAAATCACGAAGGCAAAACACGTAGACACGTTTAACGCGAACGGGTCAAGACAATCGCGCCGGGCGTATACTGGACACTTACAATTTGGCACCCTACAATTTAAAACTTTATGTAGCTGCAAAACCTTATATTATGTGTGCAGACGGAATTATGTAATCATGCGAGGTTTATTACAGCGTACCGTAAAATTTAAGCCGCTGTACTGCCGAATATCGCAATGAGCGCACTTACATCTTCTCCGCTTGTGAGTGCCGTTATAACATCATCATATCCTAAGCCGCCATTTGCAGATGAAAGCCACGATGCAACATCCGATTTAATCTGATTTAACATATAGGTATCAAAATATCTGCCGCTGTTTGTATACGACAATGTTTCAACAGAAGAAAAGCCTTTTATAACAACTCCGTTTGCAGGCAAAGCACCCGTTGTGTTCCAGGTATCAAATGCCGATTCGTTTGCCAAATACAATTTATCATCACCGGGCGCAAAAGTTCCGTCTTTTCTGACATTAAACAACAAATACGTATCCGAATTGGAATATACTCTCAACATATCATTACCGGAAGTATCCGTAATATTTGTCAGGCTATTCAATGACGAAACAATATAAGTATCATTTCCGGCACCGCCTTTTAAATAATCCGTTCCCGTACCTGCATATAACGTATCATGCCCCGTACCTGCATCTATAATATTTGTACCCGTCTGAGCATATATCCTATCATTTCCGGCTCCTGCATATACTTTGTCGTTACCTGCACCTGCGTATATTGTATCGTTACCTGCATAACCATAAATCTGATCGTTTCCGCCACCACCTTTTAAGATGTCATTTTTGTTATTGCCTTTGATTAAATCATTAAGCGAAGAACCTGTAATTTTGTTCGCTTTATTTTTCTTGCCTGTATATGTGTTAAAAATAGCGGTATCATACAAATCCGAAAAATTAGCCGATGAGCCGTTCTTGGCTTTCAACGTTGTAACGGTGGTTCCTACACCTTTTTTATAATAATTTTTCAGTTTTACGCTGTCCTTATTGGTATATTTCAATACCAAATCATTACCTGATTTTGAGAATTTTAATCCTTTTTTCAACGCCGCAACATTTCTAAAATTATCAAATCTGAGTGTATCTGCTCCTGCTCCTTTATTTATGGTATCAACACCGTCACCTGAAGTAAATATTGCAATATCGTTTCCGCTTTGCATGTAGATATTATCATTGCCTTTACCGCCTCTTACCGTATCATTTCCGGCACCCGATTTAATTGTATCGTTACCGGCTCCTGCATTCACAACATCAGCGCCGCTGCCGCCATACAAACTGTCGTCAGAAGAAGTTCCCGTAATTGTATAATTTATCGGTGTATTTTTGTAAATGTTTATCAGTGTATTAAGAGAACTATTATTACCATATAATAAAATATCCGATATGGATAACTCAAAAAGATCATCATACTGAGACGGATCACCGATACAATCTGTCAAAAAATTATTAATTTTAGGAATAATATTTTCAGCATATTTATTCAGGTCAAACGCGTATTTTGAACCTGTAGAGTCAAAGGCATAAATATTCTTTACCTTGTATTGCACCTGCGAAGCTGCTGCACCGCTAAAATCATATTCAATAGCACCTGAAGATGGCAATTCTCCTCCGAGACTTAATACTTTCATTTGTTGTACGAATGAATTTGCCATGCTCTTTTTGACAACAATAAGTCCGTTATAAAAAGGGCTTACACTGCTATAGTTATTATAAACTATTTCATTACCATCGGTATATATACCTATATCAAATAAAAATAATAAATCACTACCCTTGGAATTCATAATTCTGAGAGTATCATTCCCCCAGGAATTTCCAATATAAGTATAATTTTTGGCAATGTTGTTAACCGTAAAAGTATCATTTCCAGTATAACCTACCATATATGTCAATCCGGAAGTATTATTATTCCTTAATTGGTCATTTCTGTCAGTCCCCTCAATAGTATTTACTTTTGTAGCCATATCGCTCTCCTGTATAATTTTAAAATTATACAGGATTTTGTCCCCTATGTAAAGATAGAAATTTCTCTATATTTTATCTGACTTTAATGCTTTCATCCATATATTTAATCAGCGGATAGATAAAGAATTCTATAATTCTGCGTTTGCCGATTTTGATTTCATTCGTTGTTGTCATACCGTATTTAATTGTCTGTTCTTTGCCCTCAACCAGCAGGGTTGTATTTTTCGGCTCAATATAAACCTCAAAAACATCACCCAGTTTTTCATCTTCTATACTGTTTGGAGATACAACGGTTACAACACCGTTCAAGATACCGTATTTCTGGAAATTATAGGTGTCTATTTTTATGGAAACAGGCATTCCTTCTTCCACAAAACCGACATCCTGATTTAGAACTTTTGCCTTAATGACTTTTGTGGCACCTTTCGGAACAATAGTCATAATTTTTTCGGCAGGCTGAACAACGCCACCTATGGTGTGTACAAAAATTGTATTTACATAGCCCTCTATCGGAGATTTAAGCATTTGTTTCTGCTTTTCCAATTGAATTCTTTTGTTACGGATTTCCGCAAGCGATGCCGAAAGTGAATTGATTTCGTGGCTAAGTTCTGAGGTTTCTTTTGCGGCTTCATCATATCTTGATGCAGGAATTATATCCCTGACAGATGCAAGCCGATTTTTATTATCCAAAGCAATCTTATATTTAGCCTGAGAAGACGCAAGCTGTTCAGATACTCTTGCTTCTTCCTCCTTGATATTATTTAACTCAAGTCCCGGTTCGTATTCTGCAGGTGATACTATAGCCAAAAGCTGATCCGCTTCAACATATTCGCCTTCTTTAACTAAAATATCCGTCACAACACCTTTATCCAAGGACTGAACAACTTTCTCCTCACCGCTTGGTATAATCAAACCGCGTGCTGTTATAACAATATCAACCTTTCCAAAGTACATCCATAAGCCAGCTATCAGCATAAATACTATTATTACCCAAAACATTGTGTTCCCCAATGGATTCAGAGGAGCATCTTCGATTTCCGCTAATATAGGTTTAAATTCGTGGCTGTCATCAGCTTTTGGAAAAATTTTTTCTAATATATTCATTTATTTACCCCATTTGTGCCATATACAATTTCTTAAAATATCCGTCGCGTTTCAACAACTCGTCAGGAGTGCCCATTTCTACAATTTCGCCATTATCAAAACAAACAATTCTGTCACAATTTTTAATTGTAGACAATCTGTGAGCAATGATAATTGTTGTTCTGCCCTTAGATATTAATTCCATATTATCTCTTATAATTTTTTCAGATTCATAATCTAACGCCGATGTTGCTTCATCAAAAATCAAAATACTAGGATTAGAAATCAGAGCTCTTGCAATTGCAACACGCTGCTTTTGACCGCCAGATAAACTTGAACCCCGTTCTCCTACTTCTGTATCATAACCTCTAGGCATCTTTGATATAAATTCGTGAGCACCTGATATCTGAGCCGCCTGCACAACACCTTCCATAGGCATATTCGGTCGCGGAAGTGTAATATTATCTCTAATTGTTCCCGAGAACAAATAATTTTCCTGCAGAACTATACCAATATTCGTTCTCAACCAAACAGGATTTATGTTTCGGATATCTATACCGTCAATATAAATCGTTCCTTCGGTTGTGTAATAAAGTCGCTGAATTAATTTGGCAATTGTTGATTTTCCACTACCGGAACGTCCGACAAAACCGATTTTTTCACCTGCTTTAATATCTATATTTATGTTTTTTAAGACCAACGGGGCATCTACATTGTATCTGAACGATAAATTTTCTATTTTAATGTCACCCTTAACCTGGCTCAACGTAATTGCATTATTTGATTGCATTTCTAACGGACTATTCAAAATATCACCTATACGGTCAACAGCTAAAAGAGTCTGTTGAAATTCATTCCACAAACCTACAAGCCTTAACATAGGTGCTGCAAACTGCCCAGAGAACATCTGAAAGGCAATTAACTGACCTATCGTGAGCTTATTTTCTATAACGAGCATTACACCTATATACAATATTGAAATCGTCATACATTTTTGTAAAAAGCCACATATTGACCCAGTAAAATTACCGATAATTGCGAGATTAAAGCTGGATTTCAGGTATTTACCGAGTTTTTCTTCCCACTTTCTAAACATTGAACCTTCAATTGCTAGAGATTTTACCGTCTGAACACCCGTAACCGATTCAACAAGATACGAATTTGAATGAGCGCCCATTTGGAATTTATCTTCTAATCGAGCTCTCAATTCCGGTGTAATTAATACATAAATTATACCGATTATGGCAAGAAAACCAAGTGAGATGAAAGTCAATTTCGGACTGTAAACAAACATTATTGCCAAAAATACAACCGAGAAAAAGGCATCTATTAACACTGATACAGATTTATCGGTGATAAATTCTCTTATTCTGTCTAACTCTCTAACCCGGGCAACAATATTACCTACCTGACGGTTTTCAAAATACACATAATACAGCTGAAATAAATGTTTAAAAAGTTTTGCACCGAGTTTTGCATCAATCTTATTGGTAGTGTGAATAAAAATGTAATTTCTGGAAAGGTTTAACAGCAATTCAAAAATTGCCACTATTACAAAAGCTACCGCCAAGACATCCAGTGTCGCTAATGTACGGTTAACAAGGACTTTATCCAAAATAACCTGAGTAAATAACGGTGTTACAAGTCCGAAAAGCTGAACTACAAATGAACCTAAAAGCACCTGACCTATAATTTTTTTGTATTTAAAAATTTCATTGAAAAACCATTTGAAACCGAATTTAACATCTGTAGCCATATTTTTATGACTGAGTATCAGGATATTATCCTTCATTTGCTCCTGCAATTCGTTATAAGTATGGCTTACCGGATGTTTTTCAAGCGGAGTAAGAGTTAGCGCCTTGTTTTCTTCGGGTTTTAAAGCCAAAAGAACCATATATGAATTATCTTTCAGTTGTATAATTGCCGGCATAGGATATTTTGAAGAAATTTCTTTCAGTTTCAAATTTTTATTCTTAACCTTAAAGCCCTTATTTTTAGCTATTCTGATTATTTCTTCCACTTCAATATCAGCCGTTGAAATACCATATTCTCTTACAATTCCTCTCATATCAATATCAACATTGTTCATTCTCGCAACAATTTCTAGTGATACTAATCCGGTATTTACTTGTGGTTTTTGTGTTGAATCTTCCATTTTATATTTCCTGTTTTTCTAATATTCTTCCGTAAGTATTTGTATTCCGTGTGTTATCGCATTTTGCGTTATACTGTTCTTTTCATATTCTATTTGTTGATTTAATAATAATATGATAGCCTCATTTTCTTCAAGCGGAGAGGCAAGCTTTTTTGAAACCAAACGGTGAACAGATTTTTCTTTATCTTTCAATTCTGACATTGCATTTGAGTTTTCAAGAATTTGTTCATCAAGATAAATAAGATTTGAACGCATAGATGCCAACCTAATCATCAATTCAGCAATTGCTTTGTCGCGTTCCACCTGCAATTGTTTTAACTCCAGTGCTGTTTTCTGTATTACAGAACTTGTTTTAAAACCATCAAACAAAGGCATAACCATAGATGCTCCGACAGAAAAGTTTGATGGTTCTATTCCCAAAGCTTTTCCATAGTTGTTATGGTCATAACCGTACAAATAATATCTGCCGTATACGTTAACTTTCGGCAAATAATTTTTCTTCGCTACACTCAATTCAAGCTCTTTTTTCTTTATATTTTTTTCGTGAATTTTCCATACTATACTTTTTGTATAATCTTGAAATTCTAAGACATCAAAGTCAGCTTTTTTAAGATCTTCAACTTTCAAATCCTCAGTATTATATTTTTCTCCGGTATAAAATGACAACCAGTTTAATGCTTCCTCCCGTATCGATTTCAAATCACTGATTTTAGCTTTAGTTTTTGAAACTTCAACTTTTGCATCATTAAATTCCATTTTTGAAATTTCTTTTGCTTCAAATAATCTTTCCTTCATCTCCAAATTGTTCTCTACAAGAGAAAGTATTTTTTGATTTATTTCAATTTGCTTTGAAGTAACAAGAATTTTGGCATAACTGTCAAGCAGAGTAAGATTTAATTCCTGTAACTTCTGCTGAGTTTCCAATTCTTTTAACTTTGTATCTTCCTTTGCAATTTTTAAATTATCACTTCGAACACCAAAATCAAAAAGATTATAACCAACGGTTATTCCAAGAATTGATTGATATCTTGTATACGGATTAATAAATGCATCTCCGATAGACATCATTGTGGTATCTTTAAGGTCTCTGAAATTTTTGGTATATTCAGTACCGGCCATAAAATTCAGCTTAGGGAAATACTCACTTCTCGCTCCTCTTATATCCTGTTTCGCAATAAGTACTTCATAATCAGCTATTTTTAAATCGTATGAATGTTCTTTTGCCTTCTTTAATACATCCTCAAAACTTATTTTTGAAACATATTTAACATCTTGATTTATTATATCAATTTTTGCAGAATTTGACGAAGAATTTTTTATTGCCAAAGCAGGCGAAACCGAAACCATAACTGCCATCACTACGAAAAGTATTAATACCCTGCTATTTGTTCGTACCCTCATTAAATCCTCTTTTGCAACATGGTAGCATGAATATCTTCATTAATTTAAAAAATTAACAAAAAATAAATAATTCATTTAAAATCTGAAATAGATAAACGGATTATATGTACCTGTGGCTATTGTTATTGTTGACAAAAAGAACATTGTAAGCAGCCATAAATTTATGAATGACTTGGCAACTTTATTTTTTACTTCAAGCATATTTTTGAATAGCGGGACACAGCATAAAACTGCCGCAATGAATGTAATAATTTCAATTCTGTCAACATAATACGGCATTTTATACAAAAATCCGTCAGGATTTAGATTCAAAAATCCAAACATATTCAATAAATAATTTTTGGCATAAGTAATATTATCCGCTCTGAAAATAACCCAGCCTAAACCAAAAGCAAAAATACAGTAAATATGTCTTAATGCATTGACATACCAGGTATGAGGTTTTGCATCAAATTCTTTTATGTTTAATATCTTTTCAATTATTATGAAAAATCCGTGCCAGATACCCCATACAACAAATGTCCATTCTGCACCATGCCAGATACCCGTCAATAGAAACACTATTCCCAAATTTCTGAGAGTTTTTAATTTTCCTTCTCTGTTTCCGCCCAAAGAAATATAAACATACTGCTTAAACCAGGTTGAAAGTGATATGTGCCATCTTCTCCAAAATTCCGTAATTGATTTTGAGATATACGGATAATTAAAGTTTTCCATAAATTTAAATCCGAAGATTAGCCCCAAACCTATCGCCATATCGGAATAGCCGGAAAAATCAAAATACAATTGGAACGTATAAGCAACAGATCCAAGCCAGGCAACCGCGTGCGAAAAATTATGAGGATCCTGAATAAATATTTTATCTACAATTGCCCCCATAGTATTTGCTATAAGCATTTTCTTTGATAGACCAATTATAAATCTTTTTACACCAAGACATACCTTATCAAAATCCACTTCTCTGGAATCTATCTGATCGGCAACATCGTGGTATTTTACGATAGGACCTGCTATCAGCTGAGGGAATAAACAGATGTATAGAGCCAATTTGTATATATCTTTCTGCGCCTTGCACTCACCTCTAAATACATCAATAACATAAGATAGTGCCTGGAAGGTATAAAAAGATATACCAATAGGCATAACCACATCAAGAGCATTTATATGAGTATGGAGTATGTTATTGCAATTTGTAATTATAAAATTGAAATATTTAAAATAAATCAAAAAACTTAAGTTTGCCACAATGGTTAAAGCTAAAAGAGGCTTTTTATATTTTGAATATTTTTCAATTGCAATTGCGCCGAAATAGTTAATAATTATCGTCAAAAGCATTATTGCCAAATATTTCGGTTCGCCCCACGCATAAAAAATTATACTTGCGATAAGTAATATAGGGTTATGCAATTCCTTTTTTGTTATCAGATAAAATAACAAAACTATCGGTAAAAATACATATACAAATGTCATTGAACTAAAAAGCATTATTTATCCTCATCAAATCCTTGTTCCACTATGTCCATAATATTCAACGGAGTTATGCACAATATTATAATATCCGGTTTATATTCCAAAATTGAATTCTTGTAATGTTTGAGTAATTTAAATCGCTCCGCATGGTTTGCCCCTTTAATGTTATTCAAACGGAGATATTTTAAATCATTAAACGTAAAAAGTGTAAATTGTCTAAGACTGTCATTCATACTTGTACCGGTCTGCAATACTTTCAGCTTATTACCGTACGGATACGTGTAATGCTGCGTTTTTTCACCCTTAATGTCAGCCGATTCACATTGCAGAGCCTTCTCTTTTTTATGATCATAATACGTGTAATCAACATCCTGTATCTTATCTATTCGTTTCTTTAGAAACGGCATATTATTAGCAATATTAGCTCCAACAGTATATTCTCTCTGGTAGTTGCCTCTTGTGTATCGTGATTTAGATATAATATAATCACTTTTCTTTACCGGTCTGATATTCGGAAAATCTTTTTTGATTTCTTTCATCATTTCGTTATAACCGATAAGCGCACCCTCGTCAGTCCAATGATGCTCTTGTTTATATGAAACCATTACGTTAGCGGATTTCTCCTTAAGCTCTTTATACGGATAGATTATATTAGCCTTAGATTTATCTTTGATTTTGTAAATAACTTCATTTTTCTTTTCCTGAATCGGCGCAAGATTTAAATAATCAGGAGTTTCCTCATAATATAAATCCGTACTGTATGGTACTACCAATACATACAGATGAATATTGTTCTCTTTACAAAAATCATTTAGAATATCAAACTGTTTTACCGCCTCATCCGCAAAATCTTCAGTAAAGAATTTCGGATAATATTGCATATGCCTGATATGAAATGCCCAATTAGTTTTTTTGTTATAAACCGCCTGTTCTGTTCTTAACCACTTACCTGAAAGATAATATTTCAAATTAAGATAGTATAAGTAAATAAATTGCTTACGGAGATAAAACCTGTCATTAAACCAGCTGTTAAAATCGTTGCCAAAATTATAATTAATAACCCCTTTTTCAACAATTAAAGGTTTCCATTGAGCAAGTCTTCTGTTTTCATGAACAGAAATTTTCTCCTGATTTATATGCGTCATCGGAATAAAAAGAAAAACGAAAAATATCGTCAAAAAAATTATATCAATTCTTGATTTCCCTTTAATTGTCTTAAAATTCGCCATATAATCAGTCAGCTTATAGACAAGCAAAAATATCAATACAAGTAATATTATAAATATCAAAAATTCAAATTTTACTGAAGTTCTATCAGGCAGATGTCTGATAATCAACCAATATTTATTTGATAATACCAAACCTGCTATTGTAAGCGCAATTGAAATTAATACTCTCTTTTTCATAAAATTTACTCTTCTAAAAAATAACATAAACAATTTCTTTTTTCAATGCATTATTACTTATTCCACATACTATTATATCTATCCAAATAATTTGATTCCGTACACAAAATTAATATGTCAGGCTTTTCTTTAAGTATTTCATCGTAATATCTTTCTTTAAAATCAATTGTCTTACCAGCAAAGACAAAATTATTATTTCTTCTTTTTATTACATCTTTAAACGCAAATCTTAAAAAATACCAGAAATTTTCGCTGAAAGAAGTACCTATTAAATATACTTTTTGAGGATTTTTAGCTAACGGGAAATGTGTGTTTTTATAAAGCAATTTATTGTCAATATAGGACGTTATAAGTTTTTTCTCATTTTTATGAATAAATACTTTATAAGGCTGCTTATTTTCAATTTTAAAAGATCTATAATAATGGCCAGAGAAATCAGGAGTAATAATTTCCAGATAATCTGTTATTACAGGTAATACCTGATCTTTTATTTCAAAATCATTATTACTAAGTGTTTTAAATCCAAAATGTTTTAAAAATCCGTTTGCGGCAATATAACCGCCATATTCGCCCCAGTGCGGATCACTTTTAGGGTAAGTAAAATCATTTTTAGAGGCCTCTTTTAATTCATCAAGCGGGAAATACACAATATCTGCAACATTTTTATTAATTCCCTCAGTAAATATTTTACCGTTATTTTGTCTTAAAATAAAAGGTTCTATTTCACCAGTATAAACTTCCTCTTTTACAGGGGCAACAACTATGTATAGTTTTATACCATTTTTATGACAAAAATCATACAATTTTTGAATACTCTCAGTAATATCCGGCATTGTAGATGTAATATCAGGAACATTAAACCAAGTCTGCATATAAGCCCAACCGGTTCTCTTATTATAGTAGATACCGTTTTCTTCAATAAATTTATAAGAAAGAGACATTTTCAGTTTTTTATAAAGTGTCACCATAGGCTTTCTTAATGCAAACCTGTCTGAAAAATATGCATTAAAGTCATTACCGAAATTATAATTAACAACTCCTTTTTGCTGAATAAAAGGCTTCCATTCTGCAAGAGTTCTGTTCTCTTGTTGTGAAACTTTATCCTGATTTATATGCGACATCGGAATAAAAAGAAAAACGAAAAATATAGAGAGAAAAATTATATCAATTCTTGATTTTCCTTTAATTGTCTTAAAATTCGCCATATAATCCGTGAGTTTATAGACAAATAAATATATCAATACAAGCAATATTATGAATATCAAAAATTCAAATCTTACTGAAGTTTTATCAGGAAGATGCCTGATAATCAGCCAATATCTATGAGATAATGCCAAACCTGCAGCTGTAAGAGCAATTGAAATTAATACACGCTTTTTTATAAAATTAAATCTCATAACACCTTTAGCAAAAATATTATTGTGCCGAAAGTAAATTTTTAAGCAATTCTTTTACGGGTGCAGGTTTTTGATTTGGACCTGCGACTTCCAGCCATCTGGTCGGATCGCCGACCATCCTCATAATGTCATTTTTTCTCAAAAATGCCGGTTCAACTTCAATTTTAGGGCAATATCCCGTCAATTCTTCCAGTGTATTTATAATATCTTCACCGCTTGTAGCTACACCCGTACAAACATTTATGACATCATATTTTACATCATCATTTGTTGCTATCTTGGCAAGCGCCCACGCTCCAAAACTGATATCTATATAATCTCTTTGTGTTTTAATATTGCCGACTTTTAATACAGGTTCTTTTTCCTGAAATGCTTTAACAAACTTTGATACTATAAAGTTAACGCTCTGTCCTTTTCCGATAAAATTAAACGGCCTGACGATTTTAATATCAAGATCATCTCTGTAATTTCTGGACAAAAATTCCATAACCATCTTACTGTATGAATAGTGATTTTGCGGATTATACGGAGAATTTTCATCGGTATATTCCTTACCTGAATCGCCATAAATTCCTGCTGTACTCACAAGGACAAGTCGTGTACCTTGCTTACATACTTCTTTTGCGGCATCCATTATATTTTCAGAACCATGAACGTTTATATCATAAAGCTTTGCAAGATCTTTAAACGTAGGAGCGGCTATTGCGGCAAGGTGTATTATACTGTCAGGCTGAAACTCTTTAAATGCGGATTTTATATCATCAAGATTTAAAATATCAGCATAACAATTTTTCACATTTTTATTTTTTATCTCAAGTCCGGGACCGTTTATTGCTAAAACCTCAGCTCCGTCACGCAAAAGCGCTTCTGTAACATAGCTGCCTACAAATCCGTTTGCACCTGTTACCGCTATTCTTTTCTTCATACTAAAACCTCTTCTTTTTGCATAATTTCATCTATTACGCCGTTAATTTTCTGAGCACATTCTGCCCATGTAGGATTTGTCCATTTTTCTTTAATTAAACTTTCTTTTTGAGAAAGCGCGTCCTGATTATTATAGTAGTATTTTATTTTTCTTGCCCACTCCTCAGGATCGTAAGGATTAGCATAGTCTATAATATCTTCGCCTATTTCTGTTAATGACGGAATATCAGAAGCCAAACAGAATTTACCGTAATTTAAACTTTCCGGTAATGTCAAACTCCACCCTTCATATAAACTAGGCAGTAAAGTGAATTTGCATGTCTGATAAAGAACATCCAACTCATCATCCGTAGGAGTAATCCATATTACCCTGTCTTTCAGTCTCTTATCTTCTTCAAGTATTTGAACAATGTGCTTAAATTTCCAACCTTCTGCACCGCAAATAACCAGTTGAGGAATTTTTTCGCCGGCACAGCGCGTATTCAGCATTTCATGCCACGCTTCCAATAAAAGTTCATGGTTTTTCCTCGGCTGAAGAGTTCCGACTATCATTACAAAATCATTTTTAATTTTATATTTTTCAAATACTTTTTGTTTTCTTTCAGGTGTCAATTCTTTTGAAACAATGTCACTTCCCCATTTAAGAACGCAAGACTTAACAGGAGTTAACCCAACGGATTTCTGATATTCATCACTGTCTTTTTGAGTATTTGCTCCGCCATACAGTATCGTATCAGATACTTCGTACAAAAAATTTAAAATCCTATTAAAATGATCTACAGTTTCTTTCTTAAAGGTAAATGGTACTTTCATAGGTGTCATATCATACATCGTAGAAATATACTTAAATTCATTCGTTTTTTTGGCACGCAGCAAATTTTTATAATAATTCTCACTTCCATAGCCAAGGGATATAACAACATCACCTTTTTTAAAAGGAAAATGTTCCTTTTTATCAAAGAACATATCCCAAGTGTCTTCATTTCTGCATTCATCTATATTGCCGCCACTCAGAACATTTTTAAGTTTATCTGAATGAATATCACAATAATATCCGTCTTTAATGGCATAAAATTTTATGTTCTTTCTGAGCTTATACAATTCACGCCCTATAATTATCTGCGCACGCGGAATACCCGCCAGCAATTCATTGTCAATGTATGAATAATTGTAGTATACACAAGGCGCTTCATTACTGCTTACTGCCACAACATCTTCACTAATTACTTCTTCTTCCGGCTCTGGTGAATAATCCGGTGCAGAAATTTCCGTTAAATATTTGTGCAAAGTTTCCGCCGACTGATACCAAGAAATCGGTTTCCAATTTTGTTTTATTTTATCTTCTGCTTTTTTAAGTTCTTCAGTATGTTCTGAATAATATTCTATTTTATCAGCCCAGTCTTTAGGGTGATGCGGATTAATAAATTCTGCCAGTCCATCACCAATTTCTCTCAATGGGGCTACATCCGAACACAAACAGAATTTATTGTATCTTAAACTTTCCGGCAATGTCAAACTCCACCCTTCATACAAAGTAGGAAGTACCGTAAATTCACAATTTCTATATAAAGTGTCAAGTTCTTCATCAGAACAATTTACTATTTTAATTTTATCTTTAACAAGCGGATTTTTCTTTAATGCTTCATAGAGCCTGTTTAAATTGTCTTTTTTTAGACGTCGGCCTACTATAACCAAATCAGGCACTTTTTGAGGATTTTTCAATGCAAGCATACAGTAAGCTTGGTATAATACCCTATAATTTTTCTTAAAATCTATTGTTCCAACCGATAATACAAACGGTTTTTTAACTTTCATTCTAGTTAAGACAACTGCATCATTTTCAGGGTTAACTTTTATTTTTTTAATATCATCTCCCCATTTATTAGGATATCCTTTTACTACTCTGTAATCTCTTAAACGGAAAAATTTTTCCGCATCAATTTTTGATGTCTTACCACCATATACTATTGCCGAACAATTTTTTGAAATCCACTCAAGATATTTTATAAAAGCAGAATTAGACGATGCATAATATATTTTTAAATCATCCGTCAACATGGCCAGGTCATATATCGTGTAAACAAGTTTTATGTCAGGATAAAAAGTTTTAAGCATTTCAAATTTTTCTTCTTTTTCAGGGTATAACCAACCGCAAGAATAAATAGTATCACCATTTTTATACGGATTTGGGAAAGCTCGATATTTCAAATCATTTGGAAGCTTTCTGCGATTCTTTTTATATTCAAGTTTGCGCATATGACTTCTTAACTTATAGGCACAACTTTTACTTAACTTATTTTTATTTGACTGATATTTTGAATAATCTTCAGAGATATTTTCGCTTTTCCATAACCAGTTTATTTCAGCCGGATCAACTTCCTCAAAACCATCTTCAACCATAACGGAAAATTTTATATTCTTATCAATTTTATGAAGCATTTTGGCAAGCATCAATTCAGCTCTTACTATACCAACAACCCCTCCTGAATACTTAACCAAGCTGTGAGTTATATCCATCCATATCGTCATATTAATACCTTTTATCCTTAAAAATTTTATATTCGTATCAAAAATTTGTATCCAAATGCTATCATAAAAATATTTGATATTCAATAGTATTTTAACCCATTCTGTTTGAACAAAGAGTAACTTTTATGGTATCATTCCAATATGTCATATTGCAATTGGGATAATACATCGGAAATAAATAAAAAATACCACGACTGTGAATGGGGAATTCCTGTTAAAGATGACCGTATGCAGTTTGAGTACCTTATGATGGAAGCTATGCAGTGCGGTTTAAGCTGGAATATCGTTATAAATAAGCGTGAAATTTTCAGAAATTGTTTTGATAATTTTGAATATGATTTGATTGCCAAATATGATGAAAATGATATAAACCGTATCATGAATACAGATGGAATGATCAAATCCCGCAGAAAAATTGAAGCCGTAATTAACAATGCAAAATGTTTTCAAAAAATCAGAGACGAATTTGGGAGTTTCTGTAATTATTTGTGGGCTTATTCCGATAACAAAACAATTCTTTATGACAAACATAATAACGGATACATCCCTGTAAGTAACGGTTTATCCGATAAAATCAGCAAGGATTTAAAAAAACGCGGGTTTAAATTTATCGGAACAGTTACGGTGTATTCTCATCTTCAGGCGGCAGGAATTATTAATGACCACGATAAAAATTGCCCACGGTTTAGCTATATAAACTCTCATTACCCGACAATTAAAAAACGCAGATTTTTAGAAAAATGTGTAACGTATTTCGGAGATGAATAATGTATTCGGTTTACAAATTTGAAAAAGCAAGTGATTCGTTATGCAAAATAATTAATACATTTGAGATTAAAGAGATGTATATCCCTTATTACATCTGCCCGTCTGTCCGTCATGCACTTTTTAAAACGGATTGTAAGCCGCTCTTTTATCATATTGATGATAATTTCATGCCTGCCCGCTCATTTGATAAAGAGAGTTATATTCTTTACCCGAATTATTTTGGCATTTGCTCAAACAATGTAAAACAACTTTGTGAAATTTATCCGAAATTAATTGTTGATAATGCGCACGCATTCTTCAATGAGCCGTCAGGCCTTGCCTGTTTCAACGCCGGGTACAAATTCGGCCTTGAGAATTGCTCTTACTTATGGATTAAAGACAGACTAAAATCGGCAATGGGCATATCAGAATTTGAAAAAGAAAAAATCAAAAGAAAGAAAAATTTTATTAAATTGTGCGAAAAATATTCAGAGGCAAACCAACTAGAAATTGACGGGAAATCAATACCATTCTGCTACCCGTACTTGGCAAAAACAGAAGAGGAAGCGGATAAACTTGCCAAAGACCTTACGGAAAAAGGGTTAGCAATATACAGATATTGGGAGTCCCTGCCTGAAAATTTCAATGAATACAAATTTTATAAAAGATTAGTACCTATACCACTAATATCAACTTGACTTAAAAATATTACAATTGTAGAATAAGATATTCAATTTATGTATATAGACAGATTAAATTACAGTAATGTCAGCCTTAATAGCAGTCCTGCATTTAAAAGTGCAAAGGCTCAAAAGTCTATTCAAAAATTAGAACAGGCGCCAATACTGAAAAAAGTTCAGATTACTTTTGATGAACTTGAGCGTATGTACAATGAACTTGGATATGATGTAATTCGTAAACGCGGTTCCCATGCAAGTGTTGTTTTAAATGAAAAGTATACTATGTCTATTGTTATACCTCACGATGATAAATATGTAAAAGTTAATGATTTAAAAAGATTTTTGCTTATAAAAGAAGGCAAAATAGAAGAAGCCGTAAATCTTATCCATTATAATCATCATCACCATTAGAAAAGCCGGCATAATAGATACCGGCTTTTTAATTAACAAGTAAAAATGATAATTTTACTCAACTTTTAATTTTTTAGAATTTCCTTTTTCTGCTTCTTTTTTAGGAGCTTTGATTTTTAAAATACCATGTTCTAACTTAGCAGTGGTTTTTTCTGTATCAATTTCATTAGGGAAGTAAACAGTTCTTGAAAATTCACCGTAACAGAATTCGGATTTTCTGTAGTGCTGGTCATTTTCTTCTTTTTCTTCCTCTTTTTTAGCATTAATTGTAATGTAATTTTTATCTATATCAATATCCAAATCTTCTTTTTTTACTCCAGGTAATTCAGCTTTAACGCAATAATCTTTTTCGTGTTCATGAAGTTCAACAGGCATTGCAAGTTTATTCGTTGCCAAACGTTCATCATGGATGTATTCAGGGAACAAACTGTCAAAATTTCTGTTCAAAATAGAACTGATTTCATCGTTAACTGATTTAATAAAATTGTCCGGTGTTCTTTTAATTAAAAATTTCATAATGACCTCCTTTGATTTTTAATTGTCATAACTCCTTACAAGTATATTATTTACCTGTTTAGCAAAAATCATCGAAAAATTAACCAAAAATTAACAGTTTATATTTTATCAGGATACACATTCCATTTGATATTTTCGTTCGCTCTAAACCAGGTCAACTGGCGCTTTGCATAGCGGCGGGAATTTTGTTTCAGTATTTCACATGCCATTTGTAAATCGTATTCGCCGTCAAGATATTTTATAATTTCCCTATACCCGATAGTGTCAACTAAATTTGGTATCCGCCCATGTTTTTTTAGTAAGTTTTTTGTTTCATCAATAAGCCCCTGTTCAATCATCAAATCAACACGCTTATTTATGCGGTCATACAGTTCTTCTCTCGGAAAGTTTAACCCAATCCATTCAACTTCATAAGGGCACTGAGCGGACTTATTTCTTGCTTCCTCAAGCGTCAAGCCGGATTTTTCTACAATTTCAATATAGCGGATTAATTTCTTTTTGTCGTTATCAAAAATTGTATCCGCAGCTGCTTTATCTGATTTTTCAAGCCTTTGTTTCAACTCCTCAAATGTCATTTTTTCAAGCTCTGAACGGAAATTTTTATCGGGTTTAACATCAGGCATTTTATAATTTTCAAGCAAAAGCCTGAAATAAAGGCCTGTTCCTCCTGCTATAATCGGCGTCTTGCCTTTACTTACAATTTCATCAATTGCATTTTGAGCATCTTTAACCCAAAGCCCCGCCGAATAATCAACTTCAGGTTCTACAATATCAATTAAATAGTGTTTAATCCCATGGCGTTCCTCAAGCGTAGGTTTTGCCGTTCCTATATCAAAGCCCTCATAAACAAGCCTTGAATCGGCTGAAATAATTTCTCCTCCGATTTCTTGCGCAAGCGAAACAGCATAGGCGGTCTTTCCGCTTGCCGTTGCCCCGACTACCGCAATAACTTTAGTTTTAAACATTGGCAGTTTCTCTCATAAGTTTACGCTTGCGGCGGCGCATAAGATCTACAAATGCTTCAAGACGGGTAATATAGCCTGCTTTACCTGTTTGTTCATCCATAATCAACGGTAATACAGGAATATCACAGGTTTCTCTCATCGCAGGGAAAATATTTTGCGACATAATTTCAGGCATACAGGTAAACGGACTAACGTGGATTATCCCGTCAACCTGGCGGTTTCTTGCATGAACAACATCCGATACACACTCCAAAGCATCACCGCCAATATCACGTGATAAATACGGTTTTGCAAGACGTTCAGCTCTATGCAGGTGAGTTTCATCTTTCTTAAACAGGTTTGGGATAATAGCATCCTTTATAAAGCCGCTAACCGTAAGGGTTCTGTGAACTTCTACTCCCATTCTCCCAAGTTCTCTCATAATATTTTGGTTAGAAAATTCATCACAAACTATATAAATTTCACCCGTCAGGTCAACCCGAACAACCTCACGATTTTCATCAATTTCGGTTTTATTCATAAGGTCAAATATTTCTTTTTCCGCTCTTTTAAGCTGACGGGAAGACTCTACATCATAAAGAATTTTTAAACCCTTATGATAAGCTTTTTCAGCATCGCCAAAGTGCTTTTCACGTGCGCTCAGATATGCCAGGTGATCTTTCATCCTGTCAATTATAAAAACTTTTCTTATCCCGATATTAATTGCGCGTGAAAAAAGGATAATATCTGTTTTTCCTGAAACCTTCGTCAGAAAATCAAGCATTCCCTTAATTCCGTCATAAAGCTTCATTTCCACATAATTCGCCTCATAACCCATATCTTTAAGTGCATGCGCGATACAGTTCCCGTATTCACCCAAACGACAACACCCCGGAGAGGTTATCATAGCAACATAATCCGCACCACCCTCAATTGCTTCAATAAAATTTCCAAGGATAAGTTTATACGGCAGACAAATAGCTTCCGGAGAATACTTTGCGCCTAAAGAAAGAGTTTTTTTGCTGGTATATGGCGGAATAAAAGGTTCAGCACCGACTTTTTTCAATGCCGACGCCCACGCTATATAAATCTGCCCCATATGGGGAAAAGCAACTTTTATTTTTTCACCTTTTTTACTCATTTAGATTATACCCTGACGTTTAAGGTCTTTCTTAATTTTATCGAGTCCTGTCTGAATTATTCTTGAAATTCTGGACTGCGAAATATTAAATTCGTCCGCAATATCTTTTAATTTTTTATTCTGAAAAAATTTGCAATCAATAAGCTCTTTTTCCCTAGGAGAAAGTTTTTTCATTGATTCCAAAATTTCATTTTTCAATTCAATAAGTTCAATATTTTCCTCAGGCGTGTTATCAAGTGCTTTAATTTGTGTCGGCACTTCAGCTTCCTGCATTTCCTCAATAGAAAGAATTGTCTTATAAACTTCCTCTCTCAAAGTGTTTTCACCGTCTTCTTCGGCTAAAGTTTTTCGGCTGTTTTTGAGAGTGTACCATTTGTATCTGCGGCGGACTTCATTTCTTATCGCCCATTTGATAGCGGTAGCAAGATAGGTACTGTTGTAATGGTCTTCGGAGTGCTTTTTAAATAACAGATAAAGAGTATGATTACCGATATTTATTAATTCTGACAGCTCAATTAAACCGAATGAAGAAAATTTCATAAACTCCACACGGGCAATTTTGTCAATCAAATCCCTATATTCACTAAGGTTTATTTTTTCTACCGCTGCCATCTCCGACAAAACTCATCCTATCTACAATACAAATATAGCACAAAAAGTTTTCTTTACTATGGAATTAAAGAAATATTAACATATTTTAAACAATTGTTGAGTACATAGCAAAAAAATATATTTAGGCGATTTATTAGTAACATGGATTATTCAATTAATAATGTCAGTTTTAAAGGATATGATGCAATTAAGCTAAAAGGCTTATATATGCAGGGTTTTATTAATGAACACGACCTTGCTATATGCCGTCAAATTAAGAAAATTGCCGAAAAAGAGCATCTTGACTTTTTTATAAATCAAAACAACAAAGGAATAAAAAGATATATTGAAGCCGGTTTAACTTCCGATAAACCGCTATTACGCGTCTGGGGGCAGGACAGAAAAGCATTTTTAAAAAACGGTACAAATTATACTATTATGTGTCCTAGAGATGAAATATTAATAGATTTACCTGAAGAACTTTCTGCATTTGAAATGAAGCAAAGAAATATTTTACCAAGAGGAGGCAATTATTATATAGGTTATAAACCAACAGGCGAAAAGTGGATGATAATCAATGGGGAATATGTCACCGAATACCGCGAACAGCATTATTATCCTGAGAAGATCTGTTTAGAAAATATAAAAGATGTTTACGGAATTGAAAGAGAAAATACCTGTGTTACCGATTATCTATGTTACGATTTGGATATGCTTATCAGGCCTATCGGCTATCCTTATGTTCTGGTAAATCACGACGAGGAAACATTCAAAAATATTGAAAAATTGAGAACAAAATTTCCACAAAGCAACGAAATATATAAAAAATTAATTGATTTCCAAAAGCACATATGCCTGACAAAAAAATCTAACAAATTATGTGATTGCCTGAAAGATTTTGGATTTATCCCAATAAAAATCGGCGGATTTTATTCTGAGGATATAAATTTTTTAAATTCAATAGCTTTTAAAAACGGTAATAACAGAATTTCATTAATATCAAATTCAACACAACATTCCTGTCCGGAGCTTGAATATCTTGAAGAACTTTTTGAAAAGGACTTAAGGGAAAAGGTTGCTGGAATAGAAAACGTTTATTTCGTTTCCGGCGGGAAGAAAACGGTTGAAACTTTTGGTAAAGATGATTGGATTCGTACACATAATTTTCCGGCATACAGATTTAATGAATATCATAATGTTATAATGGACTGGTTAGGAGAACACCATGGCGGAATCCATTGTATGACGGCAGAAATACCCGATTTTGATAAACTGACAAATGGGGTGTGACATATGAAAATTGAGTTTTTAAATACTTCATACACACACAATAATCCTAAATGTCATCCTTATAATTTTGGATACAATCAGCGTCAACCGATAAATTTGCCCATAAAAGATACCGTATCTTTCGGACAGGCAGTACCTCAGAGCGCAATTAAATATCTCAAAAGCAAGAAAATAGAGCTTTACAGTTTGGGACTTGATAAATATTTCTTACAATTATTTGATGCAAAGCAACTTGAAGGTATCCAAAACGGTATTGAAATATTCAACGGCTTAAGTTTTTCTCAAATTGCGTATATGGTTAACAATTTAACAGGGATAATTTTACAAAGGGGATGTACCAACTCCTGTATTCATTGTTTTGCAGAGGCAAAACCTCCATATTTTATGAAAAAAAATAATTTTATTGAAAAAATAGATTTTGAAGATTATGAAAAACTCTGCAACGGTTTTAAAGAATTGAACAAAAGACTTGGGTTTAACGTATTTTCAAATGGGTCCAAAAGCTTATTTTATGATTCAGATTGCTCAATGATATACATGCAGGATAAAAGCGGGAAAATGTATGATTATGCGGATTTAGCCAAAATGTTTCATGAAGCGGCTAAACAACGGATATTGTTTGACACTGCGGGATGGAATAAAAATGATACAAAAACACAAAAAAGAATGGAAGATTTAGTTAAAAAAATTGCAAACAGTAACGAATATGATTTCCTGCAATTCAATATATCAGTAAATCCGTTTCATTCTATCTATAGTAAATCATTAGACCTAAAAGCCCAGGGGAAAACAAAAGAAGCTAAAAGATTAGAAGAAATCTTCACGGACAGAATCGCAAACGTAATATTTACTTCTTCACCACTGATAGATAAAACAAATTCTTATACCAATAAAAGTATGTTGGGTTTTATTTTTAGAGGACTGTTTGATTTTACAGACCTTGACGGTTATCACGCACACGACCTCATTTGCATGTTTGATGATATCGCAGAGAGAGTCGGAAAATTATATGAAGAAGATTTGGCATCGGGCAGACATAAAGTTATAAAAAACCAAGAACAACTGGATAAATATTATTATTTTCTTAAAGGCCGTGTTCACAGCCGCATTGAACTAATAAATATGACTAATGAAAGACTTATAAATAAACTTGGCGATATAGATGCAGGAGAATGGAATATTTTAAGACAATATTCTTTTAATTCTGTTAAAGAAGGAATAAAATTTACGGACGGATTTATTGACGTTAACGGTAAGTTTTATATGACAAATTATATGGAAACATACCCGACAGATATCGCTATAAACTACACAACCAAAGGCAAATCTACAGCTCCAATTAGGCCAAACCTGAGAGATGGAGTTATAACAAAAGATATCATTGAAGAATATTACAGCTAACCCATATTATTTGTATCTGTGAATCAAATCTCTCGGAGCACCTTTACCAAAGCCGTCTTTAATCACCTTAAATGCGCCGTAACCGACAAGTGACCAGCCCCCTATTTTACAAACTGTTTTGTTACTTGCAATTAATGTCACAACACCAAGGGCAAAAGGCACCGCATTATAAATCAGAGATTTGAATAGACCTCTTGTATAACCTATCCCTTTATTAAAGAATGTTGATGTATTTTGTTCAGCCTCAATTTTTAAAATTTCATCTTTCATATCGGCAGTTACCGCACTTGGTCTGTCCAGATATAAAGTATTTGTAGCTTTTTTTACAAGTCGTTTTGCATCACGGCTTTTTGAATAGGAATCCGCTTCCATTAACCCCAAGACATGAGCATCATAGCCAACCAAGCCCAAGGCCCCCACTGCGGCGGTCTTTGCCAAGTATTTGCCGTAATTATTTTTCAGATGAGATGCACAACTTTTAAATCCGGCTTGTATTCTTGAAAAAATTTTCATGGCCTAATTATACCTTAATTTTGCTTGTTTCGGTTTTAGTTTCCGATTGTTTTTCTTTCACTACAAATTCCTTTTCAACGCGCTTACCGCTCATTTGCAGAAGAACTTCCGTTGCCAAAGGAGCATCCATACCGTAAGCGGACTTGCTTGACTGCATGGCCTTTAACAATTCAACCGATTCATCATTACCGGTTGCAATTCTTGCTTTCAAAGACGCCAGCGCCAAAAATCTTACTTTGTCGTATGGATCTTTAAGCATTTTATTTATAAGTGCATTTAAAGCCAAGTCATCACATCTTGAATCGTCTTCTTCTAATCTTGCAACAACTTCTTTCGCACCCATATAACGAACTTCTTTATCCTGACTGTTCAGGTAATTTTCAAGATTTTTAATATATTCATCAGTCAATTCAACAACTTTACGTTTTTCAGTTTTAACTTTTTCATCCTCTTTGATTATGGATGTATTGGCTTGCTGAGCCGGAAACGGCTGAGTATAGTAATTTGCAGGGTAACAGCAAACCGTAGGCTGAGCCTGATTTTGACCGTGTGCCTGATAAGACGGTGCGTTTACATTATAAATAGGAGGCTGTGCGCCCGGTGTTGCAACCGACGGGTTGAAAATCTGAATATTTACACCGGAATAATTCGGTACCTGATAGTTTTGCGCCTGATTCGGGTTATTTGCATCAGCAGGTACGTAAGCCCCCTGAACCGGAGAATTTATAATCGTCTGCTGAGGTACAGCTGCTACCGGCTTTGTTGCATTTGGGTTTTGATAATATACGTTATTTGTTCCTACACAATTTTGCATACACGACACACCTTCTTTTTATATAAAGTATTGTTTATATAAAATATTGCTATTTCTTTAAGTTTTGTAAAGTTTAAATTTGATACCGTAAATTGCCAAAGTTGCCATACAAAACAAAAAATTGTAAAATAGACTTATGGATAATGTTTTGGGAGAAAAAGATATTTGTTCAAGGTGCGGAAAGTGCTGCAGACTTTTACCATCAGGGAAAAGTTACGCAGAGCTGTGTTCTCTGGCTGAAAAAGGAGATAAAACGGCATCAAATTTTTTAAAATTATTTCTTCCGCACAAATCAATTGATGACGCCCTTTTAATAGACGAAAATTATGTAAAACAGACTGCCGCACTGAATAAAAAAAAGTTCGGAAATGATTATGAAACCTATTTTTATTACTGCCGTTATCTGAATGATGATAACACATGCAAAGTTTACGATATGAGGCCGAAACTGTGCAAAAACTACCCTAAAAATGCCTTTACCGTTATCCCTGAAGATTGCGCCTATGAAGGATACCTATTTGAAGCAAGAGAAAATATAAAAAAATATGTAAGAAAAACAAAAGAAGAATTGATGGAAATTTCCATTTTGAAAAAAGACTGCAATACCCCTAACGAATTGAGAAAATACGAAAATTTAGAAAAAAAATACATCATGCTTATTGACAAATACCGTGCATACGGCTCTGAGGACTGGTAATTTAAGTATTTTCAAGAATATTTTTTAATTCTTTAAGCCTGTTTTCATCATTTGTTTCAATGTAAATTCTAAGAAGCGGTTCTGTTCCGCTTGGACGGGCTAAAATCCAGTTACAGTCATCAATAAACAACTTTATTCCGTCTTTAAAATCTTTTGATGTTATTTTATAATTACCGACATTTTCAAGATTTTTAAATTTTTCCTTATATTCTGCAATTTCAGAATTATCGGACAAATTTTTGTCAATCCGTGTATTAAAAAATTCGCAACCGATAAATTTTTTAAGTTCATTTTGCAGTTTCGATAAC
>JAGCBH010000016.1 GCA_017652265.1 bacterium
AGTTCCTGTAATCATTATAAAATCCTTATGGGTACTTTATGAGTATATATTATAATAAACACAAAAACTTTAAAAATTATCACCTTTACCTATTAACAAATTTTAACAATACTAAAGATTTTGAATAAAATTGCCGACATATAGCTAGGTAAAATCATGCGTAATAAAATATTCTTAGAAAATATACGGAAGTTAATAATGTTAAATCACTCTGCAGATAACATATCTGCGGATAATGTTGCTAATGAAAATATTCTGTTGTTTCAGATGAATAGTGGTAATACATTACAAATAGGCGACTCTTTTCAGATAACTACACCGCAAGATAATAACGGCATCCCGCCTGAAAGAAGAGCAGAATTGGAAAACTGGACTCTTAATTGGGATTTATACGTTAATACGGACGATATAGATGAAGAAGAGAGCATGTGCGATTATCATTTTGATCATAAAAAAGAAATTCTTGATATGTACAACGGCTGGTATCAGGAATACCTTGCGGCGCATGACGGTGTAGAAATGAATTTTATAACGGCTATGCAATACTTAAAAGATAATCCCGATGAAGATGAGGCTGTAAAAGAATTTATCAAAAAATCTTTCGGTATTTGTGACGGAGATGTATCCCGAAATCAGCAACAGGGCAAAGGTTCATGCCATTTACTTTCATGCAGAGCAGAACTTGAGGACAGTGATAATCCTGAAATTCAGGAAATTGTACGAAATCTGGTTGTACAAAATGAAGATGGTACTGTAACGGTAACTTTTGCAGGCGTAAGAGATGAACAGGGAAATCCTCTACAATTTATAATCAAAAATGAAGAAATAAAAGACTCTTATACAAATTTTGATGAATCAACCGTTCTTAGAGGCGGTTCAACAGACCCCGATGATGCAGCACTGGAAATCGGATATCAGAGATTAAAAGAATACTTAATAGCAAATTATCCTATTGACTATCAAACAAAATTTAATGAAATAGAAACCAAAATAAAACAATATGAAGCAGAAAAACATTCTGCCTCAAATACGCAGAATGATATTCTGGAAACCGTTTATTTGAGAGGATATCAAACAATATTTGAACAGCTACAAACATCAGATAAGCCCGAAGACAAAGAATTACTCAATTTTATAGTTAGTAACATGTCCGGACATGAAACCGATCCCTGGTATGTTAAAGGATTAATAGACTCCAAAAGGGCAAAAGAAACTACTTTTACATATGCCAGTTTTGATGAACACTTTGATGTAAATGTATACAGAACAAGTTCTATGCAAAGTTTAATGAATCAAAAAGTTTTAAACTTACTGAAAACCGATCCTGAATATAGTGAACTGTATGCTCAATATCAGGAAACAAAAACAACAATAGCAAATCTTAGAACCAGGGTAGAAGAATTAAATAACCAGAGAAATCAAATAAGCACATTAAAGGCACTTTATGACGAAGAAGAACTTGGTTCCCGTGCAAATTTAACCTTTAAACTGTTAACCGGCAAAGGCAGATATATAAAAGAACTTCATGGTTACGATATAAAAGATTACCTTTCTAAAAATAAAGATAATATAAATAAAATCCCTATCCAGGTTTCCGGATTTAGTTGGCATCATGGACTAATGTTTGATAATGTAACTACCGACGAATTTGGCAATTTAAAAGAAGTTACTATCACTAACCCGCATAACTGCGGAGAAGGTGAAGATGATGATGATTTTACGACTTCTGGAAATATTCGAAATACTTTTACCATGTCATATAATGATTTTTGGACGAATTTCAGCATAACAATTATAGACAGTGAAGCCGATGAAAGCAAGGAAGATTATTTCCAGCTTCCGTTTAACTACGACACATATTAATTAACATTTCAAAAACTTTTATTGCTTTATTTTTTAAATTGTTTTATAATCTCCTTATTAGAGATGAGGAGTATGGTATGAAGTTTGTCATTAAGAAAGAGGATTTATATAACGGGATTAAAATTGTAGAAAGAGCCACAAGCATTAAAGCTTTGCAGCCTGTTCTTTTAAACATATATATAGAAACAGTCGGTACAAATGCGGTAAAATTAATCGCTACAGACCTTGACATGACAATAATCACAACGGTTGATGCTCAGGTTGAAGAAGAAGGTAAAATTACACTTCCGTCAAAAACTTTGAACGAAATTGTTTCAAAACTCAATGACAACCTTGTAACTTTTGAGATGGCAAAAGACGAAACCGTTGTTCACGTAACATGCAAAAAATCAAAATTTGATATAATCGGTATTTCTGCTGACGAATTTCCGAAAGAATGTTCAAATATAGAAACAAATGAAGAAAACTGTTTTGAAATTCCGGTAAAAACACTTACAAAAGCAGTTCGTCAGGCAGGATTTGCCGCAGCAACATTTGAAAACAGCACCCTTTTATCTGGTATTGTATTTGCATTATCGGAAAATCAGCTTGAAGTTGCGTCAACAGACGGCAACAGACTTGCGCGTGTAAGAGAAAAAATAACAAATTCCAAAGAAGGTCTGCTCATTATCCCTGCAAGAACTATCAATGAATTTGCAAAAATCTGTTCGTTCATTGACGAAGATACTGTAAAGATTTATGCAGAAACTAACAGAATTATCTTAAAGACACTCAAAACAACAACTATTTCAAGACTTCTTGAAGGACAATTCCCGCAATATAACAGACTTATCCCGACAGATTGTCCTAAAGTAGCAATTGTAAACGTTAATCAGTTGATTTCCGCTATTGACAGAGTTTCTGTCATGATTGACGATAAAAAATGCTTTGCAAAATTTGAATTTACAAATAATAACTTGAGGATTTCAGCTGATACTCCGGATTCGGGTAAATCTGAAGAAAATATTGATATAGATTACACTTCAGAAGATTTAACTATAGCTTTCAACCACAAATACATACTTGAAGCACTCAAAAATATTGACAGCGATGAGGTTAAAATAGGTTTAAACACTACTCTGTCGGCAACTGTTCTTAAACCAAACAGCGAAGAAGATTTTGTTTGCCTTGTTATGCCTGTACAAATCAGATAGGATTGAAAGTGCCTAAAATTAAAGCATTTGATAAACTGAATTTTTTAACGGCAGGCATGCCTTCAACTACCAAAGGAAGTTATAAAGAGGCTTTTGATATTTTAAGTGACATGCAGCTTGACGGTATGGAGTTTGAGTTTGTTCACGGCGTAAGAATCAGTGATGAAAGCCGTCAACTATCCAACAAAATCCGTCAGGAGCGCAATTTTACCCTGACCGCACACTGCCCTTTTTATATAAATCTTAATTCGCAGGAAGAAGAAAAAGTTGAGGCAAGTGTTAATCGTATAATAGAAACCGCTCAGGCAGCAAGAGATATCGGTGCTTTCAGTATAACTTACCACGCCGCATTTTATATGGGAAAAGACAAAGAAACTGTTTATAATCAGGTCAAAAAAACAAATGAAATTATCGGGCAGGCACTAAAATCTTCAGGCATTGATGTCTGGGTACGTCCTGAAACTACAGGCAAATCAACACAATGGGGCGATCTGTATGAAGTAATCCGACTTTCAAAAGAGTTTGATTTTGTTTTGCCCTGCATAGATTTTTCACATCTTCATGCCAGAAGCGCAGGCGAATACAACACCTATGATGAATTTTCAATGATTTTTGAAAAACTTGGTAAAGAACTTGGCGATACAGCCTTAAAATCTTTTCACGGACATCTTGCAGGTATTAAATACACTGATAAAGGCGAACGCAACCACCTTAATCTTGATGAAAGCGATATGAATTATAAAGATTTATTGAAAGCATTTAAAGCCTTTGACGTCAGAGGCGCTCTGACCTGTGAAAGTCCTAATATTGAAATTGATACAAAAATTTTAAAAGATTACTACCTCAGCCTATAAAAATCCCCAAAAATAAAGGCGACCTTTAATAGCCGCCCGGAATGCTTGTGAAAATCCTTTCCATTCCGAAATAATAGTGTGAAGTGTGTAGTTACTAAAATTGAAGTTTTATCCTCGTTTTAGCGTTTCCTCGTGTTCATATATATAAAGTATAAAAAGTATATAAAATTGATAGCATGTTTAAACATGTTTCAAAAAACTTTACAAAAGTTAACAAATCAGTTAATTTACTCTAAGCCAAATCCAAGCTGAGATAAAATATCAAAATTCTTAAGCTTAAGTTTCAGAACAACACGCCGGCTTTGCGCATAATCTTCAACACCATTTACAAGAACAGGCTCAGAAAAGCTTTTCCCTTCAACAACTAACTTTTTACGTATAGTTTCTGCATATTGACGATCAAACTTTGTTTTAAAAATGTAAGAGGCAACCGCATTAGCCCTTTGCAAACTTAATTCCATGTTTCTCAAATATTGTTCATCCACAGAATTCAATTTGGCATACTGCTGTGAATCCGTGTGCCCCTGAACTATAACTCCAGTAATAAAATCTATAAACTCTTCCTTGGAAAAAATACAATCAAAATATACAGGCATAAATGCATCCAGATATTTTTTACCTTTTTCTGACAATTTGTAACTGCCGACCTCAAATAACTGAGCATCGGAAATACCTACATCACCCGTTGTAGGATTAACTTTTACATCCAAATTATGTTTCTTAAATTCTTCACCAAGTTTTTGGGATATTTCCGCTTTCGTTTGACTTGCGCGAATTGTATCCCTTGTCATACCTGAAATTGCAAGTACAAACAAGACCATGAATATAATTGCCAAACCTAACAGCAAGTCTGCCATTGTAGTCCAGAATATATTGTTATTTCCCTCTTCACGTTTTGTAACTCTGTGCATTGCCATCAAAATATCCCATTCATATTTTAAAATAAATCATCAACATCATCCGTCTTTTTGGCTATTGTTTTTAACTGTTTACTCATTTGATTTATACCAAAAATAAGATTTTCAAGATACGGAACCAAATTGCTTGCAATACCGGAATTTATTGCACTTTGGAAACTATCCGGTATTGAAGAAACCAAATTTGAACTTGAATTGTTTTGAATTTTCGTTTCTCTCAGCAATTCAAGCAGAAATTTTTCAGATGATATATTATCAAATAACATTGCAATCTTCTCTTCAACCGCATTAATTTTCGGACGGCAAATCATCGCATACATGGTATTTTCAAGCAAAATGTATATAAGAGAACTACCTACTGCGATAACTGAAACCAAAGCTGCAATCTGCATGGATGCCATCAAGCCCGAAATGGATGCTATTGTCGTTGTTTGGTTTGAAAAGTCAACTTTACCGAAAGCTATTGCAATGTTCAAAAAGGTAAACAACGGACCAAAACCTGTTAATATTGTAGGAAACGAATTTATCAGTTTATAATTATATTTTTTGAAAACAAGAGTCTCTTCATTAAAGAAAAATCCGGGTTCCTCTGTTGTCTGAATATTCTGAACGGTAGAAGATATTTCTTTATAAACTATTTCATTTGCTTCATCTTTAAGAGCAACGGATTCAGAGAATACAAGCGTATTTTTAAACTCCAGCCATAAGTGCGCAACGTAACTGTTTGCACACATCCATTCGTCAAATTCGTTAAATCTGTAATTCAAATCAGTTTTTTTAAAATTTGAAAGAAAAATATCAATGATTTTCAGGTTTTTGCCAACTTTTCTATATGCTCTAACGGTATAAAATACAGAAAATAAGAATACCATTGCGACTATCATTATTGGCGGATCTGATAAAATTGCATGTAATAACATAATATATAAAACTCCGTTCTCTGCTAAAACTTTAGCATACGCAAAATAATAATGTCAAAAGTTAAATAAAAATTTACATCAATAAGTGGACAACAAGACAAAAAGAAACCCGGCATAAACCGGGATTTCCACATAAACCTTTTACACACGCAAACTATGCAATAGTATCAAAACGTTTGTTTTCCTGCTGCTGTCTGCGTTTCAGTGCTTCTTCCTGTGCGCAAGCTATCTGATACAACAAACTGTTTCTTTGAAAATCTATTTCCATTTGAGTATCTATAGCATTGATTGCCTGTAAATTCGCACCAAAAGAAGGGTGCATATTTCTTATCATGCTCATTCTGGCTTCAGATATGCTCATCATACCCATAGCTGCGGCATTACGCATTCTTATTGCATTCAATTGTCCAAGAAAGTTAACAAGCATCACACTACCTCACACTACACACCTATTCTACTACAGATGTAGAATAATTGCAATACCTAATTCATAAATCTGTAATATTTATTTACAATTATTTTTTTCTGTGATACATTGTAGTCAAAATATTGATGAGGTTTTCATGGCGGGAAAATTGAAAAAGCTATCAATTGCATTCTATTGGCACTTTTATCAGCCGGTTTACGGTATAAAAAAGGATAGTGATTACATAATGCCATGGAGCAGATTACATGCCGTAAAAGATTATATGAGCATGCTGATGCTTGCAAAAAAATTCCGCAATATAAAGATAAATATAAACATTTCCCCGACACTTTTGGATGATTTTGAAAAATACAGTGATAACAATTTTCACGATATACATTCAAGATTAAGCGTTAAAGACGAAAATCTTTTAACAGATGAGGAAAAAAAGTTTATACTTTCAAATTTCTTTGATGCAAATTTTGAAAATATGATTTTACCGGACAAGCAGTATTTATTACTTGCGCAAAAATTTCAAAAAAATCCTGATATCAATTCATTTTCTAAGGAAGAATATTCGGATTTAATGGCGCTTTTTAACCTTGCTTGGATAAATCCTGTTCATTACGGCAAATATCCGGAATTAAAAAAATTAAAGAAAAAAGGCTGCAATTATACGCTTGAAGACAGAAGAAAAATAATTCAGATTCACAGGGACATAATAAAAAGAATTATTCCGGAAATGAAAAAAATGCTGAAATCCGGAAAAATTGAGCTTACCACAAACCCATATTATCACCCTGTAATGCCTATTTTAATAGATTCAAGCGACACTATTCAAACGGCAAATGATGACACGCCAAAAGATATTGAAATGAAAAAAAGCGCAAAAGCTCAAATAATTTCATCAATTTCCAGATTTTATGAAGTTTTTAACACAGTTCCAAAGGGGATTTGGCTGCCTGAGCTGGCTATAAGTCTAAAAACGGTAAAATTGCTGACAGAACTTGGAATTAACTGGATTATAGCCGATGAGAGCTGTTTGGTTAATTCCGCAAAAGAAATTCTAACAAGAGATTTTGATGCAAATCTTGAAAATCCTTATCCGCTTTTAAAAACGTACAGTTATAAGACCTCAAACGGCGATATAAGAATACTTTTCAGAGATTCATTATTCCCGAACCTTATAAATTACGAATATCCAAGCATGGATACAATTCACAGTTCAAACGATTTTTATGACAGGTTAAAAATAATTCAGGGTAAAATTCAAAGTTCGCCTGACGAAACACATCTTTTGACTATTGCTCTTGACGGGGAAAACTGCTGGGAGATGTATAAGAATTATGGAAATGATTTTTTGGAAAAAGTTTATAAAGCAATAAACAACGATAGTACCTTAGAAACCGTTTTAATAAGCGAATACAATTCAAAAGACAAACACATTAAAACAATGAACACTATAAAAGCAGGTACCCAAAATTCGCAAAACTTTAGTTTTTGGATAGATGAACCGCTTAAAAATAAAGCCTGGGATTATCTGAAGAAAGTTCGTGATGATTTGGAAATATGCGCAAAAAGAAGATCAAAAAATGCAAATCTGCACAATGCTTTCAGAGAATTTTTTATCGCACAGGCAAGCGACTGGTTTTGGTGGTACGGCGAACCAAATCATTCGGGACACGACAACGTTTTTGATTATATGTTCAGAACTCATTTAAAAAATGTTTATTCTTCTTTAAATATTGAGCCGCCTGAATATCTTGACGAACCTATTTCATAATTGACATCCTGTAAAAAAATATTAAATAAATCATACAAACGATTGAGGTCGTTTGCGCTCAACATGTAGTATATTAGTGTCAGTTTGAGAGGTAGTCAGCAAGATTATGGGATTAAACTTATCCACCGTACATCAGCGCCCTTATACCGTAAAAGACGGTAGAAGCGGAGTAAAACAAAAACAGGAAGATGAAAGGTCTTCCATACTTGAGTACGAAAAAGAACAGGGCGAAGAATCCCGCAGTAAAGGTCTGCAATATGTAGAAAATACCGTTGACACCTACGAAGCAGGACAGGTTCAGACAGGCTGGCAGGCTGCAAAAAGTCAAATTCAGGCGCAACAAATGATGAACGGTTCTGCCTATGCCGTTAAAAGAGAAAATGAACCGGTAAATACAAATAATTTCAACAATAACACTGATATAAACATTGCCCAAGTTATAAAAGATTTCAGAAATACCGCTATTGCAATAGGGACTCCTCCTGAACTCCAAGAGGAGGTTGACGGCTATCTTGAACTTATATACTCTCAGATAAAAAAAGAAAATCCTAATCCGAAATTAATAAAATCAAATTTCAAAAACGCTTCTACAATACTGGACGGATATATTTCACAAACGCTTGAAAAAGAGTCTAAAGTTGTTGAAAACTGGGTTGATGCAATATTTTTACAGCGTATTGATTTCAAATATGATGAGGATAACGTTAATCCTAAATTTCTGGTAAAATTCCCTGAAAAAACACTTGCAAGCAAAGAAACGGAAGAGACAGCAGAAACAACGGAAACCACAAAAGCAGAAGTCCACGAAATCGATCCCGAATTAAAATCTATGTTTATGGATTCCAAAAAACTTGCAAAAGCAAATAAACCCAAAGAGGCTCTTCTCAATTATCAAAAAGCACTTTTAAAAGCTGATGAACTTGGCGAAAATTCTATAAAATCAAAAATTTATTTTGAAGTCGGAAATATTTATAATGAATATGATTATATTCCGCAAGCCCTGACAAGTTACAATAAATCACTTGAAAATGCAACGGAAAATGCGGTAAAAATCAAAGCACATTATTCAATGGCAAAAATTTACGATGAAGTAAACGAGATTTCACCGGCTCTTGACCACTATTACTCATCTGCGGCATATGCGGGAGAAGAAAATAATCTTGAAGCACAAACCGTATCATTAACAAAAATGGGCAATATTTATACCGATATGTATGAACAGGATGCCTATGAATTTTATAATGAAGCTGAATACCTTGCAAACGAAAGCCAAAATAATAAGGTAATAGGTTTTGTTGCTTCAAATAAAGCAAATTCATACAAAAAATTCGGCGAACCGCAAGAAGCTCTAAAAGAGTATTCTATTGCGGTAAAACATTATTCTCAAACTGATTCACCGCTGCAAATTGCACGCAGTTATAATTCAGCAGCAGACTTAATGATTGAATATCACAACCTTAATAAGGCAAAAAGCTTATTACAAAAGGGAATTACATTTGCCGAAAAAACTGATGATGCCGGTTTAATCGCCGAATTCAGAGAAAAACTTGAAATTTTGTCATAATTTAGATAAAGATAGTCTGTTCTCTGTCAGGTCCCACGCTGAGAATAGAAACTTTTACGCCCAGTAATTCTTCAAGACATGAAATATACTTTTTAGCATTGTCAGGAAGTTCGTCATAAGAACGCAAGCCCGTCACATCGGTTTTCCAGCCTTTATGCGTTTCATAAACAGGCTCCAGATATTTGTGCATAAATACATCCGTAGGATAAGTTTCATAGATTTTTCCGTTACGGGTATCTTTGTATGCATAGCAGACTTTTATCTCATCAAAGGTATCAAAAACATCAATTTTAGTGAGCGCAACACTTGTCAAACCGCCTACTAATACGGCATAACGCATTGTTACTGCGTCAAACCAGCCGCATCTGCGAGGACGGCCTGTTGTAACTCCATATTCATGACCGATTTCACGAATTTTATCACCGACCTCATTATTCAATTCCGTTACAAAAGGACCTTCACCTACACGTGTTACATAAGCTTTTGCAACACCGATAACTTCTTCAATTACCTTTGGCCCGTATCCGCTTCCGACAGAAGCTCCGCCGCCGATAGGGTTTGAACTTGTAACAAAAGGATATGTACCCCAATCAACATCAAGCATTACGCCTTGCGCACCCTCAAAAAGAATTGATTTACCTGCCTTTTTAAAATCTTCCATCCCTTTTTGCCAGTCAAACCAAACGTATGGACGAAAAATTTCCGCATACTTTTCGCATAGTGCGGTTAAACATTCTTTCGTATAAGGTTCAAGTCCGTAAACTTCTTTGAGCTGTTTGTTCTTCAAAGGCAAAATAATATCAAGTTTTTCCGATAAAGTTTCAGGTGAATACAAATCCTGAATTTTCAGAGCAATTCTTGCCATTTTGTCGGTATAAGTCGGGCCGATACCTTTTTTGGTCGTACCGATTTTGCCTTTTTTGGCATTATCTTCACTATAACCATCAATTTCTGTATGATACGGCATTGTAATAGTTGCAAGCGGAGATATTTTTAACCCCGAAACATCAATACCGTCAGCAATAAGCCCGTTGATTTCCTGTTCAAAATATTCCGGCAAAATTACTGTTCCCGTACCTATAAGACAAGTTTTATTTTTATAAAGAATACCTGACGGAATCAGGTGAAATTTAAAAGTTTTACCATTTGCAACAACGGTGTGGCCTGCGTTGCAACCGCCCTGATACCTGATTATAAAATCCGCTTTTTCAGCCAATAAATCGGTAATTTTTGCTTTTCCCTCATCGCCCCACTGGGCACCCACTACAACCGTATTTTTCATATTATTTATCCTTTTTATCCTTAAATATTTCAATTAATTTTGGTACAACTTCAAACAAATCGCCCACATATCCGATATCGGAATGCTGAAAAATCGGTGCATCTTTATCGGTATTTATCGCAATAATTTTCTTTGAACCCTCAATACCGACAATATGCTGAATAGCACCCGAAATTCCGCATGCAATATATATTTCCGGTGTAACAGTTTTGCCTGTTTGCCCAATTTGAACAGACTGTGGAGCTATACCCATATCAACAGCACCCCTGCTTGCACCGACAGTACCACCCAGAACACAAGCCAATTCACCCAAAAGCTCAAAACCTTTTTCTGTTTTACAGCCTTTTCCGCCCGCAACAATAATTTTAGCACTATCAAGTGAATTAATAAGTTCTTCACTGTCCTTTACAAATTCCAATAACGCAGGCATTGACGAAAAATTTGAAATTCCATGATCTTTATAAACCATTTCGGTATCCTTATAAACAGGATTTTCCAAAAACGGCAAAACGCCCGGGCGAACTGTTGCCATTTGCGGCATTTTTTTGCACAATATTGTCGCCATAAGTTTACCGCCGAAAGTAGGTCTGGTCGCCGCCAGCTGCCCCTTTTCATTAATATCAAGCCCCGTACAATCAGCAGTTAAACCGGTATGAAGTTTGGATGAAATTCTTGGCGCCAAATCACGACCTTGCGTAGTTGCACCGATTAAAAAAATCTCCGGCTCAATTTCGTTAACTAAATCCACCGCTATTTCGGAATATATCTCAGTAGAATAATTCTCAAGCCTGTCATCAACATATACAAAGGTTTTCTCAACTCCTGATGCTTTAAACCCTTCTTTAAATTTTTCACCGATTCCCAATTTACCGATTAAAAGCGCATAAATCGGTGCATTATCCAGCTTCGCCGACAATTCTACGGCTTTTGCACAAAGCGAAAAGAACACAGGTGCAACGTACCCTGATTTCATTATTTCAGCATATATCAATATTCCTCTAGCCATTTGCACCGCCTATCTCTGCCGAAAGAGCCTCTATATCATCAACATATTTACACTCTCCGCGTTTTTCAGGCCGAAATGCCTTGCTGACATATGTCGGAGAACCTTTTAATCCAGCTTCATCCGCACTTAAATTTATATCGTCTGCATTGAAAACCTTAATATCGGAGCTGTTTGCTCTTATAGCACCTGCAGCTTTAATGCGAGACGGCTCATAATTTTTTTGCAAAACGCAAATTAATGACGGAAAACCTGTTTCAACCATTTCATAACCGTTTTCAGTTCTGCGTTTTAGAATAAGTTTATCTTTCTGTATTTCTTTAATTTCTTCAACAAAAGTAACCTGCGGAATATCAAGCTTAGCAGCAATACTTGGTCCTGTTTGAGCGGTATCACCATCTATTGCAAACTGTCCGCAAATTATCAAATCAAAATCCGGGAATTTCTCTTTTATAGCCTGTGACAGGGTTTTTGAAGTTGCATATGTATCAGCACCGGCGAACTTTCTGTCACTCAATAAAACCGCCTCATCCGCACCAAGAGCAATTGCCTTTCTCAGCATACATTCCGCCTGATTAGGCCCCATCGTAATAACAGTTATAAAAGTTTTGGGATTTTCACGTTTTATATCCAAAGCGCTTTCAAGCGCCCACACATCGTAGGGATTCATAATACTTTCAACGCCCTCACGCTGAATTGTATTATTTTCCGTCCACTTTATTTCGGTAGTATCCGGAACTTGTTTAACACAAACAATTATTTTCAAATCAGATTACCTTCTTTTCTGTTTTTCCGTAACGTCAAGAAGTGCATTATAAGCATTCATATAAACTGCACATTTCTTTACCGATGGCAAGAACCAGGCACATCTGTCTTCAATGCAAACCATATCAACATTAGTACCTACACTCATCAACGGACAAAACATTACTTTTTTCTTAGGATCTGCCATTATTTCTTACTCCCTTATTTAACAGCCATTTTTAGTAAATTACAATCTTCACTGCGCTTACGTTCCTGGTCTTTATAAATCTTAGTACGATTTATAACCTCATCAAAATCAATCTTATGGGCATCGAAATCAGGCCCGTCAACACACGCAAACTTAACTTCACCACCTACAGTAAGGCGGCAAGCACCGCACATGCCTGTACCGTCAACCATAATCGGATTCATGCTGGCTTCGGTGTAAATTCCTTTATCGCGTGTCATATTTGCAACCGCCCTCATCATAGGCATAGGACCAACTGCTATTGCGTAATCTATTTTTTCTTGCCCCATAAGCCTTTCAAGAACTTGTGTAACAAAACCTTTTTCACCCATCGTACCGTCATCCGTTGTTATAAATAATTCAGTACAAGCGGTTTTCATCTTATCTGCCCAAAAAATTAAATCTTTATTTCTTGCTCCCATAATCATATAAACTTTGTTGCCGGCTTCTTTAAATGCCTTTGCTATCAGATAACATGGCGCAGCGCCGTAACCACCTGCCAAACAAACAACCGTTCCGTAATTTTTAATATGTGTCGGCTGTCCCAAAGGACCTACAATATCAGAGATTTCATCACCGACTTCAAGCGAAGCAAGTTTTTTTGTGGAATACCCTACTGCCATAAATACCAATGTTAAAGCACCTGTTTCCTTGTTTACATCCGCAATAGTCAACGGGACTCTCTCATCATCATCACCGGCTCTGAAAATTATGAATTGTCCGGCCTTTGCATTTCTTACAACATAAGGGGCATCAATAGTTATTTCGTATTGATTAGGACATATTTCTTTCTTAGATAGAATTTTGTATCCCATTTTTCTCTCCGTCTTTGGTCTAATTATATAATAAACAACAACTATTTTGCAACATCATTTTTTATAATGGTGTTGTACACATCATTTTTGTTTTCGTTATAAAGCTCAGATAAAATTGTCGCAATTTCTTTTGCTTTAAAACCTTTTTTCTGAAGTTTATTTATTTTTTCAACCAAATCGTGTGTACCGGTAGTTTCGTCCCTGAATCCAAGGATAACAATTTCACCTTTTATTTCTTTTTCAGAAAAATATTTAATGA
>JAGCBH010000001.1 GCA_017652265.1 bacterium
CCATACCCATACGGACTATAAAGCAGATTAGGAGACACGCTCCAATCTGCTTTATGGTGTCGATGGGGGGACTTGAACCCCCAAGGATTTCTCCACACGCCCCTCAAACGTGCGCGTATACCGATTCCGCCACATCGACCTGTTGTTAGTTGTATTAAATTGTCAAAATTATTGCTTGTCTTTTGTGGCGGATGTACTTTCTTTCAGAAAGTACCCTCTCAAAAAACAATTATCAATTGTTTTTTTCGGCAGAGTGCCACATCGACCTAAACTCAATTTTCAACAAAGTCAAAACTACCACAACCAAACCCAAAACGCAAGCGTATTGAAAAATTTTTCCTATTAATTTATAATAACAAGCAGATTAGGAGAATTAACAATGCAGGTTGATAAAGTAAGTTTCGGAAGTGCTAAAATTGTCAGCGGAGTAAAGATTAGATCGGGGATCCGCAAGGGTATTTCGCGTGCAGATAACAGAACTTTTCAAGAAATTTTGGGCTTAGGTAAACCAAAGCAGGGTGTTATAAGCGGTTTTGAGTCGCTTAACGAAATTCATGAAATGGTAAAACTTGGCTGGGGAGATAAGCTTACCGAAATTGACAGGCTATATTATAATTCTATGGTTGAATATCATAATATGATGCTTGCTGCAAAAGAGATTGAAGAATTATTTGGTCATTTAGCTTGAAAAATTTTTTTTACCGCCTATAATAATCGTAAAAATTACACTCATTAAAAAATGATTAGCGGAAATGGCAGATTTATGACAACATATAACGAAAATATCAGAAATATTGCGATTATTGCTCACGTTGACCACGGTAAAACTACGCTTGTTGACTGCTTACTCAAGCAGGCAGGTGTTTTCAGAGATAATCAGCAGGTGCAGGAACGCGTTTTGGACAGTAACGAAATTGAAAAAGAACGCGGAATTACAATACTTTCCAAAAACATTTCCATAAACTATAACGGCTGTAAAATAAATGTAGTTGATACTCCCGGACACGCAGATTTTGGTAGTGAAGTTGAGCGTGTACTGGGTATGGTTGATGGGGCTTTATTAATCGTTGATGCTGCTGAAGGTCCTATGCCGCAAACCCGTTTTGTTCTCTCAAAAGCGCTTGAATTGGGCTTAAAAATCATTGTTGTTATAAATAAAATCGATAAACCTGCAGCTGAGCCTCTGCACGCATTGGATAAAGTTTTTGACCTGTTTACAGAGCTTACGGACAGAGAAGATTTGATAGATTTTCCGTATATTTTTGCAAGCAGTCTGAACGGATTTGCGATAAACGATTTAGCTGATGAACACAAAGATATGATACCGCTTTTGGACTGCATAATGAAAAACATTAAACCGCCAGTTGCAAATGTTAATGAGCCGTTGCAGTTTCAAGCCACAACGCTTGATTATAACGACTATGTCGGACGTATCGTTATCGGGCGTATTGTGAACGGTACCGTTCATAACCAGGAACAGGTTTGTGTTTGCAAAGCTGACGGAACGGAAGAACGAGGAAAAATTACCAAACTTTTCGGGTTCAAAGATCTTGGCAGAGTTGAAATTGAAGAGGCAACCGCAGGTGATATTGTCGGAATTGCGGGTTTTGCCGATATTAAAATCGGGGAAACTATTTGCGAACTCAATACCCCAAATCCTTTGCCGTTAATTCATATTGACGAACCTACTCTGCAGATGAATTTTTCCGTAAACGACAGTCCGTTTGCAGGTCAGGAGGGTAAATTTGTTACATCCCGTCAGTTGAGAAAAAGACTTTATAATGAGTTGGAAAAAAATGTAAGTTTGAGAGTTGAAGATACTGATAGTACTGATGTATTCAAGGTATCAGGCAGAGGCGAACTTCATTTGAGTATTCTTATTGAAACAATGCGCCGTGAGGGGTTTGAATTTCAGGTTTCTAAACCGGAAGTTATTTTTAAAGATGTTGACGGTGTGAGATGTGAGCCGTATGAAAACTTAATCGTTGATGTTCCCGAAGAATACGCCGGTTCTGCGATAGAAAGACTTTCTTCCCGCAAGGGCGAAATGAAAGAAATGAATAGTGCCAAAGGTAGAACAACGCTTGTGTTTCATATTCCTGCGCGTGGCTTAATCGGTTTCAGAAGTGAATTTATACGTATGACGCGCGGTGAAGGTATAATGTATCATACGTTTTTGGACTACCGCCCTTATGCAGGTGATATGCACAGACCCCGTAACGGCTCTATTATTGCTTTTGAACAGGGTGAAGCAATACCGTACGCTCTGGCACAGTTTGAGGACAGAGGTGTATTTTTTGTTACACCGAAAACAAAAGTTTATCGTGGTATGATAATCGGAGAGGGTAACAGACCCCAGGATATTTGCGTAAATATCTGCAAAACCAAAAAATTAACCAATATGAGATCTTCTACGGCAGACGTTATGGTAACTTTGCAGGCGCCAAGACTTATGTCATTAGAAGACAGTCTTGAATATATCACGGATGACGAACTTGTAGAAGTTACACCGCAGAGTGTTCGTATCAGAAAAGCGGATTTAACAAGAAAAATTTATAATTAATTATTATGAGTAACGGGCGGATAATTGTTATAACTGACATCCACGGCGAATTTGAAAAATTTCAGTCGCTTCTTAATAAGATTGCTCCGGCTCCTGAGGATGAATTTATTTTTTTGGGGGATTATATTGACAGGGGCAAAAACCCAAAAGGTGTTATTGATAAAATTATTGAGATTTCTAAAACTCACAAATGCACATGCTTAATGGGTTCGCACGAATACGCATATCTGCACGCCAGAATGGGCGAAGAATATTACAAATTTCTGTTTTGGAGTTATGGCGGGGTGGAAACTGCAGAATGTTACGGCGGTTTTGATGAGATATATAAAACACACGGCGAATTTTTTGACAGCCTTTTGCCGTATTATTTTAAGGATAAATATCTCTTTATTCATGCGGGAATTCGTCCGAATATTCCGTTTGAAGAGCAGAACGAAAAAGATTTTTATTATATTCGCGGGGATTTTATAAACCATCCTCACCATTTACCCCAGAAAATAATTTTTGGGCATACGGATTTTAAAGAAGTGCAAATTCAGCCGGATAAAATCTGTCTTGATACCGGCTGCGGAAAGTATCCTAATGCGCATCTGACCGGCATGATTATCTCACCGGACGGTAAAGAGAGTTTTGTAGAAAGTTAGTTTTTCCAATAAACTTTAAAATTTTCAATATTGTTTAATGTTTGTTTATAGTCGCCCTGAAAACAAATTGCTCTGTCATCAATATGAAGATAAGCCATACTTTTTATGTTGGTTACATCCGAAAAATATTTGTCAATATCGTTATTAATAAGCCATTTGGTTGCAAGCAAAAGATTTCTGGTTGTAAAGAGTTTTAATTCTGCTTTTTGACTTAATTTTTCTAAAAATTCTTTTGCCCCTTTTTTCATATCTGGTATATAATTTTCATTAAATTTTTCTTTACCGTATTCGTTTAAAACACCGTCAAGGTCGATTAATATAGTTGGTTTATACATAAATTAATCCTATTGTTATTTCTCAATGACTTATTAACAATTATCCACGATAATTGTTAAAATGCAATACTTTGAACTTGGTAAATATATTAAAAATAAACGGGAACATGATGGTTGGTCACTTAATAAATTTGCTTTTGAATGTGATATAGACCCAGCTATTTTGTGCAGAATTGAAAATCAAAAACAAAATATTAAATTGAATGTGTTAGAAAAAATTGCTAAAGGCTTTGGTAGAACTCCTGCGGAGTTTTTAACTGAATTTGAAGCAAATAAAAATTAGTTTGTGACATCATAATGATTTGAAAAAATAGTCGTTTTTTGGTATTATCCCGATTATGGAAAGAAAGATTATCTCTACAAACCGAAAAGCATTTCACGACTATGCAGTTTTTGAAAAATATACTGCGGGTATTGTTTTGACGGGTACGGAAATTAAATCTATCCGCAATAACGGGGTAAATCTGAAGGACAGTTTTTGTTCGTTTTCGTCTGAGGGCGAATTGTTTTTGTACAAGTGCCATATAACTCCGTATGAACACGGAAACCGCTACAACCATGAGCCGGAAAGACTGAGAAAACTGCTTTTAACAAAAAAGGAGTTATTAAAAATTTCTCAAAAGGTCAAAGAAAACGGTTATACCATCGTTCCTTTGGAGATGTTTTTTGTGCAGGGGCTTGTAAAACTTGAAATTGCGCTTGTAAAAGGTAAAAAACTTCACGATAAA
>JAGCBH010000017.1 GCA_017652265.1 bacterium
ATTCAGGGTTCTTTTCAATTGTCGGCGGAATAATATAATCAAAATCACCTTTTTCTTTAACATATCTTTGAGATTTTTGAGAAAACGACATATGACGATGTCTTACAAGCTGATGGGTACAAGCTCTTGAAACATTTGATATTGAAAAAGTAACCTGTATATGTTCAATTGTTGAATAATGACCTGAAGAAATGACTCTTTCAATAAGTTTAAGCATTTTTTCTTCATCATCAGTCGAATTATAAATATTTATCGGATAATCCGCACTGTAACACGTTCTGCAAGCGGTATAAACCGTTTTCAGCATATTTTCAGGTTTAGAAATCAAATTAACTACTGGCTTGTTATCACTCATAATACACTCTCTCCCATTTTTACAATATTATTATACTATCCTACATTTGGCAAAAATTTAATATTTGTTATAATAGAATGGTGAACGAATTTGATATAGCAAAAATTCTTATAAAAAACAAATTAACCGTTTCAACTGCCGAATCATGTACAGGCGGGTTGTTAAGTTCAAAACTCACCGATGTTTCAGGAAGTTCCGCCTACATAACCCTGAATTTTGTAACATATGCAAATGAAGCAAAAGAGAGCATTTTAGGTGTAAAACATTCTACTTTGGAAAATTTTGGCGCCGTCAGCGAAGAATGTGTAAAAGAAATGGCTCAAGGCACGTTAAAAGTAACCAATTCTGATATTGCGCTCTGTACATCAGGCGTTGCCGGACCTACAGAAAGCGAAAATAAACCTGCAGGAACGCTTTGGGTAAGTGTCGGAATTAAAGGTGAAATTTATACCCGAAAATTCACTCTGCCACACAACATTCCCCGCATTGAGATGAAAGAAAAATTTGCAAACTCAGCGCTTGATTTTTTAGGCGAAATCCTGACAAAAAATTTTGATTAGCCTTCACCAAGAATAATTTTTGCCATAATTTCCGGAGTTTTCTTCATCATCGTTTTGGCAAAATCTTCAACGTTAAGCATCAAAATTACACTTGCTACAAGTTCTTTCGGCAATTCTTTCACAATATCAACAAGATGTTCCTGTTTTAAAACTCTTGCTGCTCGGATATTATCTTCCTTTTCCATATATGTAAGCATAATATCGGTATATGCCTTTGGATTAACAAGCTGCAAATATTCATCATTTTCGGTACATAAACCCAAAACCAGCATTTGTTTAGGCAACGGTTTAAGGTTCATTAAACCTTGTTTAAAATCTGATGCAGAGAAATTGGCAATCTTATCTAACATTTCGTCAGGATTACCATCTTCAATTTCTTCACCTGTTACACTTTCAATCATCTGAGCAAGAAAAACAGGAGGCAAAGACTGCATATGTTTCATTATATCTTCTTTTTTCAAATCCGTACTTGTCAAAACTCTGTCAAGTTCTTCTTCAGGAATAAGTTTTACAACCTGTTCCATACTAAATTGAGCAAGAACAACTTTTACAAGAAATTCAGGTTCAAGCTGACCATATAAATCAAGAAGTTTTTCCTGTTTAAAATATTTAAGCCCTTCCTGCAAATCTTCTTTATCCATGATTTCCAAAAACATCATTAATTGGTCTTCGTTCATTTCTTGCAAGATTTCAAAACGGTTGCCAATATCAATAAGTGCGAATAATTCTTTGACAAATTCAACATTATTTGTCATTTCATAGGCAATTTTTATTGCAAGTTCGTTCCCTTCCTCAGCCTCTTCTTTTATGATTTCTGTGACACTTTTATCAACATACTTTTCATAAAACTTTTCCGGACTGATTCCGAGTTTTCTTTGCAAAAATGTTAAATTTGTATCAACGACTATACCGCTCATAATTTAAATCCTATGATATAAAGTTTACGTTTTGTCCTAATATGTTTTGACATACAGTTGCTTCTTCATCTTTAAAATAGTTATTCTGGCAAATTCCTGTTGCATCCGCACCCATTGTTCCGAATTTATACCATTGCGGAGCCCAGTTATATGATAACATATCTAAGTTAAATGAAAACTGCTGTGAAAAATTTCTTCTTGCTGTATTTGCCTTTTCCATTAAGTATTCTTGTGTATAATTATTCGGAACCGAAGCAGGACATACTGTTTTAACCTGACCATTAATTGTTACCTCATCACCTTTAGAATACTTCAACTTTGAAAAATCAGTAATCTGATGTGCCTGATAATCTTTAGCATTATTAATCAGTTCATCTTGTTCTGAAACTATATTTGTATTTGTTGCTGTATTTACTGCTGCAATTTCCATTTTATTTTTCTTATCTCCTTGGTTATCTACCTTAGTAAAGGATTTGTTGAATTACTAAAATCAATATATGCATTATATCGGTTATTCATACTTTCCATAACCATTGCATTTACCATCGTTGTAGGATCTTTATAATCTGCTTTATATGCTTTGGGTGTCGCTGACACGTTTGTTGCGCCACCAATTTCAGAAGCAGGATTGCCATTCAAACTTGGATCTTGGTTAACTCCTTTATTTCCATGTGGAACATTAGGGGCAGATGAAAGCTCTTTCAATAAAGAATTTCCTTCAATTGAACTTGTAGGATTATTGATATCTATGCCATTTACACCTTTAACAAACGTATCATAAGCCATAGCAATCTCTCTTTCTAAAAATTCTCTCTTATATATATTAAGTATATACAAGAGAGAAAATTGCCTTTTTATTAAATATAGTCTTTACAATTGTTAACAATTATTATTCTGAAACACGATCGAGCCAAACTGTGTTTGTAGCGTTTGTTGCAGGATAAACAGAATCGTCATAGAAAAATACCGGATAAACATCTGTTACATTGTTTATTGACATATTGCAAGTTTCTGTTGAACCCGGGAATACAAGCATATTAGTACCTGCACACGTTGCAATTCTGTTAGGGCCCTTTGGACCGTTAACATCTATAAATGCCATACAAAGGTTTGTATGTTCGTTACCTGCATCAAGAGGATTTGGTGTTATATATGTATGATTTTTTGAATCCCAACGTACATTATGATAATTGCAGCCTTCATCGTTTAGAGGAATAAATATATAAGCGCCATTGTTAAGTTTTACAGTAAAACTTTTAGGCCAAGTTGTACAGTCAACAGTATTAGAAAATGAAGATGTTTTTCCTTTTGTACCGCCTTTTTCCTGTGCACTTTGCTCTTGTTCCTGACCTATAGCAATATTCCAACAGTTATTGGTAGTTTCTTCAATGCTGCCAAACGGAATACTTAGAGCGGTATCAGGTTTTGTATAATCACCGGCACTTACAGCTGTTGTAACTAAATTTACCGCTATAGGTTCACCCTCTACATGTGAACCACCCTTTGCAACATATGTCCTTCCAAGTACAGTATACTCTCCTGACTGTATCAATTGAGCATCAAATTTATCTCTCAAAATATCGGATATATTTCTGTCACCTCTGCTATGAACTCTGTTACCGGAAAAATCATAGCCGCCTTCTTCAACCTTAAACTCTTTAGCAGCCGAATTAATAAGTGATAATGTCGTCTTAAACTGAGTCGTAAACTGCTTTTTGGTTGCATTACCAAGAAGTCTCGGAACCATTAATGAACTTATAACACCAATAATAACCATTGCAACAAGAACTTCCGATAAAGTAAAGCCCAATCTTTTTTTCATCATACCTGTTAATATCCTTTCCGCATACGCCGATATAAACTACTCTTATTAAAGATTATAACTCTTTTTTTAACACTTTGCAATACTGTTTTTAATGTTATAAATTTTTTATAAGGAAATTCAAAAATAAAAATTAGGATGTTATAATTAATTCAAAGAGACATAAACGGAGTATATTTTATGTGTGGAATTGTAGGATACATTGGCAATAAATCAGCAGTTGATATTTTAATAGATGGGCTTAAACAGCTTGAATACAGAGGTTATGATTCATCAGGTGTTGCTCTTATGAACACCGATAATATAGATATTTACAAAGCAGAAGGTAAATTGCAAAATCTGGCGGATAAATTATTCATGAACAGAGACAAAGTTGTAAACTCAACTCTTGGTATCGGTCATATCCGCTGGGCAACACACGGGGCGCCGACTGTTATAAATGCACACCCGCATACCTGCAACTGTGGCGGAGTCGCGGTTGTTCATAATGGAATTATTGAAAACTACAAAGAATTAAGAGCAAAACTTGAAGCGGAAGGATGTGTTTTTCGTTCTCAAACTGACACCGAAACTGTTGCGCACTTAATTGCAAAAAAATATTCTCAATGTAAAAACCTGACAGAAGCTGTTCGCCTGGCATCACTTGAAATTGAAGGTGCTTATGCGATTTGCGTTATGCACAAAGATTTGCCAAATGAACTTGTTGTAACAAAAAGAAATGCTCCCTTAATTGTAGGTGTCGGAGAAGATGAATTCATAGTAGCATCAGATGTTCCGGCATTCATAAAATACACCAAAAAAGCTGTATATCTGAAAGACAACCAGATTGCAACTATTACAAGAGAAAATCTAAATATTATTGATTTAAATAATAATTCCATATTTTTTACAACGGAAGTTTTGCCATGGGAACCGGCATCTTTAAGCAAAATGGGCTACAAACACTTTATGCTTAAAGAAATTCATGAACAACCCGCTGTTATCAGAAACATTTTATCAGGTAAATTGCGTTCCGTTGATGAAGATATTTATTTAGATGAACTTAAACTTGACAAAGACTCGATTAAAAATCTTTCAAGAATACAAATTATCGCCTGCGGTACCTCACTCCACGCAGCTATGATTGGCAAGTACATAATAGAAAGTTTATGTGAAATTCCTGTTGATGTTGAAGCTTCAAGTGAATACATCTACAGAAAAAATGTAACAGACAAAAATACTCTTGTAATCGGTGTTTCACAATCCGGTGAAACCGCTGACACTCTGACTGCCATAAAACAGGCAAAATCTAAAAGCTGTCATATCGTTATAATAACGAACCGCCCGGATTCAGCCATGGCAAGAGAGGCTGACAGTTTATTGGCGATAAATGCAGGTATTGAAGTTTCTGTTGCCGCTACAAAATCTTATATGGCACAACTTTTATCTTTCTATCTGCTTGCTTTAAAAATCGCAGAAACAAAAGGTTCTGCCGATAAATCTTTATTGAAATCGCTGAAAGAAGATCTTATTCTTATTCCGCAAAAATTAGAGCAGATTTTGTCAAATAAAGATCAAATTCAGCAATGCGCACGCGAATACGCCAATACAAAAGATTTTATATTTATCGCAAGAGGTGTAAATTATCCTACGGCTCTTGAGGGTGCGCTTAAACTAAAAGAAATAAGTTATATCAATGCAACAGGTTACTGCGCAGGAGAACTAAAACACGGGCCTATCGCGATGCTTGATGAAAGCATGCCTGTACTTGCAATACTTATGAAAGGACTTGTTTACGATAAAATTTTAAGCAACAGTGAAGAATCAAAAGCAAGAAATGCCCGAATGATTGCCCTTACAAACTCAAATGATGTAAAACTTGATTTGTTATTTGATTTTGTTATCAGAGTTCCTGATGTTCAGGAATATCTTTCACCTCTGATTGCAATAGTACCTTTACAGCTTTTGGCTTACTATATTGCAGAATTTTTAGGTAAAGATGTCGACCAGCCGCGTAATTTAGCAAAATCCGTTACGGTAGAATAATGATAAGAACAACTACTATCAAAATAAAGAAAACAGAAATCATTGATAACGATTACATTGAAAACAGCTTAAAAAATTCGGGTTATACCGCTATTCGCTGGGCAATAACCGATATAAACAATTCCGAAATAACCCTTACCGTTTCTTATTCGGAATAATCCCAATTTATAGACAACACGGTAATACTTAAACCTAAAATTTCCTTTTATATTTTAAAAATAAAAGGAGTGAGGTTATGAATAAAAAATTATTAGCGGCAATTATCATTTCAGCATCAATAATTATGGGGGTATCTATCAGTAATATTGCTCTTTCTGATGCTAACAATACCGATTTAAAAATAGCTACTGTTGATTTATCAGAATTAATAACAAATTCGCAATCGGTTCAAACTCTGAAAATTACACACGAAAAACAACTTGATGAGATAGAAAATATGCTTGAACAGGCACGAAAAGAAATTTCTGCAGAAAGCGATCCCGATAAAATTGCGCAGCTTGAAGAAAAATACCGAAAAGATGTCAGTAGCAAAAAACTTCAGATGGATAAAAGTTATAACGACAAACTTCTTGAAATAGACAAAAATATTAAAAGCCAGGTTGCCCAAAAAGCCAAAGAATTAAACTACAATATAGTTTTGCCTAAAAATCTTGTTTTATACGGAGGAGAGGATATTACTCCTATAATCGCAAAAGATATTAAGTAGTAACTTTGTTTTTCTCAAAAACTTCGTCTGTAAAAGCATATTTGTAAATCAAATACAGTGCGCCTAATAAAATAATGATTTCAGTGATAAACAAAATCGGTGCCTGCTGAATTGTCGGCATAGATGTCAGTTTTTGGAAACTTCCGCTGTTAAAAGATGACGGTATAAAACTTGCAACGGCAAATATCGGGAATGTTACCCGCCAAAAACTCTGCTCAAAAAGTTTCTTGTTAAACGCATATCCGAAAACCCCGGCAACAAGATAACAACTGCACAACAACGAAATAATATCAAACACGTTATACGCAACAAAATTCTGCAAAAATGCAAGAGTAATCATTAATATTGCCGGTACACCGTTCAAAAACATAAATACCGAAAATATCTTTCTGCCAGCAAATTTCAAAGGTTCAAAATTGTTCATTCTCTTTGTATAGAAATAATAACCGAAGAAAAACGGAGCAAAGACAAGGAAAATCCTTAATATGGCATAGCCTAAAATTTCAAATCTTGTAATCCATAAAAGTGCCTGAAAATCAGGGTTTCGCGGTACCATACCCTCTCTCATTGCATAAATCAGCATGTCGTTGTGCAGATATTCATTTCCCTGCACACAAAAAAATGTTGCAAAGACAAGAGTCATAACAATTCCACTCCACAACAGGTATTTATTGTATAACGGGCTGATAACTTTTTTTTGCCAACCTAGAGCGTACAAATAAACCAGAGCAAGCACTATACCGAAAATCAAAAACGTAATACCGAAAACTTCATACAACCAAACCGGTACATTGCTTTGGGCAACATCCGATGACTGAGCTGATGTTAAAAACATCACATAAACCAGATATATAAAAAATAAAACTTTCCAAAACATTTGATTTCTCTCTGAAATTTATTATATTACAAATTTTAGAAATGTAAAAAGTGTTAAGCCGCTTTGTTTGTTACGTGGCTCTGCTCTTGCTCTCCGCCTCGCAGTAAACGCCATCGCCCGCACTTGCGTCAAAAGTTCCACACTTTTGCCGGCGCGTGCTCGTCTCTTCATTCACTTCGTTCCTTACGTGGCTCTGCTCGGCGGATAAAAAAAACCACTCTTGCGAGTGGGTCGTTTTCTGCATCCTAATGGTCTTTTTATTAGTGTTTATTATTTTAGGAGTTAATATGTTTCGGGGTTATATATACTTATAATAAAATTTGCTATTTATATTTAGTGTTTCGACTACACTTAAATCTTACGAGATTATTATTACATACGATTTTTCTTTTGTCAACAAGTCTTTTCCCTTTTTCTACGACAATTGTCGAAAATGCTTGATATGGTGTACTTTTGACACTTTACAAAACTTAATACTTGGCCGCTCATGTCTCAAGTTTTTAATTAAATATGCCGAAATAAACCCTGTCACTAAAAAGGTATGAAACAACAAAACAGGAGACAGTATTAAAATGAAGAAAGAATTTGGAGAAAAGACTTCAAATCTGCAAGACACTTTACTTTTGGCATCCAATGAAATTATCTTTGACAAAAATCTGAAATTTTTTAGAGTTGCATTGCCGGATGGTGCCGAATTTGGTGTATCAATTGACAGATTTCTTGACATATTTTAATATTTTCGGCATATCACAAATGGTATGCTAGAATTGAAATATGGAACAAGAATTCAAACATTATACGGTTATGTTAAACGAAGCCGTCGGCGCTTTAAATTGTGAAAATGGCAAAATATATGTTGATTGCACACTTGGCGGCGGCGGACACAGCGAACTGATTTTAAAAAACATTTTACCCGACGGAAAATTAATTGCTTTTGACATTGATGATGATGCCATAAATGCGGCAAAGGCAAGATTACAGAGATATAAAAACGTGGAAATTGTGAAAGATTCTTACGTTAACATTAAAAATGTTTTAAAAAACCTGGGTATTGAAAAAATAACCGGAGGAGTGCTCTTTGATTTGGGCGCCTCATATCATCAGCTCACAAAGCAGGAACGCGGTTTTTCTTTTTTGAAAGAAGCCCCGCTTGATATGCGTTTTTCCCAAAACGGAGGGCTAACCGCTTATGATGTCGTTAATACATACAAAGAAGATGCTTTGGTAAAAATATTCTCAGAGTACGGAGAAGAACATTTTTCAAAAAGAATTGCCAAAGCAATTGTTGAACGCCGTAAAATTAAAAAAATCTCAACAACTACCGAGCTTGCGGAACTTATAGTTAATTCAACTCCGCATATAAAATCTCATATTCACCCGGCAACAAGAGTTTTTCAGGCTTTAAGAATTGAGGTCAATCAAGAGTTAACAAATGTTAAAAAAGCACTTGAAGAAATATTGGATTTGTTGGATACTGATGCTATAATCAGTATTATAAGTTTTCACTCGCTTGAAGACAGGATAGTGAAGCAGTTTTTTAAATATCATTCGCAAAGGTGCCATTGTGATAAAAATCAGATGATTTGCACGTGTCCACCGCCCAAATTGGAATTAGTTAACAAAAAACCAATTACCGCAAGTGATAGGGAAGTAAAGGAGAACCCACCGTCCAGAAGTGCAAAACTGCGTGTGGCCAAAAGAATATAGGGAAAAGATTAAGTGAATATTCAAACCTCAAAAGTACGAAAAAGTGATATTTACACAGAAAATCAAAATATTAACAATTATGCTCAAAACCCGATAGAACAGGAAGATACTCTTATTAGCGGTAATTTTAAAAAGGAAAATTCCATTAAGGCAGCTGCTATATCAAAAGTTAACAGAACCCTGAGAAACTTCCTTTTATTCCTTGTTGTTATGTCTTTTGCAGGGTATTATTTTGCAATGATAACAGAGTATAATCTGAACAACATATCCAGACAGATTTCCACTTTGAATGATGAAAATGCGGAACTTGAAAACGATTTAAACAGGTTAAAATCACTTATTAATGTTGATAATAAAGTGACACAAAGCAATTTTTTACATAAAGCCGGACAAGTTATACAGGTTAACGCAGTAGGCGCCGCAACACCTGAAAATAAAAAGGTTAAAATTTCGTCTAATTTTGAATGGGCGATTGGTTATTAATTAAATGTTAAACACAACTAAGGAGCGCGGAATGAATTCAGCCGTAACGCAATATGAGATTAAAGATATTAATCTGGCAGACCAGGGCAAAAACCAGATAGAATGGGCTTTTAAGGATATGCCGGTTTTGAAACAGATTCAGGAAAGATTTATAAAAGAACAACCGTTCAAAGGATTAAAACTTTCTGCTTGTGTACACGTTACAAAAGAAACAGCCGCTCTTTGTGTTGTTATGAAAGATGGCGGTGCCGATGCGATTCTTGTTGCATCAAATCCTTTGTCAACACAGGATGATGTTGCCGCTGCACTTGTTAAACACTACGGAATTCCTACATTCGCAGTTGCCGGTGAAACTGTTGAACAATACAGAAATCATATTGAAGTCGCTATTAAACATAATCCTGACATCATAATTGATGACGGATGCGATATAGTTTCCGATTTACATTCAAAACATCCTGAAATGTGTTCAAAAATTATCGGCTCAACAGAAGAAACAACAACAGGAATTATAAGGCTTCAGGCTTTGGAAAAATCTGGTAAATTGAGTTTCCCTGCAGTTGGCGTAAATACAAGTTTGACAAAACACTTGTACGATAACCGTTACGGAACGGGACAAAGTGCAATGGACGGTATTATACGCGGCGCAAATATTTTAATTGCAGGTAAAACTGTTGTAATATCAGGCTACGGATGGTGCGGTAAGGGTTGTGCCATGAGAGCAAAAGCTCTTGGTGCTAATGTTATTGTTTGTGAAGTAGATCCTTTAAAAGCTCTTGAAGCTGCTATGGAAGGTTACAGGGTTATGCCTATTGAAAAAGCGGCTCTGGAAGGTGATATTTTCCTGACCGTAACAGGAGATAAGCACGTTGTTGATGTAAAACATCTTTTGACAATGAAAGACGGTGTTTTCGTTGCAAATGCAGGACATTTTGACTGGGAAGTTAATGTCGGCGGACTTAGAGAACACACAACGGAAATTAAACAAATTCGGCCTAATCTTGAAGAATATAAACTGGACAACGGCAAATCAATATACGTATTTGCTCAGGGACGGCTTGTAAACCTTATTGCAGCGGAAGGCCACCCTGCAAGCGTTATGGATATGAGTTTTGCAAATCAGGCTCTTGGTATTGAATTTTTGGTTAAAAACAGAGGAAAACTTGAAAACAAGCTGTACACTTTACCTGAAAGCGTTGACAGAGAAATCGCTCAACTCAAATTAAAATCAATGGGTATTGAAATAGATACACTTACGGAAGAACAGCAAAAGTATCTTAACAGCTGGGAAATATAGTTTTTACCTTATGCAATGTAACATTTTATTAAGTGCATGATTTTATTTTATCATGTTAGATTTATATTAATATTGTAACTCGCTATTACTTAATCTGCATTGTACAGGGGGAAAAATGAATATTAAATCTTTATCCTATTGTGATACCGGCACAGCCGTTCCAAAATCTCACAAATTAACTAATGTTTCATTCGGGCATAAATTGGGCGGTTTTAGGAGACCCGGCATAAAATTTAACCCTGTAAGACTTGCTTCGGAAATTTCCAGAGGCGGGAGCGGTATCGGCCCTATTGATGTACCTGAAATACCAAGAATAGAGCGTGAAATAGCCCGTACCGGACGGAGATGCAAAAAGAAATACAAAGATAAAACTCCGGTATTTGTCGGTTTCGGCGGTAATTTATGCTTTGGGCATATGAGTCTGGCAGAAACTTTGGAAGAAATTTTTTCTCATAAAAATGTAAAAATATTTACGAAAGATAAAAATGCTATAAAGAAAAGCGGATACAAAGCTCTGAAAGAAAAAGAAATTTATGATCCTAAAGTTGTTAAAGATCACACCGTTTACATTATTTCGCCGTCATATACCCATACCGAATATGTTGAAAAATTGTCAAAAATAGAAGAAATAAAAGGTATTTACGTTGACAAACCTATCGGAATAAGCCCAAGAGATTTGGAAATACTGAAAAAACTTGATGCCAGCAAAGTATATGCTGGCGACCATTATTATTTCGGTAATCTTGCCGCTCTGAGACTTATGGGTGTTGATATGCCAATGGGCGAATACGTAACTATTAACCTTGATAAAACTTTGAATAAAAAATTTACAACCTGTATTAATGAAGCAGTACCTTACTTTAAAGATAATGAAATTGCATCAATAAGAACAATTATGCACGAAACCGATGACAACGGAATATTACGTGCAAGAAATTGGTACCGAAATGATATGGGCGGCGGAATTCTGCTTGATTTTCAATTCCACCTGCACAACCTCTTAAACATGATGGGACTAAAACTTAATCAAATAGATTATGCAAAAGGTCTCAAAATGCCGATAAAACCTGAAGTAATTGATCTCCTTAATCAGGGTGCAACTCTTAAGGATTTAAAGAAATTCGATAAATTAAAAATAAAATCCGTTGAAGAAGCCGTTTTGGCAAAAGGCCGTATAAACGGTGAAATTCCTTTTGAAATGGATACTGTACGAGGAATTAAAGACAATACCAGAACTCTTGAAATAACGGGCTGGAATGGCGAAAGAATATTAATTTCGGCAAGTTCAAGCAAAAAACGAGTAGAACTCTTTGACAGAAAAGGTAATATCATCGGTGCTGCAATTACCGACGGAGAACCATACGATTTGATGTTTATGGACGTAGAAGAAAAAATGAGCAACGCAAAAGACAACGCTCAGTTTTTAAAAGCATTGTGGGAAGCACAATTGGCATCATTACAACAAATCTTTGATATTAAGAAATTACTGGGCAACCTTTGGGTAGGTTAATTATTTTCCTATTTCTACAGCCCTGTATGCCATGGTTTTTGCGATATTAACCACCGCCAAATTGGCTTCATATGCTCTTTGTGCAATTAAAGCATCCGCAATATCAACCATAGGGTTAACGTTTGATGCCCTTATATAACCGTTTTCATCCGCATCAGGATGTCCCGGGCGATATAATTTATCCCCCAATGTCGGATCTTCCATAACACCGCCCCAGGCAACTCCTCCTTCTAAGTATGGCAATGTACCTATCCCGAATACATCTTCTTTCATAGTATTTAAAAGGCCGTGGAACGAAACATCATCTGTTGCGTTAATTACAGGGATTTTACGGACATAATTCGGAGTATCAACGTTCGCAATATTTTTTGCGTGAACATCAATTCTGTTACCGTGTACATGAAGTGCCTTCGCACCGATATTCATTGATTCAAGTATGCCCATTATCGCCTCCGCTATTTACCTACGTTTATTGCTGTTTTCATCTGTGTTATTATTGACGCCATTCTTCGTGTTGCAATTGTGTACATCAGAGAGTTCTGCTGCATTGCGTTCAATTCATCCGCTATAACAATTTTTTCACTTTCACGCTCCTCAAGAACAGCTGACGGTCCAAGAGTTTGTGCAAGTTTTGTTTCAAGTGGACTGTTCATCGAACCCAGATATTTTTGGAAATCAATGTCTTTACGAACATAGTTCGGGGTATCAACGTTTGCAATATTTGAACTTAATGCCCTTTGTTTCTGGGCAATTAAGTCAAGCATCAAATTTAATTTTCCGGTTGTACTAAGCGGTGTAAACATCTATTCTACCTTCTAGCCCTCTCTGATATTTATTGATTTGTTATACATATCATCAACAACTTTTATAATTCTCATGCCTGCAATCAATGAAGCATTCATTCTCAACATATCATTAACGCCTGTATACATATTAGTATTTGAGCTTTCAAGATTATGCTGAGCGATGCAGTCATGATTTTTAACCAATTGCGCTTCGCCTGATTCTTCCGTTGCCTGAAATTTATTCATACCGATAAATTTCAGATTTTCCTGGCTTGCAAAACGTACAAGCGGAACTGTACCGATTTTTTTACCCGAAACAGATTCGTTGTTATCATAGGCAAAAACTTCGCCATTCGGTTTTATTTCAAATTTAAAACAGTTTGCAGGAATTTTAATACCGTCACCTACAAGCCAGCCGTCATCCGTCATTAAATATCCGTCTTTACCCTGTTTAAAGGCACCATCACGTGTGTAAGCAACTTCACCGTCTTCCGATACAACAGGAATAAAACCTGTTCCGTTTATTGCAACATCGTACGGATTACTTGTTACCATAATAGAACCTTGTGCGTAATCAGAGCGTATAGCCCCTGTCAGATAACCGTCTTCGTTGAGCATTTGCTCAAAATTAACGGTTTTATAACCTTTTGTGTTGTAATTAGTAAGGTTATTGCCAACATAAGCCAGACGCTCAAACTGCTGGGTTATGTTGTTTATATTTCTTCTTACTATCGACTGAAAACTATACATAATTACCTCTCATTAACTTCCCTGTCCAAGCTGTGATATAACTTTGGACAAGTTTTGGTTTTGTATTAAAAACATTTGCCTGTTTGCTTCAAAATTTCTTACAACAGGCATCATGCTTATAAATTCATTTTGCAAAGACACGTTTGAAGCCTCATTATAAGCCTGTTTAATTTCCGGGCGTGTAACAAGTCTGCCTTCAGTATCTACAACACCGATTGTCCCTGCATATTCCTGTTTCATTGTTTTATGATTAAATACTCTTATGTCACCTTTGGCATTGATTTTTATATCTTCAATTCTTTCAGGAACAAAAGGCAATTGAATAGGCATACCCGAATTTGATAAAACCGACGCATCCGTCAGTGTCAGCAAATTTCCGTCTTTATCAAGCTTAAATCTTCCGTCACGTGTTATTTTTATTCCGTCTTTATCCATAGTTTGGAAATAACCTTTAACGGAAATTGCACAGTCCAAAGGGTTATCGGAAGCAACTATACGACCGACCTGATCATCTGTGGCCTTAGATAAACCGTGAATACCTATAAATTCCGTAAATGAAGAAACAACCGGATCCTGACGCTGATAACCGATTTTATCAAAACCAGTAATGTTTTCGTTATTTATCGCAATAATCTGACTTTGAAGGTGCATTGCCATCAAAGACGCCGACATTCCGTTATCTATGTAATTTATACCACCTTTTATAAGCATGGTTATACCTTTCTGGATATACTTTGACCTACTACAGTATAAAATTTTTTGCCATTCTTTAAATCGTCTAAATGAATGGTAATTAACCTTTAATAATTTTTTTGTTCATGTCAAAAATTATGTAAATTTTTGTTAACAGAACAACAAAATATTTTTTCAGCTGTTTTCTTCACAAAAAGAGGTTTAGTGTGTCGGGAAATATCATTCTTTCAAAAATCACCGGCGAATATATTCCGGTAAAAATAAAGTCCAGAACAAATGATGCAATGCAGCTTTGGTCAAAAATTTGGCCCAAAGAAACAGAATATGAAATTTATGACGGACGTATAAACATCGGTCATGTTTATATTGCGGATACAAATTACGGTTGTTATGTTCAGCGAATAGAAAATAAAAAACCTTATGAATATGGAAGATTTGGATATTTAGCAGATAAAACGGAAGTGCAATATTGCTTGGAAAAAGGTATGGATACCTTTGAAATTCGCTCTCAGGGCGCTTTAAATTCTCACGCTTTGCATTACTTAAGAGGAAAACAGTTTGAGGGCATTGCGACAACTGATCAAATAAGAACTTTTCAATATATGTTTCCATGGGCTAAACTTGATTCTTTTGATTACAATACAATAATTAAATTTATAATTGATAATACTCCAAAAGGCGAAAAATTTAACACCGAATTTTTAGGACAAATCCCAATGTTTATGCCACAAAAAGTTATTCAGAAATATATAAAAGAATTAATTAAAAATCCTATAATAATAAAATAGTTTTCATTAGGGTAAATATGTCAAGTAACGTAATATTTTCAAAAGTTAAAAACGAATACATACCGATAACAATCAAAAAGAAATCGTTCCGTTTGGGCGGTGTTATATCGCCTTACTGTGAATATTATCTGTATGATAAAAGGAAAATGGTAGGAGTTGTACAGTTATTAGATAAAGATTATGGCTGCAATGTCCAATATGTAGAAAATTGCAAACCTAAAGAATACAAACATGTAGGATATCTTGCAGATAAACTTGAAGTACAACACTGTTTAGAAAGAGGATTGGATATTTTTGAAATTCGCTCACAAGCCGCTAATAATTCTCATGCACTACATTATTTGAGAGGAAAGAGATTTGAAGGTATTGCAACACCTGAACAAATCTGTAATTTGAAAAAAATATTTGGAACAGTTAATTTGAAATCTTTTAAGTATGATAATGTTGTCAAATATATTATTGACCACACACCGGAAGGATTACTTTACTATACTAAATTTTTAGAACAAATTCCTATGTATATGCCTCAGTGCCTTATCCAAAAATATGTGAGGGAATTAACAAAACATCCGCTTATTATAAAGTAAATTTTTGTAAATTGAATGGCAATTTATTTTTTCACCAAACTTTTTATTCCTGGAGCGTGTGATATGTCAAATAACATAGTTTTTTCAAAAATTACAAATATCGATATTCCGATTACTGTTAAGCCTAAAAGGTACGAAGATTCTATAATCGGCAAAATGGTGGAATATGATATTTATGACGGACGTAAAATGATAGGGTATGGCCGCATACTTGACAAAGACTACGGATGCTATGTTCCTTTAATACAAAGCTATCAACCTGATAGCTATGGTAAACTAGGTTCTCTTTTTGACAAATTAGAAGTTCAATACTGCCTTGAAAAAGGAATGAATGATTTTGAAATCCGCTCATTCGGCGCTATGAACTCTCATGCTATACACTATTTGAGAGGGAAAAGGTTTGAGGGAGAAGCTACACCTCAGCAAATTAAACGTTTCAGAGAATTGTTTAAATGGGCAAGGCTTAAATCTTTTGACTACAACACAATAGTTAAATACATTATTGACCACACCCCTAAAGACGAAAGGTTTAACACTAAATTTTTAAGTAATATTCCAATGTATATGCCAAAAGAACTCATTCAAAAATATGCGGCAGAATTACTTAAAAATCCGATAATTATAAAATAAAAACTTTTGTGTTATGATGTTTCCGGTATTATAAGTCCTCTTACAAATGTTGTTGTTTGAGGCAGAAAGGAATTTATAAAAATGGAAAAAGATGAATCAACTCTGAGAGTACTCAGACACTCAACGTCACACATTATGGCACAAGCTGTTCAAAAGCTGTTTCCGTCAGCAAAGTTGGCTATCGGACCGGCTACAGACAGCGGTTTCTACTACGATTTTGACCTGACAGACGGTCATGCATTTTCACCTGAAGATTTGGCAAAAATCGAAGAAGAAATGCGTAACATTGTAAAACAAAATCTTACATTTGAAAAATATTATGTGGAAGATGTTGATGCAAAAATCGCCGAATTTAAAGCACAAGGCGAGGTTTACAAGGCCGAATTACTGGAAGAACACAGAAACGACAACCCTACTTTGTATTTAACAAAAGACAAAGACGGAAACGTTTTATTTAACGACCTTTGTGCAGGTCCGCACATACCTAACACATCTTACATTAAGCCAAACGCATTCAAACTCTTAAAAGTTGCAGGTGCTTATTGGAGAGGAAACGAAAAAAACAAAATGTTACAGCGTATTTATGCAACTGCATACTGGCATAAAGAAGATTTGGATGCTTATCTTCATTTCCTTGAAGAAGCGGAAAAACGTGACCACAGAAAATTGGGAACTCAGCTTGATTTATTCTCCGTAAGAGAAGAAATCGGCGGAGGGCTTGTTTTGTGGCATCCAAATCTTTACACTGTTCGTGAAGAAATTGAAAATTACTGGAGAACAGAACACCGAAAACGCGGTTATGTAATCGTTCAGACACCACAGCTTGCAAAATCAAAATTATGGGAAATCTCAGGTCACATTGACCACTACAAAGAAAATATGTTCTTCATCCAAAAAGACAACGAAGATGATGATCAATACATTGTAAAACCTATGAACTGTCCGTTCCACATCTTAATTTACCAGTCACAAAGACATTCATATCGTTCATTGCCTTTAAGAATGGCTGAACTCGGTACTGTTTACAGACGTGAAAAATCAGGTGCTTTATCAGGTTTAACACGTGTTCAGGGCTTCACTCAAGATGATGCTCACGTATTCTGTACACCGGAACAATTGGTTGACGAAATCAATGAAATCATTGATTTTGTAGCAGATACGATGGCAATTTTCAAGATGGAATTTGAAGTTGAACTCTCAACCCGTCCTGAAAGTTTTGTCGGCGAAATTGAAAACTGGAACAGAGCGGAAGCAGGCCTAAAAGAAGCTATGGACAGACGTGGTATGAAATACGAAATCAACGAAGGCGATGGCGCATTCTACGGCCCGAAAATTGACTTTAAGGTTAAAGATGCTATCGGCAGAACTTGGCAATGTGCAACAATTCAATTGGATTTCAACCTGCCTGAACGTTTTGATATTAAATATCAAGACAAAGACGGCTCTATGAAAACACCTGTTATGCTTCACAGAGTAATTTTCGGCTCTATGGAACGTTTCCATGGCATTTTAATCGAACACTTTGCAGGCGCATTCCCGACTTGGCTTGCTCCTACTCAGGTTGCAGTTGTTCCGATTGCAAACGACAGACACACGGATTACGCGGAAAGCGTTTACAAAAAACTTCGTGCTGCAGGCATAAGAGCAAATCTTGATGACCGTTCCGAAAGTATGAATTACAAAATCAGAGAAGCGCTTCAGGATAAGAAAATCCCTTATGTTTGCGTTGTCGGTGACAAGGAAATTGAAACAAATTCCGTTGCCGTAAGAGCAAGAGGAATCGGACAAATCGGTACATTCAAAGTTGAAGATTTCGTTGAAAAAGTTGAAGATGAAATCAAAGAAAGAAGTATTGATTCTTTTGCAAAAGAACTTGCAAATGTAAAATAATAATATGCAAAAGCATAATAAAAAGCTCCCGTTTGAAGCGGGAGCTTTTTATTTGGTTACAAAATCTTAATAAAATAGCAAAAAATATATTCTTGAGTTTTATATCCATTCAGAGGAAAATTTAAAGGAGAATATATGAATATTAGTCCGGTTCAAAGTCACGAATACACTCAAAACAAATTGGGAAACAGAACATCTTTTGGACAATTTTATCTTGGAAAAAATTTTGTAAATTATTCTAAGATGTTCAATATTCCTGCCACAAACTATACATTTGTAAATACTTTAGACACAAAAGGTTTGGCAAAGCAATTTCTTAAAAAATTTATTACTGTTACCCAAAATGATTTGTTTTACAAATCAACATACGGTTATGCTGAAGGGCATTTGTATAATGTATGCAAACAATATGCCTTAGAACATTTTCCTGAAAAAATTGCCTATAAATCTTTAAGAGAAATTATTGAAAATGAGAAAATAAAAAGTTTAATAGAAAAAAGACATAAACAAACGGAATCGGAAATTACCAAAATATTTAGGCAGTATGGCAGTGATTTTGATTTTTATATAGAAAAAGGTGATATATACGGAGGTGAATGGAATACAAATATAGACATATCGCTCCCCGGTATCGGACACATACAACAGCTTTTCGGATTAAATTCATTTAATAATAAACAGGTTCAAAATAAAGTCATAGACACTATCAGAAATATCTCCCGTAATCCTAAAGCGTACTATGACAACGGAAGTAGTTTTGCTAGGATTCGCCTTTACGAAAATGCCGGCGGATTAGATAAGAACGGTACAGACAAACATTCTGTCGTAGTTGAAAAAATACTGGCAAAACGTGATGAAATTAACGCCGAAGCTATAACTGAACTTGAGGAAATATTACCAACTATTGCCGAAGGCATGAAAAAATATAAACCTTGAAATATTTTCACATGTTTTATAGACTATAATAAGGATAAAATAAGGAGTATTTCATGAAAATTTTACAAATCAATAATTATGATGTAAAAAACAACAAAAACAAAAGTATAAGTTTTAAAGCTTACGACATAAAAGTACTGGAAGCCGGAATAAAAAAAGGGGAAGTAACAGCCGTTTCGGTTATAAAAGAAGTTCATGCCGATGCAATAAAATTAAGTCAGAGCAGCAACTTTGACGATAAAATGAAAAGCGGAGTTTTATCCACTTTAGTTACAGGACTACTGGCCGTTTCAAAGTATAAATTATGGGCGGAAAAGGCGGAACTGGAAATGCAAATCAGCTGTCAAAGAGCTAAACTGCTTATTGCTAAATCAGGAGAGGAGAGTGAAATCTCCAAACGTATTTTGGGTTATAAGGATTCAATTAAAAAAATTAACGGGAAATTGGCGGAATTAGACAAAGCCGAAACCTCAATTAATTTAGAAAGAGGTTCTTTCTTAAAGTAGTTACAATCAAAAGGATAAAAAAGTACCGGCAAATTGCCGGTACTTTTTCTTAAATCAAAATTAATTCTTAAAAATATCTTTTTAAAAGACCGTCAAAACCTCTGCCGTGACGTGCTTCGTCTTTTGCCATTTCATGAACGGTGTCATGAATTGCATCAAAACCTAATTCTTTAGCACGTTTTGCTAGCATCAATTTGCCTTCGCAAGCGCCTTGTTCAGCAGCAGCTCTCATTTCAAGGTTTTTCTTTGTTGAATTTGTAACAACATCACCCAATAATTCAGCAAATTTTGCAGCGTGTTCTGCTTCTTCAAAAGCGTATCTTTTGTATGCTTCGGCAACTTCAGGATAGCCTTCTCTTTCTGCTTGTCTGCTCATTGCAAGATACATACCAACTTCGCAGCATTCGCCGTTAAAGTTTGCAAGTAAACCATCCATAATCTCTTTATCGTTAACTTTACCGTCACCGATTTTGTGTTCACAAGCATATGTTTTTTCACCATTGCCTGCTTCAGATACAAATGTTGTTGCGCCGCAAATAGGGCATTTTTCAGGCTGAACATCACTTTCAGTAGTCCAACCGCATACTGTACAAATAAATTTCATATTATTTCTCCTTATCGGATTTAATTTTATTATAAGCCTGTTTAAAAGTAAATATACCCTGCATGATAAAAAGTTTGTTAACAAATATTAAGTTAAATTTAACAAAAAAAGCAAATTTCAATGAAAAAAAAACTTTATATAAGAGTAAGGAAAAGAGGCTAATATATCATGAACGAAAAAGAGTTAAACGCTATAATGTCAGTAGTTACAGATCCTATTAATAATGTTTATAAACTTGAAACTCATAAAGATTACGAAGAAATCGAACGTGTTGTAAGAATTTTGAATATGGCACATGAACAGGATTATAAACATACGATGCTTTCAATTCGTTCATTGATGGCTTTGAAACTTGTTATGAGTAATAACTAAGACTTTTAGGGAACTTTATATAAAAGAACTGTAATACCGAAGATTTTGCTTCGGTATTTTTGGTTTTTGGTATATAATACTGTCGGATATGAAAAATCTCAGGCAGTCAAATATCAGCATACACAGGGATTCGTGGGTTGAAATAAACCTTGAAAATGTTGCCCATAATATAAAAGAACTGAAAAAAACCGTTCCTGAAAATAAAAAAATTCTTGCAGTCGTAAAAGCCGATGCCTACGGACATGGTGCAGTTATGCTTGCCCCTACACTGCTTGCGAGCGGTTGCGATATGCTTGGTGTAGCATCTATTGATGAGGGATTGGATTTAAGAAACGCAAAAATAAATTGCAAAATTCTTGTTCTTGGCGCAATTCCTGTATGGGCAATAGAAAACGCCGTATATTCGGATATTTCTTTTGCTGTTTTTTCTGACGAACACCTGAATGCCTGCAAACAAATTTTTGAAAGAACCGGAATAAAGCCTAAAGTTCACGTAAAACTTGATACCGGAATGAACAGAATTGGCATAAATCCGAAAAAGGCTGTTGAATTTATAAACAAAGTCAGAAACAGCGATTTTGTTGATTTAGAGGGTATTTTTACTCATTTTTATGAGGCAGAAAATCTTGAAAGTGCACAGAAACAAATAGATTTATGGGCTTCCGTAATTTCTCAAATTGACACAAAAAATCTGATTTTACACGCTCAAAATACAACAGGCAGCCTTTGCTACGAAGTTCC
>JAGCBH010000018.1 GCA_017652265.1 bacterium
GAAAAATATTTAATGACATTTTCAATATCATCAACAACTGTTTCTTCAAATAATTTAGTTAATTCGCGCCCTACCGCAACTTTTGCGGATTTTCTGACGGAATACAGTATTTCAAGAGTTTTAAGAAGTCTGTTCGGAGATTCATAAAACGCAAAATCCGTATCCGAATATTTGCTGAAAAGTTCCTGAATTTGCGATTGCGATTTCGGTAGAAACCCATAAAAATGAAAATCTTCACCACCTCTTGATACCTGCGAAAGAAATGTTGCAAGCGCATTTGCACCGGCTAAAGATGTTACGGAAATATTATTTTTTCTCAACTCTTTAACAATAACTGCACCGGGGTCACAAAATAAAGGTGTTCCCGCATCCGAAACAAGTGCAACTTTCTTGCCGTCTTTGATTTGTCCAAGTATAAAATCAACTCTTTCTCTCTCATTGAACTTGTGATACGAAACACATTTGGTTTTAATATCGTAGTGATTTAATAATTTTTGAGTAACTCGGCTATCCTCACAGGCAATTAAATCAACCGATTTTAAAATTTCAATCGCTCTTAAAGTCATATCGCCCAAATTTCCGATAGGTGTCGGCACTACATAAAACTGATATTCTTTCATAAACTCATTTTAGCATAAATTTTTTTATGCTAAAATATTTTTTATGAATAAATCTATTAAAATAACAAAAATGCAGGGACTTGGAAATGATTTTGTCGTAATAGATTATGACGAATATCAAAAATCCGGACTTGAAATGGCAGAACTTGCAAAAAAAATCTGCGACAGAAATTTCGGCATTGGCGCAGATGGTATGATTATACCTGACCTCACCACAAAAGAAACCGATATTGGCTGGTATTTTTACAATTCTGACGGCACAACCGCCCAAATGTGCGGAAACGGAATGAGATGTTTTGCAAAATATGTTTACGATAAGGGATATGTTAAAAAATCGGAGTTTACCGTAAAAACTTTGGCCGGAATAATTAAACCAAAACTTCTTGAAAACGGAGAAGTTACTGTAGATATGGGTGCACCGATACTGGAAAACTCAAAAATTCCGTATTTGGCGCAGGAAAATAACAAGTTAAAAATTGCAGACAGAATTTTTGATATAAACCCTGTTTCTATGGGTAATCCGCATTGTGTCATTTTTACAGACGAAAATCCGCTTGAATTCGCTCAACATTATGGTGCTGATATAGAACAACATCCGTCTTTTCCAGAAAAAACAAATGTTGAATTTGTAAAAGTAATATCACCTGCAGAAATTGAAATGCGTGTTTGGGAAAGAGGCTGCGGAATAACCCTTGCCTGCGGAACGGGCGCATGCGCATCTGTTGTTCAGGGAATTTTAAATAACTTAACACAAAGTAAAGTAAAAGTTAATTTGCTTGGCGGCTCTCTAATCGTTGAGTGGCGCGGAAATAAAGGCAATCCGCATGAACATGTTTTTATGACGGGAAGTGCAAATTACGTTTTTGAGGCAAATTATTACTTGTAAATTATTGTTTTTTTATGTACTATGGCTGTACAAATTTGAAATATAAATACAAAGGAGAAATAAATGAAAAATTACGAATTAATGGTTATATTTAAACCAAATTTAGACGCTGATGAAATCAGCAAAGTCATTGACAAGATGGATTCTACAATTAAGGATCTTGGCGGTAAGGTAGTTTCTGTTGACAAAACAGGCAGAAAAAAACTTGCTTATGATATTGCAGGCAACAGAGACGGTTTCTTCTCTACAATCGTTCTTTCGTTACCTGAAAATCAGGTTTCTGAATTCAAGAGACAGCTCAACATCAATGACAATGTCATCAGATCTATGTTTACAATCGCTTCTGATAAAGTAACAGCATAACAACAAGAGGATTATCTTATGTCTATAGCAAAAGCAACAGTAACAGGTACAGTTTACAGAGAACCGAGAGAATTCAGCACAGCAAACGACATAACCATATATGAAATAATTTTGTGCATGAACGATCGTGACAACAACATTCTTATACGTGTTATTTCAAAAAGGCTTGCTCTCGAATCAGTTGTTAAATCACTAAAGAAAAACGATCTGATTCTTGTTGACGGCAGACTTCAGGTAAATACCGTCAAAACAGAGAACGGAACGGAAAAGAAAGTATTTGAAATTGATGCGAATGCTATAGAAAAAATTGGCGGTTCATCCGCAAATTCATCATCAAACTCTGATTTTGCTAATGAAGAAAGTATTGTTTCATTTGGCGAAACAGAAGCAAATGAGCTTGTCAATGAAGAAGAAATCCCGTTTTAAAAAGTATAAAAATTAATGTATAAAAGGCTAGAAAGGTAAATTAAGACAATGGCAAAGAACGATTTTGCAGACAAGAAAAAGAAGAAAAATTGCACACTTTGTGCCGATAAAATTGAGTTTATTGACTACAAAGATGCTGCTAAATTAAAAAGATACTTAACTGAAGCAGGCAAGATTATTCCCAGAAGAATAACCGGGACTTGCGCAAAACACCAAAGAATGATAGCTTCCGCTGTTAAAAAAGCACGTGAAGCAGGTGTTATAAGTTATGTATTTGATTAATTTATAACTTTATTTAAAACAGGTACCGCCTTGCCGGTGCCTGTTTTTAAATTTGTAAAATTATTTTAAACTGTTAGCAAATTTTTTTATTACGGGTTTTCTACTAAATATTATTAAAAGGAGTATAAAAATTATGGATTTAAAAGTTACTTCCGCTACGTTCGGAGCAGGCGCAAAATTTTCTTCTAAACCGCGAGTTCATCAAAGACAAATGGCAAAAGGCTCTTTTACGGACAAAGCTTATAAATATGCCGGCCCGGCAGGATGGCTGTTATTACTTGGTTTTCTGACCGGAAGTGTTTTTTATTATGGCATTAAAGATATGAGACAACGTTATACACAAGCGTTAAATCCTACAGAAATCGTTAACGATGCTTTACCGCAGGACACTCTTACAATAACTCAGGAATAAATATAACCAAACCTATAATAACAGCGGCAATGGAAACGAACAGCACAACGCCTGCTGAGATGTCTTTTGCAAATCTGACAAGATTTGAATATTTGTTTTTATAAAGCGCATCTATTGTAAATTCAATTGCCGAATTAACCATTTCCGTCACAATAACAAGCGAAACGGTTAAAGTTAAAATGCAAAATTTCTCAGCTCCCACGTTTAATAGAATTCCCAAAATCAACACCACTAAACCTATTGCAAAGTGAATTCTGAGATTTTTTTCCGCAGCAAAGGCAAGAGCAATACCATGAATCGCATTTTGAATTTTCTCTTTAAAATTTTTTGCTTTAAATTTAGTCATCAGGCTAGTTCCTCTATTGCCAAATTTTGATGTTTTACAACAAAATTATATTCCGTTTCATCTCTGTGGTCAAATCCCAAAAGATGCAAGATTCCGTGAGCGATAAGAAATTTTAACTCATAATCAAATGTTTTATTTTCCTCTTTTGCCATTTCTTCAACTTTATCAAGGGCAATTATTATATCCCCCAATATTACCTGTCCATCAGGAACAGAAGCATTATCATCATCCGCAAAAAGCGCAAACGTAATAATATCGGCAGGATAATCCTTATCTCTGTATGTTCGGTTTAATTCGTGTGTTTCAACGGAATTAGTAAACCTTATATCAAAAAAAACTTTTTCATAATCAATATCTTTAAGACAAAAATGTTCGGCAACTTCCTTATGAGAAACCAGATTTTTAAATAGTTTCACCGCAATATTTTGCCATTCATCGGTATCAACATCAAAATCCTGATTTTCATTATCCGTTAAACATTCAACAATTTTAGTCATTATCTTCTTTTTCTTCCAACTGTTTCAGTTTTTTCTCAAACTCATCGTCTTCATATTTAATTCTGTTGTGCTTCATACCCCTTAAAACTCTGTTGAAAGTTGCAGAAATGTTTTTAATATCAAGAAGCGTCAGTGGGCTATCGGATAACTGTCCGTCAATTATACGTTCCATAATTATTTTATCAATAACCTTCTGCACCTCATCAGGCTCAGAATCGTCCATTGCACGCACAGCAGATTCAACGGCATCCGCAAGCATTAATATCGCCGTTTCTTTCTTATTAGGTTTAGGCCCTGTATAGCGGAATTGCTCCTCTTTAACATTTTCCGCACCTTCTTCTTTTAAAGCCTGATTATAGAAATAACTTGCAAGACCTTCTCCGTGATGCTGAATTATAAAATCCTGAACTTCCTGCGGAAGTGAATATTCTTTTGCCAGTTCAAGTCCGTCTTTTGTGTGGGAAGTTATAATCATTTTACTTATTCTTGGTGTGAAATTATTATGCGGATTTTCAATTTTGAAATATGACTGGTTTTCCACAAAGAATAACGGCCGTTTTAATTTTCCTATGTCATGATACATAGCCCCGACTCTTGCCAAAACCGGATTAGCACCGATAGCTTCCGCTGCAGCTTCCGATAAATTGGCAACCATAAGGCTATGATGATAAGTTCCGGGTGCATCAAACTGCAAACGTTTTAACAACGGCTGGTTTACATCGGCAAGTTCCGACAAACCATAAGGAGTAATTATTTTAAAGGTACTTTCAAAAATAGGTAACGTACCCAAAACGATTACCGAACTTAATATGCCGTTTATGAAAACAAAACATGTATTTTTCAAAATCAAAGAATTGTTTACATCCACCAGACATTTTTCAAGCATAAATATACTCATTACAATGACGGCACCTGCAACAGAAACAAAAATCCCAACTTTCAGCAAGTCCATTCTTTTTGAATATCTGATTTTTGAAATAGCAATTGCTGATACAAGCATAAGCAGAGTGAATGTGCATAAAAACGCACTGCTATAATGAAATCCGACAGCCATAATCATCAGCAAAACCGTTCCTGCAACAAACGCTATTCTTGGGCTTGTGAAAATTGCAAGTATGAATACGTATGCGGGTATCGGTAAAATATAAGGTGAAAATCCTGACGGCAATAACATTCCGAATAAAACCAGAACACCCGTTAATGATGCGGATAAAGACAAATATGTATGTTCCAGAAATTTATCTTCAAAATATTTCATGTATGCAAGATAAATTAAAACGCCCAAAACTACTATCAAATACATAGATAAAAGCGCTTTAAAATCAAGTTCATAAACATTCATGCCGGCCTGCCTTAAAGCATCCTGTTTCAGGTTTGTAACAGGTTCACCTTTTCTTATTATTACATCCCCTTTTTGGAACTTCATTTCATATGGTTTTACTGTGCTTTGTGCATTCTGACGGGCAATATTTGTTGCAAATTCATCCACTACAAGGTTTGGAACAATTACCTGCTCTAAAAGTGCGGAAATTACGGAAACCTGGCGTTTAGATACGTCTCTGACCATATTTTGTTTTATGATTTTGGTAACATAATTTGCCTGATAATCACTTTCCGTTATACCGACTTCAAGAACCTTTTCAAGTGTCTGATTAGCCTTTGCAAACGCTTCATTCAAACTTGGTTCGTCAGAAGTAAGTAAAAAATCCACAACAAAATCTTTACCTGAATTCGGTAAATCCATCAAAACATTAATCTTTTGTTTTTGTTCACTAAGAGGAATATTTTCCGCACGGATTTCTCTTATAGCATTTTGTAAAGTAGAAAAATTAACCCTTATAAAATTATCTTCCGTCGGTGTCAAAATAGGCTCAACTTTGTTGCCGGCCTCTTTTTTGAGCATCTCCGTTCTTCTTGTATCAATTACTGTTATTGTTTTAGGGGCATAGACATCTTTTTGGCTTATACCGTTTTTGACAGTATCCTGAAAAAAGAAATTCTGGGATGAAATCAATGCCGTTAAAGTAACCGTAAAGACAACAAAAATAAAACTTTTCATAAACAATTGTGAGTGCATAAAGCCCACAAATTTATTACAATAATTATCAAAATTCATAATAACCGTCCATATTTATAATTATGTATTTTATAACATCGGCCGTAAAATTTCAAGTCAAAACCGTAATTTACTATTTGCTGACATAAACATGACTTTTAAAAAAACATTATTAAATAAGACATGGTAGTTGTAATGTATTAAATTTGCAAAAATCTCTCAATCAAAAAGAGTATTTTTTGCAAATGGCGATACATCAATTATAAATATCGTGTATTATGGTATTTGTAGAAAGGGTCAATTATGAACAGCAATTTCTATCCGCATTATGACTTGGCAGGGCGTATCCAGCATTCAAAAATTGATTTTGGTGTCGGGGATATGAAACCTATGAGAACAAGCAGAGTTGAAACTACGGAATCACCTGATTTCAAACAGGTATTTTCGGGTTTACTGGAAAACTTCAACGCAGAAGTTAATGCACCTGACAACATGATTAAAGATGTGATGTCAGGCAACCAAAATGTTGATGTTCACGATGTTATGATTGCAATGGCAAAATCTGAAATTACGGTAAACATTGCAACTCAGGCAGTCGGTAAAGTCATTAATGCGTACGACAGAATTATGCAGATACAGGTGTAGTTACTTATGCGATATGTTCGCAATGATTGATTAGAGAAAAAATATGGATCAACTGAAAAAATTACTGGAAAACAAACGATTACTTTACATTGCTATTACGGGGATACTTCTGTTTATTTTTATATTGCTTGTCCCTGCAATAATTAAGAATGCCAATTCGCACAGCGGAAATGGCGGAACATCCATTGAGGTCAGTAATGAACCTCTGAAAGAAGATGTTGACCTTTTGACAACGGATAATTTAGGAAAAGCTCTTGAAATACAAGCAATGCTTGCAAAACAAAATATTGCCGCAAGCAGGGCGGTTGACGGTACAAAATCACGTCTATACCTGAAAAAAGGCGATTGCACAACAGGTAAAAAAGCTTGTACAACCGAACAAAGAGACAGAGCATTAATCGCTATTGTTGAAAGCGGTTTATATGATCAAAATAAAGGTTTGGAAATTTTTGACAAGGGCGATTTCACATCAACCAAAGATGACAAGAAAATTCGTCTCACCAGAGCAATAAATGGTGAATTATCAAGACTTATAAGAAAAATTACCCCAATTGAAAACGCATCTGTTTTCATTTCAATTCCGGAACAATCAATGTTTTCGGCAAATCAAAAACCTATAACGGCAACCGTTCAGATAACATTACCTGTCGGAGATAAACTTGATCCGTCAAAAGTTAAGGCAATTTCTAATCTGTTATTGGGCAGTGTTTCAGGCTTAACTCCTGAAAACATAGCAATAACCGATACCGCCGGAAATGTTTATCACAGTTTAATCGGCGCAAATGATGAAATGCTTGCAAAACTTGAAGAAAATGACCGTTATATGGAAAAGAAAGTTTCCGCTCAATTGAACAGATTATTGAACGGAAAAGGCAATTATGTAGTAACTGTCAGCACATTTTTAGTTCAGGCTCCGGTTGAAAAATTCAGCATAGTTTATGACCCGTCATCAAAAACGGCTGTCAGCGAACAATCTTTTCAGGAAGGTTTGGGCGACCAGACAGCAGATTCAAGCAGAGGCATAAATGCTGTAAGTTTATACCTGCCAAACGGTCTTGCACAAGGGAATGCCGCTTCAAGCCAAAACAGAAGTTACTCCCGTCAGGCAACGGAAACTCAATACGGTGTAACAAAAACACAGGTTAATGAATATATAAAACCGGGTGTCGTTGAAGAAATTTCAATAGCAGTAACTATTGAAAAAAGTGCATTGCCGACAAATACCACAATTGCGGAATTAAAAGATTTAATTGCAAAAGCCGCAAGCCCTAAGGCAAAAGCAGATAACGTATCTATTGCCTTCTCTGATTCACAAGATCCGTATCTTGCTTCAGACAGACCTGTTAAACTTGCAGAACCTGATGAAACAGGCAATCCTTGGTGGATTACAATTGCAGGCTTCGGTGTTCTTGCACTTCTTATAATTGCTCATGTATCAGGCAAAATCAGAGCCGCACGTGACGAACAAAAACGTGATGTTGAAAACCTGAGACAAATTGCAAATCAACAGGAACAACAACTTCAAGAAATGACTCAGCGTGCAAATCAACTGACAGCACAACAATCACAACTTGCCCAAGGACTTGTTGAACAACAGCAACGAGGTGCAATAACTCAACAGCAACAGCCTGAAATTCCTAACGATAAATTGCTTGAAGTTCTGAGCGGAATTTCTGCTGATATTTCCGATATTGCGGAAGATGAAGCTGCCGACAAGATTAAGAGTTGGATAGAAAAAGGATAAAATCGGAATAAAGGGAATAAAAAATGCCAATTCAAGGATTTGACTATAAAGGTTTTGCACAAAGTATGTTTTCACAGGCGCAGGAACTTGTTCCGCCGTATATTGACGCGCAGGGAAAAGAATACATCTGTTCAACACTTTTAAAATTTGCAAATATTGCAGGCGAAGCCCTTGATAACAGCGGAGAATTTAATGCCGATCAGGCAATGTTTATAACTCAGGTTATTGCCGAATGGACTTTTCATAAATCAGTTGACCTTGTAAATTCAGGTATCCCCCGCCAGTATTGGGATCCTACAATGCAAAAAATTGCAATGGTCATATTTGAAATTGCCCAAAATGCCCAAAGGCAGAATGTTCCGGCAGAACACGCTCTTGCAGCTATAGAACAGCAAGTCCGAAAAGTCTATACGGAATGTATGGAAGAGTTGAAAAACAAGAATTTAATTGATGAGGGACTTCTTGAAAAAGCGGTAAGCCAGTCAAATATTGATGCAATGGCTCAAAGTGCCGCAGAAAATCAGGCACAGGAAGAAGAAATTGCTCCTGAAGCAGAAGTTCCGGAAGAAGCTCCTGAAGAATTTGAAGAACCTGAACCTGTTCAGGAACAGGTTCCGCAAAATCCTCCGCCGCAACAGGCAAGGCCGCCGCAAAATCAAGGCGCTCCGGATATTCCGCAACGGCAGAGAGGATATGCCGGACTTGATGATGAAAATTCCAAAAAACTTAAATTACTTACTGTTGCAATGCTTTTCCAAAGAATGCAGCAGGATAAGGTGCAGGTTATTCTTGATAAATTTGAACCGGGAGAAGCCGGCGACATTATCCGCTATATGGGCATGAAGGATTTGTCAACAAAACTTGATGCAAGAACCGTAATGCAATGTTTGAGAGATTTTAAAGACTTCTTGCCTGTTCACGAACTTGAAAATTCTCCTACAAAAATTGTAAATAAAATTAAAGAGATTTGCGCGGATGTGGACAGAGAAAAATTGGAAAAACTTTTAAAGCCTGAAAGAGCGTTGGTACGGCGATTTGTATTCTCTGCACTGGAAGACGAAATAGTACCTATTCCGCCTAAAGTAGCGTGCATTCTTGCCTCTTATATAGAAAATGGGGTATAATATTTCGGGGGGATATGTCAAAAAGTGATAATAAAAAAGAACTCCAAAAATCAGTCAGAAAATAATCCGTCAGGTTCTTCCGATAAAGAAAATTCTTCGGGAGAAAATACACCTTCCATAAATTTGTTTGATTTGGATAATATAGATTTCACCGCACGTGACGAACGCAGACGAGGTGAGCGCAGACGAGGTTTCAGACGAACTGAGGACAGAAACCTGATTTCAAGAGCAAGAGAAGAAGCAAATGTTATAAAAGCAACCGCTCAAAAAGAAGGCTATGAAAACGGTATAAATGATGCCAATGATGCAATTGACAACTTTAAAAATCAGCTGGCAAAATTTTATAATGCAAAACAGGAAGTTTTTGAGGCAATAATGCCTGAAATAATGAATATTAGTGTTGATATTGCAAAAAAAATCATTAAAACAGAAGTACAGGAAAACCCTGATTTAATTCTAAGCAACATTCAACAATGTTTAAAAACTCTTTCTAAGGAAGAAACAAAACTTATGATAAAACTTAATCCGATTGACGCTCCTCTTGTCAAAACACAAATTCCGACAATGATAGAGCAGGCAGGATTAGAAGTCAAAGTTATGATAATGCCTGATAACAGCATAACTCAGGGGGGAGCAATAATTCAGACAACTAACGGAATAACCGACGTTACAATTGATACACAAATTGACATAGTAACAAAAGCATTGAGAGAAGTATAATATATGGCACAAGGACAACAACAAGCAGCAGGTAGCGGAAATCCTATAAGTGAAATACTTATGGCAGTATTTGTACTGTTTTTAATTGTCATTTTGCTTGTTGAACTTCCTAACTGGGTTATTAACGTTTGTATTTGTATGAACATAACTCTTGGTATCGTATTGATGATGTTCGCCCTGTATATTCAAAAACCGCTTGAATTATCATCATTCCCGTCAATCATATTAATCGGTACAATGTTCAGGTTGTGTCTTTCTATTGCATCAACAAGGTTAATTCTTGCAAAAGGTGAAGCCGGTGAAGTCATCCACGCATTCGGTACATTCGTTACCGGAGGTAACATGGTTGTCGGTGGCGTAATCTTCTTAATCATAACAGTCGTACAGTTTTTGGTTATCACAAAAGGTGCGGAACGTATCGCAGAAGTTGCCGCCCGTTTCGCTCTTGATGCTATGCCCGGTAAACAGATGACCATTGACGCCGACTTTAACGCAGGTCTGATTTCACCTGAAGAAGCAACGCAAAAACGTGAAGATTTATCCAGAGAATCAAACTTGTTCGGTTCTATGGATGGTGCTATGAAGTTTGTAAAAGGTGATACTATCGCAGGTATTATCATCATGTTAATCAACATCATCGGCGGTTTGACAATAGGCTGCCTGATGAACCAGATGCCGATAGCCGATGCCGTTTCAAAATATACAATATTAACAATAGGTGACGGTCTTTCATCTCAGGTTCCGTCATTATTGATGTCAATTGCAGCAGGTATCTTCATGACACGTTCATCTGCACAAAGTTCATCATTAGGTTCAGATTTTTCCGGACAAATCATGACAAAACCTTATGCATTATTCTTTGCTGCAGGTTTCTTGTTCTTGCTGGCTATAACAGGCCCTCATACTGGTCTTCCTTGGCTTCCGTTTTTGATAGCTTCAATAGCAATAGGCGTTGCGGGATTTTCTGTACTCATTAATGCAGACGTTCAATCTCAGATGGGACAATTGGAAAACGTTCGTCAAAACATGCAGGATTTGGTTAACCCGAACAGAATGTATGAACGTTTAGGTGTTGATACGTTGAGTTTGCAGGTAGGTTCAAACTTGCTTATAATCGCCGATCCTGATCAGGAAGGGCAATTATTGCCGAAAATCGCCGCTTTACGTCAAAGAATAACTGATGAACTCGGTTACATTATTCCGAACATAAGAATTATGGATAGTTCTGCGCTTGATGCTAACGAATATATGATTTCAATAAGAGGTGATACGGTCGCAACGGGTTATGTTTATCCGGGGCGTTTAATGGTTATTGCAGACCAATGGGATGCCGTTAAAAAAGAAGTTCCGCAAGATGCCATAATCGGTATTGACCCGACTTTCCAAACACAGGCATACTGGATTACACCTGAAACCGCGAAAGCCGTTCGTGCCGTTCAGGCGGTTGACCCGACTGACGTTATTGTTACTCACCTGCAGGAATGCGTAAGACGTCACGTTGATGACGTTATGACAAAAACAGATGTTCTTAAACTTATGGAACTTGTACGTTCACAAGACCCTACGCTTGTTAACGACCTTGTTCCGACCATTATTTCTACAAGTGATTTGAGAAAGATTTTTGTTAACCTGATCAGAGAAAAAGTTTCTATAAAAGATATTATATTTATATTTGAAAGACTTTGCGATTATGCAAGATTTTCTAAAGAGCCTGATATTCTGTCAGAACGTCTGAGAGCAGCTTTGGGCAGAAAAATCTGTCTTTCTAACGTTCAGGATGACAAAGTTCTTTATGCACTTACCCTGTCGTCTGAGTGGGAAAAAATACTTGATGACAGCTGCCAAAGAACGGAGCTTGGTACAATGTTCCTTTTAAACCCTATGCAGGTGCAGGAATTAATTGAGACAACCGCAACAACAATGCTGAGAGCACAACAGGCTTGCGGTCAACAGCCGGTAATTTTATGTTCGCCAAGAATACGTTTGCCTTTATATCAATTACTTGAACGCCACATGCCAACGGTTGTTGTAATTTCGTACTCTGAATTAATCACCGATATCAAGGTTGAAGCCGTTGACACCATCGGCGAAGCTTATGCATAAATAGATAATTTATCCTGAAAATATTTTATGTTATATTTTGCTTATGGCGACAAAAGAACTAACTGAAGGGCACCCGTTAAAACTTATTTTATGGTTTATGTTGCCGATATTTATCGGTAACGTTTTTCAACAGCTTTATAATTTTGTTGATGCACTAATCGTAAGCAGAACTCTCGGAATCGAAGCGCTTGCGGCAGTCGGCGCAACAATGCCTTTAATATTCTTCTTTATAAGTTTTATTTTTGCATCAACGCAAGGATTTACAATTGTTACTGCCCAAAAATTCGGAGCTAAAGATTATGACGGCGTGAGAAAATCATTTTGCACATCTATCGTGCTTGCTTTTATACTTATGGTAATTCTGACATCTATTGCAACACCTTTAACTCACCACTTGTTGAAATTTTTATCAACACCGGAAAATATTATAGATTATGCTTCGCAGTATTTATTTATAATGTTTGTGGGATTTTTTGCGGTAGTGTTTTATAACTTATCTTCAAACGTCATGAGAGCGCTGGGAGATAGCAAAACACCTCTTTATTTTTTGATATTCACATCATTTTTGAATATAATTCTTGATTTGACATTAATTATAAAACTCAACATGGGAATAACCGGTGCCGCACTTGCAACGGTAATATCTCAGGGTGTTTCAACTTTATTATGTATCACGTACATTTTTTGGAAATTTGAAATTCTGCGTTTCAAAAAATCCGACTGGAAACCCGATTTCGAGTTTTATAAAGAACATTTAAAAATAGGGATACCTATGGGAATACAGATGTCCGTTCTGTCTTTGGGTATGGTTGCTATTCAGTATGTATTAAACACACTCGGCTCAAACGCAATTGCCGCGTACACAACAGTAATGGTTATTGACCAGGTATTCACTCAGGTATTTTTGGCGCTTGGTGCAACAATGGCTGTTTATACCGCACAAAATTACGGTGCAAATAAAATTTCACGTATTAAAACTGGCACAAAATATGCTCTGTGTATAATCGGTACTGTCAGCGTATTTTCAATTATTGTGTTATCACTCTATTCAGAAAACTTTATTATGCTCTTTATGAGAGAACACAACGCGGAAGTTCTCAAAATGGCAACCCAATATATTCATATAGTAATGTGGTTCTTCGTATTCCTGGGACTTTTAATGTCTTTCAGAAACATATTACAAGGAATGGGACGGGTTATGGCTCCGTTGATTTCAGGCATTGCAGAATTAATCGCAAGATGTACCTTTGCATTTATTTTAGGACACCATTTCGGATTTACAGGAGTTTGTACGGCAACACCCGCAGCCTGGGTATCCGCATCAATAATTTTATTATTAAGTTATAAAATAAGCCTTATAAAAATACACAGAAATATTTCAACCAGGACAAACTAGCGCTTATTAATTTGACACAACCAAATAAATTTTATAAAATCAAAAATACAGTAATCGTGGAGGGAGTATGAAATTAAAATTATTAGGGATTATTTTCGCATTGGTATTCGGTTTATCCGCAATTGCAGATGATTTCACATACGTAATAAATGATTTAAACATGGAAAATTACTGGTTCAAAACATGTAAAACTCAGGAAAAAGTTTATTCCGTTGCGGGGAAAATAATGTCAGCCAACAATCTGACTAAACGTGTTCCGATAACAGTCATAAGCAGAAATAATGAAGTTAATGCAAATTCAAACATGTTTTATAAAAACGTTACTATTTATACGGGAGTATTGAGACATATCAGCAATGATGACGAACTTGCGTTTATATTAGGGCATGAAATAGCACACTCAATAGAAGCGTACGGCGGCCCTGTTAAATATATTGCAACTGTATGGAACTCAAAATCTTATGAAATGAAATCAGACCTTAAAGCAATAGATTATATGGTGAATGCGGGGTATGATCCTATTTCTGCAATAATAATCGGAAATAAACTTTTTAGTGAACCTATGTGGGACTGGGGATTTTTCTCAACTCACCCTAAAGGCTCAAAAAGACTGGTTTCCATGTACAAATATATTTATAAAAAATACCCTCAGTACTTGAACAGCCCAAAAACAAATTCACCATATTATAAAAATTTTGAATGTGCCTTCGCTGATGAACTTAAAGGTTTCAGACATAAAGAAGATGTTCGTCAGCAAAAACGCTCCGTTAAAGAAGGATTATAATGAAATATTTTATTGCATTTTTAGTATTAACCATACTTTTTTGCGAGGAAATACCGGTTTTTGCGCAAAAAACCGCCGTAGAGATAACACCTGTTCAAAAAATTACAACATCAAAAAGAATATCTGAGGGTGATTATCTGGAATTTAAAGTCTTGAATAATAAAGATATTGTGAGAGGTGTTGTTTCAAAATACGAACCTAACGGATTTGCGGGTAAAGAAGCGATTCTTGTTATAGATAACTTTAAATCATTAAATTCCGATAATAAATATTGCGGCACAATAGCTCTAAACGGTAATCAACATAATCAGATTATGGATTTTTTCACCGTCTTTGCTCAATATGTAAGAGGCGGAGAAATAACGATTTTGCCTGAGAAAAATGTCTTTGAATTATGGATGGAAAAATGAAGAAACTAATTTTACTGTTTACTATACTGTTATTTGGTTTATGTTCATTCGGGGCAGAAAAATTGCCTATAAAAATTGCTCCTGTTAATGATATGTCAACAATACACGATGAAGCTGAGGTGGGAGATATCGTTGAATTTAAGATAGTCAGAGATGTGATCAAAAATGATAAAGTCTTTATCCACGAAGGAACTAAAATATACGGGCAAATAGACTATATAAAAGAGAACGGATGGTGTTTTGATAATGCGCAAATTGAATTTAAAAATTTTGAAATAATACCGGAAAACGGTAAGATTTTAAAATTTGAAAGCAGTTTGACAATTGACGGATTTGAAATGCTGCAGTATTATTACCCGAAATGGAAGAGAGGTTTTCAATATATCGGTAGTGCTTTCAGAGGTAAAGAAATTGATCTTGCCAATGATAAAGATGTAATTTTTAACATTTGGTACAATTTGAAATAGTCCGGCGGATTTATAAAAATAGACCTTTAGATTGATAGTACACAATTAAAATATTTGTTAATATACAATAGAGAAATCAGAGGGATGATGTTTAGATTAGTTGTAACTTTATTAATGATGATGGGATTAGGGATAAATGCGTGCTTTGCATCGCAAAATTTCCTGAATTCCGTCGTATTTGAACAGGCAGACGGACAATATAATGTTCTTCTGCGCTCTGATAAATATGCCAAAATAAAGAAAACTGTTCAAAGTCCTAACGAAATTACACTCATCACAAAAGATTTAACTTGCGCAAATAATTTAACTACCATCTATAAAAATTTTGATAAAAATGGACGTGTTATTGTTGAAAACGGCGAAAAAGGCGAATTAAAACTGCATATAATTTCTCCGAATGTTGCAAGTGCCAACATAATATTTAACACACCTGATTCCGCTCCTATATATGTCGGCGAACGTTTCGGACAACAAAAAACAAACTGGGCGTTCTCAATGCTTATAATCGGAGCAATAATACTGTTCTCAACAAACAAAAATACAAGAAGAATCGCTATAAGACGTGAATTACGAGACAGAGAAATTGAATTCTACAAGGCAAAACTTCCTAGAATGAATTACCAGCCGACATACAGATACTCAATGAATTCAATTCAAAAAGAAACTGCTATCAAATAATACTTAAACACATACTTAAATCCTTTCACGAATAATCTGCTCTATCAATTGGGCAGATTTTCCATTACCATAAGGATTTTTTGCCGTTAAGCGTGTAGCGTTGCATGGCATAGAAAGGATTCTTTCGCTCTCAGCAAGTATTTTATCGTAATCAGCACCTACAAGAATTGAAACTCCCGCTTCGATTCCCTCTTTGCGTTCTGTTTCGTATCTTAAAACAATTACAGGACATGCAAAAGTCGGAGCTTCTTCCTGTATTCCGCCGGAATCAGTTAAAATAAGTTTGGCGTTTTTCATTAAATAAACAAGATTAGGATAATCTAAAGGCTCAAGCAATTTTATATTATTCAACCCGCCCAGTTCGGAGTAAATTTTATCCTTAACATTCGGATTCGGATGAACAGGAATTATAAATGTGTGGTCATTATATTTTCTTGCTAAAAATTTTATCGCAGAAATTATATTATCAAGCCGTTCACCGTGATTTTCACGTCTGTGAGCAGTAATCAAAACTAATTTATCATCAATCCTGATATTTTTATTTTCAAAAAATTGTTCCGATTTCTTCATTGTTTCTTCGGTCAAACAAAAAAGAGCATCAATAACAGTGTTTCCGGTTACAAATATTTTTTCCGGCAGTACATTTTCTTTTAACAGAGCCTGTCTGTTGTTTTCGGTCGGGCAGAAATTCAAATCCGCAATACGTGAAACCATCTGGCGCATTGCCTCTTCAGGATAAGGTTCTGTCAGATTATATGAACGCAAACCGGCTTCAACATGGTAAACAGGAATTTTATTATAAAAACTTGCCAAAGCGCCCGATAATACAGTTATTGTATCCCCCTGAACAATCGTTGCATCAAAACTTTCTTTCTTAAAAAGTTTATCAAGTTCCGCTAAAATTCTTGTCTGAACTTCAAGTAAAGTCTGGTTAACCTGCATACAATTAAGACTGTAATCCGCTTTTAAACCAAAATAATCCAAAGTTTGATTAGATAATTCTTTCTGTTGTTCCGTATTACAAATTTTGACATCATAAACCTGAGGATATTTCCTCATTTCTATAATCAATGGTGCAAGCTTAATAACCTCCGGTCGTGTTCCGAATACAAATAAAATTTTCTTCATAAATATATTTTATAACAAAATATAATATTTTACCAAGTTGTTTTTCTTGACTTATTTGCCTGTTCAGATTAATATATGACTAGATTGGAGATATGCGTATGAAAAAATTTACTTTAATACTTTGTGCTTTATTTTTAGCTCAAATGGCTTTTGGAGCTCTTGACAGAGACAATTTTGATTATATGAATACACCTGAATTTCAGTCAATTCCTACAACAAAATATACTGCACCTACAGTTCAAACCACAGATTTAACTGCTCAAGCAGAACCTGTTGAAGAAGAAGTTGTTACAAAAAAAGGTAAAAAAGTTGTTAAAAAAGGCAAAAAAAGAATTCGTTTCCGCAACGAAGGCTCAAGCTGGATTAACACATACTGGAATTTCGGTCAACCTGTTTACGGTGAAACCGGAAGATTTTAAGAAATAATAAAAATCTCAGGAAATTATCCTGAGATTTTTTATTATCCAAGCTGTGCATTAGCACCAGATACAACTTCCACTATTTCGTTTGTAATTGCAGCCTGACGGATTTTATTGTATTCAACGGAAAGTTCCGACAGAATTTTTTCCGCATTATTTGCGGCAGCTGACATCGCAGTCATTCTGGAAGCCAATTCGCTTGCCTGCGCCTCCAGAACAGCCTGATAAATTATATTTGTCAAATACATAGGTACTATCTGCTGCAAAATACTCGGTTTATTAGGTTCAAATTCCATAAGACTTTCAATTATACCGTCAAATTTGTTGTTATGATTAACGTTTTCCAATGGAAGTATCTGCCAATTTTCAACAAAATAGCTCATCATATTTTTAAATCTTGTCGTTATCAGTTCAATTTTATCAATTTGCCCGCTAACAAAAAGTTCCGCCAAATCTTCTACAACATAATAAGTATTGGATACATCAGCTTTATCAATAACATTAAAATATGTTTTGGTAATATCTATTCCAAATCTTGTTATTTTCCGTTTTAAACCGTTTTCTCCTTTTTGACCGATAACAAAAAGTTTTACACCCACACCGCTATCTGTATAATTTTTAATCGTTTCAAGAGTTCTGCGGATAATGTTTGAGTTATATGCACCCGCAAGACCTTTATTAGAGGTCATTACAAGCAAGCCTACATTTTTTATTTCACGCCTTTCAAGCAACTTAGGATAATTGTCTATCGGACTTTCTATGTGCAAGTTTTCTATAAAAGCACCATCGTCATTAATACTTGCAAGCATTTTTTCAAACATGTTTTTTAATTCATAAGTGAACGGTCTGGAAGCTTTTACACTGTTCTCCGCTTTTTTAACTTTAGCGGCAGCAACCATTTTCATGGCACGTGTAATTTTTTTCGTGCTCTGAATACTGTTTATTCTGTTTTTTATATCTTTCAGATTTGTCATGAATTAACCTTTAAAAGTAGTTTTGAATGTTTCCAGATTTTTTGTTAAATCTTCCTTGTCGGAATCCTCCAAACCTTTACCCTCATTAAGATTTGCAACAAGATTTTTCATATTTGCATTGAAATATTTGCACCATTCTTTTTTGAACAAAGCAATTTTACTATTATCAACATCATCCAAAAGACCTTCATTTGCGGCAAACAGAATACTTACCTGTTCTGCTACACTCAAAGGGTTATACTGTGGTTGTTTCAAAACTTCCGTTAATTTTTCACCTCGTAAAAGTTGTTTTTTTGTCGCATCATCAAGATCGGAGGCAAATTGAGCAAAAGATTCCAGTTCTCTGTATTGTGCAAGGTCTAATCTTAATTTCCCGGCAACCTGTTTTATACCTTTGGTTTGAGCGGCACCGCCGACACGTGAAACCGAAATACCTGCGTTAATTGCAGGACGGACACCGCTATTGAACAAATTACTTTCCAAAAATATTTGTCCGTCAGTAATTGAAATAACGTTTGTAGGAATGTATGCTGAAACGTCACCCGCCTGAGTTTCAATAATAGGCAATGCCGTAATACTTCCGCCGCCAAGTTTATCGTTAAGTTTAACCGCACGTTCAAGAAGTCTTGAATGCAGATAAAATACGTCCCCCGGGTATGCTTCACGCCCCGGCGGTCTTTTAAGAAGCAAACTCATCGCACGATAAGCCTGAGCATGTTTTGAAAGATCATCATAGACAATCAGAACATCTTTGCCCTGCTCCATAAATTCTTCTCCTATCGCAACACCAGCAAACGGTGCAATATATTGTAACGGAGCAGGTTCATTCGCGGTTGCCGAAACAATTAAAGAATATTCCATTGCACCTTTTTCTTCCAAAGTTTTTGCCAATTGTGCAACTGTTGATGTCTTTTGCCCAATGGCAACATAAATACATATAACATTTTTACCTTTTTGGTTAATTATGGTATCAACGGCAATGGCAGTTTTTCCTGTCTGACGATCACCGATAATAAGTTCTCTTTGGCCTCTGCCGATAGGAGTCAAAGCATCTATAGAAGTCAGACCTGTCTGTAAAGGCTGATAAACAGAGCGTCTTGTAACAATACCCGGAGCAACACGTTCAATAGGACGCGTTTTAGAATAGTGGTAATCGCCTTTGCCGTCAAGCGGTTTGCCTGTCGGATCAATAATTCTGCCTATCAAACTGTCACCTACAGGAACCGATGCAATTTCACCGGTTGTTTTAACAGTCATACCTTCTTTAATATGTGTATAATCACCCAAAATAACAACCCCGACACTATCCTCATCAAGGTTCATCGTAATACCCAGCGTTCCGTCTTTGTCATCAAAACGCACAAGCTCACTTGCCATAACATTTCGCAAACCATATATGCGGGCGATACCGTCACCGACATCAATGACCGAACCTGTATTTTCAACCTGCGTCTTTATTTCATAATTTTCAATTTTTTCTTTGATAATTGAACTGATTTCATCCGGTTTAATACTTATCATAATTCTCACCTTTATATTTTACTTAACTCTTTAATATTTTTTCCTATACTTGTATCTACGACATTATCGCCTATCTGAAAAATTAACCCCGCAATGATTTCTTTATCAACAACCCATTCCGGTATAATTTTTTTATTCAGTTTTTTTGTAACTTTATCAATGATTTTATTTTTTTCATCATCGGTAAGCTCAATAGCGGAAGTAATTTTTACATTCTGATAACCGTTGTATTCATTTACTTTAACCATATATGAACTGATTATCTGCTCCAAATCACCAAAACGATTATGAGAAACAAGTATTTTTAAAAATGAAACAATTTTATCATCCGATTTATCTTTAAAAACTTTATCAATAATATCCTGTTTTTCGCTAACAGAAACCGTCGGATTTGACATTACTTTTTGCAAATCATCAGATTTTTTTGTAATATCCAAAATTTCCGTTAATCCCTCTGATAAATTTTTATCTGCATCAAAAAGCGCCTGCGAATATATTTTTGAAGTATGAGAAATATAATTTTCCATTTTACAAATCCATCCTTTCAAAAATATCAAGACTTCTTTCTATATATTTTTTATGAAGCCCGCTGTCCGAACTAAATTTTTCGCTTATTGTGTTCTGTGCTTTATTTAAAGCATTGTTGTACGCAGCTGAAGAAATCTTCCGTATAATCTTGCTTTTTTCATTAGCTAAAAATTTTTCGGTATTGTCATTTATTTTTTGCGTATTTTTCTTAATTGCTTCGTCAATATCGGCAACAACACTGTTTGCACCAGCCTCAATTTTACTTACACATTCATTAATGTCATTATCAAGAAGTTTAAAATACTCTTTTGCGTCAGACAATTTTTTAGCCGCGTCTGCTTTTTCTTTTTTTGAATTTTCAATTTTTTCCACTATGGCATCTTTAAAGGAAGAAAGCTTTCCCGCCATATTTATCTTGACACACACAAAAGCCAAAAGCGCAACAAGAATAATGAAGTTGATAACATTACTGTAAACAAGTAAATTCCAAAAATCAGCCATTGCTGCCTCCTTTCAGAATTTTAGAAACTATGGATTCCGAAATATTATCAATTTCTGGCACCAGCGCATCAGTTACTTCTTTTTCGTTTTCAGTAAGTTCTTTTTTAATCTCAACCATTTTTCTGAAAGATTTGTCTTTAATTTCACTCATTTCTTTTTGATAATTGAAATTCGCTTCATTAATTTTGTCATTCATTACTTTATTTGCATTCTGCATTGCTTCATCAAACTTTTTGTCACGGTCATCAATTATCTCCTGCGCTTCATTGTCAATTTTTTGTGCATCAGCATAATTTTTGGAAATCATGGCATCTCTTTGCTCACCTATTTTTTTCAAAGGCGTATAGAAAATCAAGTTCATAATTTCCATGAACAAAAGAAAACTTATTACCGTTACTAAAAAAGTCGCATTAAATTCCATTTTTTATTTTCTATTTTCCTGTAAGTAAAAATGCAATAACGAATGCATACAAAGCACACGCTTCAGATAACGCAGCACCAAGCAAGAAAAATCCGAACGCTTTACCTGCAACTTCAGGCTGACGCGATACCGCATCCATTAAACCTTTTGTTGCAAGTCCGATACCAAGTCCCGCACCTATTGCACCAAAACCGATTGCAATACCCGCACTCAAATGTGCCATGTTTAAACTCAAATTTGCTGTTTGTTCAATCATTTTTTTCTCCTTTTTTATTAACAATATTTTTTTTAGTGTTCGCCCTCTGCTGATGATATGTATGTCATTGTCAGCATCATAAATACCGTTGCCTGAATAAACGCTACCAATAGTTCAAAAAGCATAATAGGCAAAGGCAGTAAATATGCAAAAATTCCAAGCATCATTGTTACAAGAATTTCGCCAGCCAAAATGTTTGCAAAAAGTCGTATGGCAAGACTTAAAGGTCTTGTAACCATTTCAAGAATTTCAACAAACATCATTATAATTCCGGAAATTGAAAATTCATGTAATAAAAATTTCCCTTTCTTTTTTATAAAACCAAGCCCGACATAATACACAAGCACAATTATGGCAAGCCCCGCCGTAACATTTATGTCATTTGTCGGCGCCGCAAACTCACCTGATTTTAAATGAATTACCCTCAAAGGTATTTGCCCGATTAAATTTGCGGTAAGTATAAATAAGAACAATGATGCTACAAGCGGAACGTGTTTTGCACCTTTTTCCGGTAAAAATGAATTCATTGTGTCACTTATGAAATTCATCACACCCTCGCATACCGCCTGAAATTTTGAAGGTATAATTTCCAATTTGCGTGTAGCAATAAAAGCAACGGCAATGAGTATAGCCATAGCAAGCCACATTGTAAAAATTGTGTCAAGATTAAAACTTAAATTGTTTCCGTTTAAATTTGTTGACCAAACCCAATGCCCTATTTCGCTCATCACATCCCCTTATCTAAGTTTTATTGTAACCCAACAGAAAAAATTTGGCAAATAAAATTTTTTGGTGTACAATTGACAATATATGAAGGATATGTTTAACGATATTAATTTGAATAATGTAAATTCAACAAATCAATGGGCAAAAGAACACCTGACAGAATTACACGACAGATCTGTTGTAACTGCTCAAACTCAAACCAACGGCAGAGGTAGATTAAATCGCTCCTGGATGGATTTGGGAGAAGGTAATTTATTCTTGACATTTGTTTTGAAACCTGATTTAAAATACAGCTCCCATTTTTCAAATATTACTCAGTATTTATCGGTAATATTATGCAGAATACTTGAAAAATACGAAGTTGCTCCGCAAATCAAATGGCCCAATGATGTTCTTGTAAACGGCAAAAAAATCGCAGGGATTCTTGCTGAAACTTCAATGAGTCAAAATAATTTTAACGGAATTGTTTTGGGGATCGGAGTAAATCTAAACGCAAAAGCAGAAAGTTTTAAATCAATAGATAAACCCGCAACAGCTTTAAATCTTGAAATAAATCGGGAAATTAATCTTGAAAATTTCAAAACAGAACTTTGTGAAGAATTTTTTGGCCAATATGATGAATTTATGGGCAATGGATTTTTATTCATTATGGACGAATATATTAAACATGCATGCTTTTTAAACAAGGAACTTACAGTTGCACAGATAAACAAAAACATCTCAGGAACTGCAAAAGGCATCAACGAACATGGCGAACTTGTTTTGGCGCAACAGGATAAAGATATTATTTTGGATATAGGAGATATATTATGACAGAAAGTGTATTATCACTTGGACTACAAATGATGTGCATAGGAATGGGATTTGTACTGTGCTTTTTGTGCATGTTAATCATCTCTATGATGGTTATGTCAAAAGTTGTAGGGTATTTGAATAAAATATTCCCTGAGGCAGTTGAAGAACCCAAAAAACAAAGTAAACCAGCAGGAGACGATACTGAAATCGCAATAGCGATAGCAGCAGTTAAAAGCTTGGGATAGTTAAGACAATATTTTAAAAGAGGACATAAAAATGACAAAAAAACAAATTAAAGTAATGGATACATCATTCAGAGACGGATTTCAGTCAATATACGGAGCGAAAGTTCTTGTTGATGATTTTATACCTGCCCTGCAGGCAGCCGTAGATGCCGGAATTAAACATTTTGAAACAGCCGGCGGCGCAAGATTTCAGGCTCCGATATTTTTCTGTAATGAAAATGCTTTTGAAACAATGGACAAAATCAGAGAAGCTGTCGGCCCTGACGTTAAACTTCAGTCTTTATCAAGAGGTGTCAATGTTGTAGGTTTAAATTCACAACCTCGTGATGTTATTGATTTACACGCAAAAACTTTTGCAAAACACGGAATTAATGTTATCAGAAACTTTGACGCTTTAAATGATGTTAACAACCTTATAGATTCAGCAACCAGTATAAGAAGATACGGCTTACAGCACGAAGTTACCATTACTATGATGGAACTGCCGTACGGTTGCGAAGGCGCACATGATGTTGCTTTTTATGAAAAAGTTTTGAGAAATATTTTAGACAGCGGTTTACCGTTTGACAGCCTTGCATTTAAAGATGCATCCGGAACTTCAAACCCGAGAAAAGTCTATGCGACAGTTAAAATGGCTCGTGAACTTTTAGGCGAAGATGCTCACATCCGTTTCCATTCTCACGAAACTGCAGGAACGGGTTTAGCGGCATATTTGGCAGCTCTTGAAGGCGGCGCTGACGGAATTGATTTATCAATGAAACCTGTTTCCGGCGGTACTGCTCAGCCTGATATTATTTCTATGTGGCACGCTTTAAAAGGTACGGATTATGATTTGGGATTAGACATTAAAAAGATTATGGAAACAGAAGAAATCTTTAAAGAATGTATGAAAGATTATCCGATTTCACCGATTTCATTATCCGTTAATCCTATTCTTATACAGGCACCTTTACCTGGCGGGGCTACGGCAACAACAGTTAATCAGCTTAAAGATATGGGTATGCTTGATAAATTCCCTAAACTTATTGCCAATATGAAAGAAGTTGTCGCACGCGGAGGATTTGCAACATCAGTAACACCTGTTTCACAATTCTACGCTCAGCAGTCTTTCTTAAACACAATAACCGAACACCCTTGGGAACAGGCAAATCCGGGGTATGCAAAAATGCTTTTGGGCTATTTTGGCAAAACTCCATGCGAACCTGATCCTGAGCTTGTAAAATGGGCGGAAGAAAAGACAGGTTTAATGCCGACAACGGAAAAAGTTGTTGATTTGAATGACAAAGATCCTGAAAAAGGTGTAAAAGCTGCTGAACAAAGACTTATTGCTGCAGAATTACCTGTAACTGATGAAAATCTTTTCATTGCAGCTGCCTGCAAAGACGGTAATGTTGATAAAGGTATCGACTTTTTACTCGGCAATGGTAAAATTTCAGTTAATAAAGTTTCTGCAAGCTCTGTTTCAAATGAAACCGAAAAATCAAAAGACGGTGGTTACACAGTTTCAGTTAATGGCAAAAAATATGCAATTAAAATTGATGGCGAAAAAGCTTACGTTAACGGCAAGACATACGATATAAACGTTACAAACGGAATTGAAACATCCTCTCAAAGCTCTGATAACAGTAACGGAACACCAATTAAAACCGGTTTGCCTGGTAATGTTTTAAGACTGCCTGTTGCTGTTGGAGATAGTGTATCAGAAGGCGATGTTGTTGCCGTAATTGAAGCTATGAAAATGGAAACAGAAATAAAATCAACAGTTTCCGGTACGGTAAAATCATTAGAAGTTAGCACAGGCGACAAAGTTCAGGCAGGCGAAGTCCTGGCAACAGTAGGTTAAGGAGGGCAAAAATGAATTTAGCGGAAAGTTTGGAAAAACTTTGGTCATCAACAGGTATTGCAAATTTCATTTTACCTGCAGATCCTGAATTATCGGGAATTGAACAGTTTTTACATATGTTCGGCTCACCAGTAATGTTATTATTATGTCTGTTTCTTTTATGGCTGGGAATAAAAAAACAATATGAACCTCTTTTACTTATTCCAATAGCTTTTGGCGGATTTTTATCAAATATCCCCGTTGCAGGTATCGCAAATCCTGATGGGTTTTTAGGAATAATATATGAAGCAGGTATTCATCAGGGGATTTTTCCTTTGATAATATTCATGGGTGTAGGCGCAATGACAGATTTCGGTCCGTTAATTGCAAACCCTAAAACGGCACTTTTAGGCGGTGCTGCACAATTCGGAATTTTCGGTGCGCTATTGCTGGCTCTTTGCGTGTTTGGTTTTACCCTGCCGCAATCCGGAGCAATAGGTATTATTGGAGGTGCTGACGGCCCTACATCAATCTATGTAACATCAAAGCTTGCTCCTGAACTTTTGGGAGCAATTGCGGTTGCCGCTTATTCTTATATGGCATTGGTTCCTGTTATTCAGCCGCCTATAATGAAAGCTCTCACGACAAAAGAAGAGCGTGAAATTCAGATGGAACAACTGAGAACTGTTACAAAACGCGAAAAAATCGTGTTTCCGCTTGTTGTTTTATCACTTTGCGTAATATTTTTACCTGATGCGTGCCCTTTAATCGGAGCTTTAACATTCGGTAATTTATGCAAAGAATGCGGTGTTGTTGAAAGATTATCAGACACAATGCAAAACGCTCTAATCAATATCGTAACAATATTTTTGGGACTTTCGGTAGGTTCAAAATTATCCGCAGAACAATTTTTGACAACGCAGACGCTATTTATTCTGGTTTTGGGTATAACGGCATTTGCGTTAGCAACAGCAGGTGGCGTCTTGTTTGCAAAAGCAATGAACTTCTTTATCAAACTGGACAATAAACTGACAGGCAAAAATACACCATTAATTAACCCGTTAATAGGTTCGGCAGGTGTTTCGGCAGTACCTATGGCGGCAAGAGTCGCAAATAAGGTGGGTATGGAAGCTAATCCTCAAAACTTCTTATTAATGCACGCAATGGGTCCGAATGTTGCAGGTGTAATCGGCTCAGGCGTTGCCGCAGGTATCCTGCTTGCACTTTGCGGATAGCTCTATACAACTGTTTTTAATGAAAGCAATTCATTTATTATAATTTCGGGATTTTCTTCCAGAACTATTCTGGCGCGAATTTTTGCGGCATTCGGAACTCCCGAAATGTAGTATGGGAACAGTTTACGCATAAATTTAACACCTGTTTTAATTCCACGAAAATCAATTTCCATATTAATATGATGAATAAGAATATCAATTTTTTCGGAAATATCAGGCGGAGGAAGTTTTTCACCTGTTAAAAAATAATGTTCAATACGATGAATTAAGGTCGGATCTCCCAAAATCCCTCTGCCTATTGCAACGCCGTCCGCTTCACTTTCTTCAATACAACGAATCGCATCATCAACGGATTTTATATCACCATTCGCAAAAACAGGAATATCAACATTTTTTTTCAATTGTGCAATACTTTTCCAATCCGCTTGTCCCGAATACATTTGTGCCCTTGTTCTTCCGTGAATTGTTATAAAATCAGCACCTGCCTCCTGCATCATCTCACCGAATTCAACAAAATTTTTCTCATTTTCACTGTATCCAAGACGAAATTTAACACTGACAGGTTTATCCGTACCCTCTTTTGCTGCTTTTACCAAATCTTGAGCCAATTCAGGTGTTCTCATTAATGCACTTCCATCGTTACCGCAAACGACTTTTCGCACAGGGCAACCCATATTAATATCAAAAATATCGCAAACATCATTCAATATTTGAGCGGATTTTCTTATTAAATCAGGCTTATGCCCGCTTACCTGAAATGCTATCGGATGGTGAGTTTCCCTCAAATCCGTCATACAGGTCTGACGATTTTTCTGGTTCAAAAGTTCGGAGCTTATCATCTCTGTCGTTATAAGGCAGGTTTTAGAGTATTCCCTGACCAAATCTCTCAAAGGCAAATCCGTAACACCCGCCATCGGCGCAAGTGATACTTTGCTTGAAATAATTGTTTTTAATACTTCCTGCCTGTTATGATTCATTTGATTTTAAATCTTTAACCCTGTCTGATGCATAAGTTTTGTATTCATCATTCTCAGAATAATTTGCAACAAAAATTTCAAAATTCTTCAGAGCATTTTCCGTTTCTTCCAAAATATCATAGTCAAGCCCAAGCAGATAATATATTATTGATAAATCGTTATTTAACTCAACGGCTTTTTCGTAATCTTTAATCGCAGATTTAGGATTTTCTTTTGCATCATAAATCATCCCTCTGTAATAATAAGCATATGCATTATTTTCATTCTGGGAAATAATTTTATTAAGTATTTTCATACTGTCATCATAATTTTGCTGTTCAAAATGACTCATTGCGGTTTCAAGTTCTTTCATCTCAGCCTGCTCAGCAAGATATTGTTTTAGCTGAAGCGAATCAACGTGCTTAGGATCAATCGCAAGCGCCTTATTGATATATTTCATACCCTCTTCGGAATCCGAATTGTAATCTATGAGAATTGTAGCAATATAATACGCTGTATCCGCATTTTTAGGATTAATTTCAAACGCTTTTTTATATGCCGCTATGGCTTCCTGCTGATTATCAAGGTTTTGCCAGCAAGTCGCAATTGTAAGCATTATATCTTCCGTCATCGGAGTAATATTTGAATAAATTTGAATTGCCTGCTCAAAATCTCCGTTTTTATATAATTCTGATGCCTTTGCAAGCTTTTCATCATTAACTTGTGAATAAATTGTATTTAAAGTTTGCTCAACCTGTGTATTTTTAGGAAATTTTTCACGTGCAGCCTTTAAAAGTGTGATAGCCCCTTCGGTATCATTGTTCTGATTTTGGGCAAGAGCAAGATTTACATAAGCTTCCGCATTATTCGGAGCCATCATAATAACTTCTTTATAAATTGTTATTGCATCATTCAATTTGTTACTCTTGTGCAAATCTAATGCGTACAGATAAAGTTCATCAGCAGGTTTTCCCGTTCTTGAATTTTTCTTGACATAATCTATAAATTCTGTTGTAGATAAAGTTGAACGCAATATATTTTTCAGACCGTAGCTTGCCTGTTCGTTAGCCGGATCAAGTGCCAAAACTTTTTCATAAAAAATCTGAGCATCTTTTTTTCTGCCTAATTCATCATAAGTTTGCGCTTTATAAAGATTTGCCTGAATATTTTTCGGATATAACATCAAAACAGAATCATAAGCCGCAAGCGCTTTTTCGTAATCCTTTTTCTGCTGATACAGTGTACCTGTATTTATTCTTGCATTTATATTGTTTTTATCAAGAGCTTCCGCCTTTGAATAATATGCTAAGGCCTCATCAAGTTTGCCTTGTTTTTGCAAAATAGCACCAAGATTTGTTGTTACATTGGCATCCGAAGGAGATTTATCAAGTTTTTTCTTGTAAATTCTTTCTAACGCATACAAAACTTCTTCGTTTTTATCGGTTTGGGAAAGTATTCTGTTAAATTCGTTAACCGCTAAATCTTCTTCACCTGTAATATCAAGCATTTTTGCATAAGAAAGTCTTAAATTTACATCGTCAGGCGCGATGGCAACAGCCTTTCTGTAATATTCAACGGATTTCGGGTTGTTCCGCAGAACTTTCATTATACTGCCCATCTGCTCAAAACTGTCTTTTACATACTGCTTTTCGCCCAAAGTCTGCATATATTCATAACCCGCAGCCGCAAAATTCCCCTCTGCACGCAATTCTCTTGCAGTGTTAAAACGGTTTTGTGCAGACTTGTCAAAGTTTATTTCATTCAGACATTTTTCTAAATTACTCTTAACCTGCGACAATGCTGCAGAACCTGTAGAAGTACCTTCAGGATAATAAAGCAAATAGAATAAAGCACTGCGGTAACAGTTTGCGGCACCATTATAATCTTTTTGTTTATTGGCAAGGAAGGCACCGTTTGCAAGATAAGAATTAACCAGCCCTATTCTTGCTGAATTATCAAGATAGTTTATCTTTAAGGCATTTTGAAATTCTTGTATTGCACTTGAATACTGATAATTTTTCAGATATTCCTGCCCCTGAGTATAATGCTCACTAAATCCCGCAAAAGTTATTGCCGGAATACTACACATACATAACGCCGTTGCCAATATTTTCTTTATCATGACACTCTCCCTTACAAATGGGATTATATCACAACAAATTAGATAATGTAAACTGCACAACTGATGATATACGTAAAAGCAGTTCTTCGCCACACAAAACAAAAGCACTCTTTGAAAAAAGAGTGCTTACAACTTTTGTAAACGATTTCTGTCTTTACATTTCGGCTTTAGATATAAAAACCATAAAACCGTCAAATAATTCTTGCAGCGGAATTGTGATATCAACAGATTTCGAATTTTCATTTAAAAAACCTTCAATTCTCTCTGCCCCGAATTCGCTTACTTTTTGTGTAGTCATCATCCGTTCTACTCCTTATTTGTGATTACATGAGTATATTCGGCTCAAATTAAAAAAAACTTTAACCGGTTAACCGGCATTGTAAAGAAATTTTACATAAATTTTACAATTGGTACAACGCCATATATTTATTGACTTTTTTGCCTATTAACCTTATGAGTACGAGTTTTGCAGAACAAAATTAGCGGAGTAATTAATATACACATCAGACCAAAAATTCTCAAAGCATCCATAAAAGCAAAAAGCGTAGATTGCTGGATCATCTGTCTGTAGAATTGATAATTAGCCATATAATTTGCCATATCAGGCGATGTGTACTGTGAGAAAGCTCCTGCAACAGATTTTATCCTGAATAAAAAGTTCTCATTCAAAGGAGTTAAGTTTCCGACAAGCATATTTTGATGCACTTGCGCAAACCGTGTCAGCATTGTACCTACAAGGGAAGTTCCGACCGCACCACCTATATTCTTTAACAAGTTTTGAATACCTGTAGCATTTGTCATCTGCTCGTTTGGCATTGTTTCAAATGATATTGCCATAAGCGGAAGCATTGTTGTCCCCATACCAAATCCCATTATATAATTTGGTATCATAATATTCATAGGCGAAATATTCAAATTCAAAAATCCGAATATTAATGACGAAATTCCTGTTAAAATTAAACCTATAAATACAAGAATTTTTTTATTTACTTTATCTGCAATCAAATAACATAAAAGAATTGCTGTCAAAGAACCCATTCCACGCGGCATCATAGCTAAACCACTTAAAAATGCGGTGTAACCTAGCATATTTTGTAAAAACTGAGGCAAAATCGCAATTGATGCATACAAAACACCCTGTATTACAACCTGTATAACAGTTCCAGCAGAATAATTTTTATCTTTAAATACACTCAAATCTACAAGTGTATTTTTTCTCAAAAGCTGGGATATAAAAAATACCGAACATGAAGCAACTGAAAATGCAGATAACCAACATATCCACGGTGCATTAAACCAATCGGCATTATTTCCTTTATCGAGAACTATTTGTAATGATGTTAACCAACAAATAAGACTAATAAAACCTGTTTTATCGATTTTGACATTTTGCTGTCTTCTCGCATACGGCGGATCATATAATAACTGCTTTGACAAAAGAACAGCTAAACAACCAAGCGGAACATTTATAAAAAATACCCACGGCCAAGACCAATTATCAGTAATCCAACCGCCGAGCATTGGACCTATAATTGGCGCAACAATAATACCAAGTCCGAAAATTGCCATTGCTTGACCATGTTTTTCTTTAGGAAATGCTTCTAACATCATTGCTTGCCCCAACGGAAGAACACCGCCGCCGCCAAAACCCTGCAATATCCTTGCCAAAACCATAAATTCTATATTTTTTGCCATACCGCAAAACATAGATGCAAGCGAGAACAGAAAAATGCTGAGCATAAAGAAATTCTTTCTGCCCATTAATTTACTAAACCAGCCGACAGCAGGAATTACTATACCGCCTGCAATTATGTAACTTGTTAAAATCCACAAAGATTCATCGCGCGTAGCGGAAAATGTTCCAGCCATATGCGGCAGAGCAACGTTCGCAATAGTTCCGTCCAACACATAGACGAAAATAGCAAGCATTATCGGAATCATTGTTATCCAAGGATTTATATTAGGTTTTTGTTCTTGAATTTCTTCTACCATTTTTTATATTATCTGACCTGTACCTTAGGAACAACCGACATTCCCGGGACAATTGTATATTTATCTTTGTCTATATCATCCGTAAAAATAATTTTTACGGGTATTCTCTGTACAATTTTTACAAAAGAACCAACTGCGTTTTCAGGCGGGAAAAGACTTGATTTTGCACCGGAACTTCTTTGGATACTGTCAATAACTCCGTTAAATTTCGCTTTTGGATATGCATCAATTTTAATCTTAACTTTTTGACCGACTTTCATGTTCGTAAGCTGGCTTTCTTTGTAATTCGCAACAACCCAGATATTATCCGGAACAAGCGTAAACAGAGGAGAACCTACTTGTGCAAACATACCTCTTTCAACACGTCTGTTAGCAACGTATCCAGACTGAGGAGCATAAATTTTTGTATATTTCAATTGTTGTTCAGCCCAATATTTTTGAGCAAGAACTTCTTTTAAATCAGAATCCGCAACCGCCATCTTTTTAGAAGTCGGATTTGACAACAAACCCTGTTCCGCGTTTGTAAATCTTGCATTTGCCGCCTCATATTTGGCCTGAGCCGCATCAAGCGCTTGTTTTGAAACCGCACCCTTTTCATACAATTTTTTATATCTTTCCAAATCGGCTTTCGCAACTGCTATATCAGTTTCACTTGCAGTATAAACCGCTTTGGCATTTTTTTGATTTAACATTATTTTTTCATACTTGGCATTGATTTGATCAAGCTTAATTTTATAGTCAGTGTCATCAATTTCAGCTATCAAGTCACCTTCGTTTACATGCTGGTTATCTGTTATGTAAACGTTCATAATCTCACCGCTTACCTTTGGCGCAACAGATACCATCGTTGTTTCAACATAAGCATCGTCAGTTGATTGATATTTTGTAATGTCATATAAGGCATAACATCCGCACAATACCATTACAACTGCCAGACATACTATTATAACTAATTTTTTCTTTTTTGATTGTTCTTTTTCTTCCGTCATATTGCAATTACCTCTTTGTATTATATATTATATATTTACATTAACCGTTTCTAAAATTGATTTTCTCAATAAACGTAAAGAATTTTGTATCTGGATAATTTCTTCATCTGATATAGCAACGCTGACATCTTTAAATACACTTTCCAGTTTATACATTACCTCTTTAAGCTTTTTTTTCCCTTTATCCGTCAGGCCTAATTTTCTCACTAATCTATTATTTTTTGTATCAATACTTCTGGTTATCAAACCTTTAACTTCAAGAGAATCAAGAATTCTGCCGGTATTAGCTCTATCTCTAAATATAAGTTTTGCTAGATCTCTCTGGCAAATCCCGCTATGACAAGAAATTGTATCTAATGCGGCATGCTCTACAGGAGAAAGCCCTATACCCATTTTCTCAAAAACTTGAGTCCCTAGTGTTTTAATAACGTTAGCTGTTAATTCCAAGTCATAATATATGGAATCTATATAATGTGTTTGTACAGGCACTTTTCGGCTCCATTATGTTTTTAAAGATACATGTTGCATTTGCAACAATGTTATGTTAGCATGGTGTCAGAAAAAAATCAAGCAAGAGGATAAAATAGTGAAAAAGATACTGACACTGGCAATTTTAATAAGTTTTTCATACCTTAATATATTACCTGTAATGGCAATTAACAATACCGATAGCAATACAAAGGTTAAACAAAGCATATTCAGAAAGAAACCTAAAAAAGACAGTAATCAGTACAAGTTTGATTATATAAATCTGGAATGGTGGAAAAGTTTTAATGATGAACTTTTGACAGGTTATATAGAAAAAGCCATATTGAATAATCACGATTTGCGCGCATCTTCGTTCATGACGCAGGAATATTATCAAGCAATGAAAATGCAGTTTTCACAAGAGCTACCGCAAATCGGCGGAAATTTTTCTCCGGCTTATGTTAAATCTCCGGGAACATCACATTCAGATTGGGCTTTTGCAGTACCTTTATATGCCTATTATGAAGTTGACTTTTTGTTAAAAAATCGTGATAAAACAAAATCGGCAAAAAAAAGCTGGGAAGCTTCCCTTCAGGATGAAAGAGCCGCACATATTTCTATTGCCTCAGCCGTCGGAACAACATACTTGAATATAATTAAAATGGACAAGCTCATATCGTTGCAGGAAGAAATTGTTTCAATGCGTTCTGATTTACTTGAGCTTGAAAAATTAAGATATGACGAAGGAATATCTTCATCGCTTGACGTTTCTCAGTCTGAAAAGGGACTTATTCTTGCTCAAAATGATTTGATAGAACTTAAAAAAGTACACCACAAATTGTTAACACAATTTGCCGTTTTAATCGGAGAAAGTCCTGAAAATATTGATTCAATCGAGCGTAAAAGTATAGATGAAATTTCCAATAATATGGAAATCCCATCCGAAATTTCAACAGAAGTTATAACAAATCGCCCTGATTACAAAAAATCAGAAATTATGATTCAAAAAGCCGGATTGGATGTAAGAGTCGCTAAAAAAGATTTATTACCATCAATAATAATTGGCGGAGCAGGAATTTTTAATGCAACCGAATTAGCTCACCTCTTTACAACTAAAAATATGCTAAGCGGAATTGGTGCAGGTATTCAGCCGACACTATTTACCGGCGGAAGAAAAATGGCCAATCTAAAACTTAAAAAAGCAAGCTATGAACGAATTTTAGAGAATTATTACCAAACAAATTTGACTGCCATACAAGAAGTTAACGATTCCTTATTTGTCCTGAAATCTGATGATGAACGGTATGAACAACTGGTTAAACAATATGAAATAGAAAATGACAGTTACAATATGAATATGGACAGATACAACGAAGGTGTTCTATCAAAATATGATATTCTTCGTTACCGTGAAAGTCTTTTGGTTATTGAAAAACAACTCGAAGCATACAAAACTGATAGAATTATCGGCTTCATCGGACTTTACAAAGCAACAGGAAGTCAAATATAGATAAAAGGGAAAGATGCCTGCTCTGTTAGCAGGATTTTTAACAAAAATCCGCTGGTATTCCCCAGCATACCAATATAACTCGTAAATACGGGTTTGAATTTTTTTATTGCACCGTTTTCAAGAGTATAAACAGAGTCAGCAAATCTTTTCACTATTGAAAATATTCTTTTAATGACGCATTTTCTAAGGAAGAATCTGTTTGGTTTAATAACATAACCGACAAAATCAATACCGTTTCTGACAAAATTTACTGTTCTTTTGTCTTTGTGCAGGTTTATCATTCTGTTTGATAAGATATAGTCAGAGATTTTAAGCCACAAATAATTCAGCCTTGAAGGAGATACATCCATAATTACAAAATCATCAACATATCGGCAATAATATTTGCAATTAAGTTTATGTTTTATATATTGGTCAAGAGAATTTAAGTAAATATTACTAAAAAATTGGCTCGTAAGATTACCGATTGGTAAACCTTTACAAGTAGGAGTATTCCACAAACTTTTATAGTACGGTAATTTATCAAATTTCCAACCCGGAGATTGTATAATAACCGATCTTTGCGGATTATGAAATATAATCTGATGTACCAGATTTAAAATCCACTGTTCGGGAACTTTTTCTTTAACCAGCTCATACAGAATATTCTTATCTATTGATACAAAGAAATTTTTTAAATCGGCCTTTAAATAATAGGCCTCGCGGGTATAGTCTTTGGTAATCGCACGTGCATATTTTTCAACTTGCCGCGCTGCACTCAAAGTTCCTCTTTTGGGAATACAACTATAAGTATCTTTAATAAATGTGGAATAAAATCTGTCTTTTATGGCATTATATATAAGGTGATGAACAATTCTGTCGCGGAAAGTTGCAGCCCAGACTTCGCGCGGTTTAGGTTTTAAAACAACAAAGCATATACTTTTTCCGATTTTATAATTTCCTGATTTCAAATCGTCATAAAGTTTACGCATATTGCTTTCAAGGTCAAACTCAAATTCTAATTCGGATTGCGAATTTCTTTTACCTTTTCTGCATTCATAAAAAGCACGATACAAATCTTCAATTGTAAAATCGGGTTTTAATTTAATTTTTGCGCGATTTTTATGTTTATTCCTTGACATTACTCTAAAAAAGGGAAAAATCTTTTGTTCTATCTCCTGACACACCGCACGTAGTTCTGGTTGGAGCGGGCGTTCACGTTCCGGTTTCCGGTATTGAAATTCTGTTTCCATGCTTTTGTGCTGTCAGAAGACGACACGGAACCTGACCAGAAGTTACCTGACGCTATATGGCAGTCATAAATCGGGATAAAGAAAGCCCGCCTTAGTTTAAAACTTCAGTTAGCGATTCAAATTCCCGACCTGCTTAAGTTTGACCTTAAGAGTTTCCGTTGAAGAACAGTGCAAATTAGAAAAATTCACCTGCACTCAACTGCCGCCGACGAGATAGAAAGAGCACACTCAACCGCACTCCGGCGGAATGATTCCGGCTCTATTCTTCTCAAAAGATTTTAACCATCCTGTTGTTTGTTTTTCAAGACTATCCCGTTTTTCCAATAGTGCGAAAAAACGGTTCTCAGCCATAATTTTCAGATCTTTGGATGCCCTAAGAAGAACACCCATTTCCTGAATGTACAATAACATCTGTTTCAGAGCATCGACCTTATCTCTGGCAGAATTTATTAAGTACACTTGCTTTAATAACTTAATGGCAGACTCATGCAAATGCGCACCGAGAGTGTAACGATAATCTCTGGAAAATGTTTTCGTTACCTGCAAAACATCAATAAACAAATCATAGGTAGTTCTATAAATAGGTAGGTGTTCGTATCTTGCCATAATAGTTATTAAAACCCTGTATGATTATAGCATAAAAAGATAACGATTGTACAATAAGCTGGATGCTTCGTCGGCGTCATCCTGAGCGTTAGCGAAGGATCCAGCCTATTGTAAACCCATGACCGCTAGCGGATGTAATTACGTAAAAACCATAAAAAAGCGGCGCCGCCCCATTGGCAAGTGGCGGCGCCTATTCCCCTTATTTTATAGAAAGCGAGAGGGGAAAAAACATGTATTTTTGTTAAGCACTTCCTCCATTTTTCTTGATTTTTCGGCGCTTTTGCGCTATAATATTGCTGTAAATAATTAAATTACAAGACTTTAGGGAGGGTTGTTATAGGGAAATTACTAATTTAATTGCTTTTTCAAAGTTCTAAATATTTAATTTATCTTTTGCTTTATCTGTTTCAGAACTCTTTACAATTCTTTACAGACGCCGCGAAATGATTAAATTAAGAAATCTATCTCCTGACACACCGCACGTAGCGCTGGCTGGAGCGGGCGCCCACGGCCCGGTGCCCGGCCCCGAAACTCTGTCCCCATGCCTTTGTGCTGGCAGAAGACGACACGGAACCTGACCAGAAGCCACCTGACGCTATATCTATGAGGTCGCGGTTGTAAAACATGGCTGCCAGTTCATCTCTGTTAGGAAGTCTGCTTTCGGCACTCTGACTTCTGCAAGCCGCAGATGCAGATGTTTGGGGTGAAGAGTCACTTGCATTTGTTGCCAGCGGTATAGGTGCAACAATATTTGTATTTGAAGGATATAGTGCAGTTATAAAGCCTATATCTTTTCCGACTGTATTTGGGCCCGCAGTTCCGTTTAAATCATAAATAAAGTTTGCACACATGTACGGTTGGGTATAGTGATAGTTAGGATATGCAACTTCGCCCAAATCATCTATACACCTCGGGTTGTATAATACAAGTATACTCTCTCCGTTTACGGTCTCTATACCCGTTGCTACCGTATCTATATCTTTTTGGGAATTTTGGTATGTTGTTCCGCCGGATATGAATTCCCCTGTGAACATGCTATTGAGTTCACTTAACTTAGTCGGCATATTTCTCTCTGTACCGGCCGGAGTTATATATTTCTCAGGTAATCCGCAATCGGCAAGGTTTGTATTGTTACATACGTTGTTTATCTTTAGTACCGTGCTTAAGCCCTCCGTTACAAACGACATAGATGCAGTATCCTTTGTTATGTTTAAGTTTCCGTCATCGCCAAATGATGCAGAATATTCACCGTATCCGTTTAAACCCGGCAGCATGGACAATGCCTGTGTCATTCGGTTATACAATGCCTTCTTCTGTGTGTTCCAAGTCTTTTCCTGTATATTCCCCTGCAATGCAGGTAATGTTATTGCTGCGACTATACCGATAATCGTTAATGAGATTAATATCTCTGCCATTGTGAATGCTCTTAACAAAAAAAATGGCATGACCGCATATTCTTTCTCCGCAGTCATGCCTGCGTTCACTTTTCGTTGAAGTGTTATAGTGCTTTTTCTTTTTGCTCTTCTTTCGCTATTTTTCATCTTTAGTCCTCCTACCATATTAATTATGATTTGTATTATATAAAATTAAATTGTGTGTGTCAATAGTTTAATTGTGTTTATTTACTAAGAAGTCTATTTTATTTAATAGTTATGGGGGCATGTATAATGAGTTTGAATATAAAAAAATTACTTGGAGCAAGGATTTCTTCACTCCGGAAATTGCACGGGTATACTCAAATGCAATTTGCCGAAATGATAGGAATTTCAACCAATGCACTCGGTATAATTGAAACAGGTAACGGATTTTTAACTTCAGAAACTTTGGAAAAAATATTGTCCTCTCTTAACATTTCTCCTGAGGAATTATTTTCATTCGGCGGAATAAAAACAAATGAAGAAATTTATTATAATATTTTAAAAAATATTGAAATTATAAAAAATGACAGACATAAACTAAATGCCCTTGATTGTATCGTAAAAAATCTGGTATAAAAGCAAGTTCATCGTCATCCTGAGCGTTAGCGAAGGATCCAGCTTATTTTTAATCTGCGACCGCAAGCGGATGTAATTGCGTAAAACTCAACAACATTGAACCAATAAGCTGGTTGCTTCGGTCGGCAATCCGTTGCCTTCCTCAGCATGACGTGAGTATTAGCTTACGGTAAATAACACTAACTATAAAATCTTGCCAATATATAAATTTAATGATAAGATTTCTCCAAAAGAGGTTTTTATGGATTTAAATATGATTTTGGATATGTTTCTGAGAGTTGTTGCAGCTTGTGCTCTCGGGTTTGTTATAGGTCTTGAAAGAGAATTAACCAATAAATATGCCGGCTTAAGAACAAATATTTTGGTATGTTTGGGCGCCTGCCTTTTTACAATAATATCGATTTATGGTTTTCCTACGGTAACATCAGGTGAACACCCTAACGGTATAAGAGATACGGCACGCGTTGCGGCACAGGTCGTTACCGGTATCGGTTTCATAGGCGGCGGCACTGTTTTAAGACATGGGGCAACCGTTTTCGGGCTCACAACGGCGGCAACCCTGTGGATGGTTGCAAGCATCGGTATGGCGTGCGGCGCAGGAATGTATCCGATAGCCCTGTTTTCAACATTAATCTGTGTTCTGGTCCTTGTTTCCGTCAGATTTTTTGAAAAAAATCTTCCTGTTAGAAGTACAAAAAATGTCAGAAAATTCGTGGTAAATCTAACCTGCCAGACTGAAAATGCAGGTAAAATATGCTCAACAATAATGGAAAAATATCCTGATACTTTTGAGATAACAAGAACTCCAAAAGACAAAAAAACTGAAATTTCTGCATCAATTGAAGTTTTTGGAAGAAATACAATAAATTCTATTTATAAATACTTTAATTCTCTTGAAAATATTGAAGCAATTTCAGTAGAGGAACTTGGTAGAGAATGAAAAAAGTTTATATAGAAACAATGGGCTGTCAAATGAATAAATCGGATACCGAAAGGATGTTAGGTATTCTTTCGCATTTTGACTATGTTGAAACAAAAGAGCCTAAAGATGCGGATTTATTGATGATAAATACTTGTTCAATTCGTCAGTTGAGCGAAGATAAAGCCTATAGTGCCATCGGTGTTTGGGGAAAATGGAAACAAAATAAGCCTGATTTGAAAATCGGTTTTTGCGGATGCGTGGCACAGCAAAAAGCTGAAAATATTTTCAAACGTGCGCACTATGTAGACTTTGTTCTGGGTACTCACCATATTTATAAATTACCTGAAATAATAAAACGCGTTGAAAACGGTGAAAAAGTCTGCGAATGTGAAGAAAGCCACAAAACTGAAGATGAAATTGCAAAAAATTATGAAATAACACGAGTAAAAAGTGTTAATGCTTGGATTCCGATAACGGAAGGATGCAACAATTTCTGCACATATTGTATCGTTCCATATACAAGAGGACGTGAACGTTCAAGAAGTTCCGAAATTATCTTAAAAGAAGTCAAAGATGCACTCGCACAAGGTTATAAAGAAATAACACTTCTTGGACAAAACGTTGACAGTTACGGTAAAGATTTTAAAGACAGAAATTACCGCCTTGCCGATCTTTTGCGCGAAATCAATGCTCTTGACGGCTATTTTCGTATCCGTTTTGTAACTTCTTACCCGACTGATATTACCGATGAACTTATTCAAACAGTAATTGACTGTGATAAGGTTTGCGAATACTTCCATATCCCGATGCAATCCGGCTCCAGCGAGGTTTTGAAGGCAATGAACAGACGGTATACAAAAGATACTTACGGAGAAATTGTTAAAAACGTCCGCTCAATGGTCAAAGATGTAACAATTACAAGCGATTTTATCGCAGGCTTCCCCGGTGAAACAGAAGAACAATTTGTTGAAACACTAAACGCAATTGATGAATTTGAACTTGATTACTCAAATACAGCGGCATATTCTCCAAGAGAAAAAACCGTTGCGGCAAAATGGGTTGACAAGTTCATTGATGAGGATGAAAAAGTTAAACGCCTAAAACGCTTGAATGACAAGGTCAAAGAAAATTGTCTTAAATCAAATAAAAAGTTTGTCGGGCGAACAATGGAAGTTTTAGTGGAAAATTTTGAAAATCACAAGGGTAAAAATGTAATTACAGGAAGAACAAGAAATAATAAAATTGTCCATATTCCTTGCGATACCGACAGGACAGGAGAATTTGTAAAGGCAAAGATCACAGGTGCCAAAACTTGGTATTTGAATGGAGAACTCTTATGATACAGTATTTTAAAGGCTCAATATTTGTTACGATTGCAGGACTAATTGCCGCATTTTTGTGGGCTGAAAATCATCATCCTGGCGCAGGTTTTGCAGCTCTGTTTATTATATCAATTCTGGCAATTCTTGAAGTAAGTTTATCCTTTGATAACGCTGTTGTAAACGCAATGAAGTTAGAAAAAATGGAAGAAATCTGGCATAAAAGATTTCTCACATGGGGTATTGCGATTGCGGTTTTTGGCATGAGATTTTTATTTCCGCTAATGGTTGTGTCTATTTTTGCCCATAAGAAAATTCTCAATGTACTTGATATGGCGCTGAATAATGCGCAGCAATACGCATATTATCTTCAGGAAACCCACGCATCAATTTCGGCATTTGGAGGATTATTCCTGTTAATGCTCTTTTTACATTATTTCTTTGACAGCAAAAAAACTGTCCATTGGATAAAGCCGCTTGAAAATTGGCTCAGCCACCTTGATGACGTCAAAGGAATTGAAATAATAATTGCTATTTGCGTTTTGGTATCAATGCAATGCTATTTACCACACGAAGTCTATGACGGAGTTTTAAGATCAGGTTTAATCGGTATTATAACATTTCTTGCAATAGACGGATTATCAAAATACCTGGAAAAACGTGAAAACATGAGCCTTGCAAAATGTGCCGCAAAAGCTGGCTGCACAGGCTTTGTAGGGTTTATGTACCTTGAACTTATAGATGCATCATTCTCACTTGACGGCGTGTTGGGAGCATTCGCTCTGAGTAATGATATAGTAATAATTTCTATCGGTTTGGCGATTGGCGCTATGTTTGTAAGGTCACTGACGATTTTGCTTGTGGAAAAGAAAACATTGGCACAATTTTTATACCTTGAACACGGCGCTCATTGGGCAATAGGTGCGTTAGCCGTTATAATGCTTATTTCAACAAAAATAGAGGTTCCTGAAACCGTAACAGGTCTAATCGGGCTGTTTTTCATAGTTTTATCACTTATAAGTTCTATTTTGCATAATAAAACAAAAAGATAATATTAAAATTGACATTAATACAATGTCAACATTTTCGTTTAATCTGTTTTGGCGACTTTACAGATTTTTCCAAAACGATAAAATAAAATTAAAGTCTTGCAAGTATTGATACAAACCAAATATAAAGTGATAAGTATAAAACAGAGCTAGCTATACCTAGCCAAAACAAAAAATAATATGTGTATCAGACAATTTTATACTTTAATAGTTTATAAACCTGTTTTCAAAAAATACTCCCATAAAATATAGTAAAAATAAAATAACCCGATTATTCCCCCATAAAATATTATGTAATAAATCACTTTTAAAAAAATATTTTTTATATTTATAGTCAATATTCTTTTTTTATATTTACCCCAAAAGAATAACTCTATTGAGAAAATAATTAAGGTTAATACTAAAAAAAGTATGGCATTATAAAAATAAAATGTAAGTAATGACCAAAAATCCACAAAATTTGTAAAAACAGTTATAAGAGTAGAAATAATTATTACCCAGCCGAATAAAGAAATAATATTCATCACCAAGTAATCGGAAAATTTAAAAATTGGAAATAATGATTTCATAACACAATAATAAAATGAAAGGAGAAAAAATGAAAGAATTATTAAGGAAATACTACGAACAAGAAAAAGCAAAATTCAGCAAAGAAATGATAGATGATACTAAACAGTACCAAAAGAAATATGGATTTGACAGCGGGAGTAATAATTCTACTCACAATAATGAGGCAGATGCATTTAAACATACATATATGCAAGCCCTTTTAACAATTAACCGTGGTGTTTATATCGCAAAATTTCTTGGTGATCAGCATGAAAAAGAAGGAAATAACAGAAATCAACCAGCAGGTGAAGCAAACATGGACTTGTGGAACAATCAACAAGGAAGAGAGATTGCAGAGGAATTGAAAAAAGAATTCGGTAGTTCACTTAAAAAATTTTTTACGGATGAAGGTATAAAAGACATTATTGCAGATAGAGTTGTAAAACGAATGAAAAATGGTCAATTAATCACAAGTCCAGATGACAAACGTAAATTTCAAGAAAATAAATCAAATAATATAACAGGACAGGCTACAAATATTGAAGATTTAGAACGAATATTTACCGCAGAAGAAATAGGCGATATGTCAAACGAAGAATACTTGCTTTTTGAAAAATATATTGATAACCAACTAAAAACTTTTGGTATTCCAAGAAAATCTCAAGCCGATGAAGAAGTTAAATCGGGTAACCTGATATGGGTGAATACATACACTCGTTCCGACGGAACAGAGGTTTCAGGATATTACAGGCATAAATAATTATAATAAAAAGAACCTTCTAATATAAGAAGGTTCTTTCGTTATATAAATAACTAACTTATTCTTCAACAGTTTCTGTTGCTTCAGGTTCTTCTTCAATGTGATCTTTAACAATTTCAGAAGCTGTAACGATTACATCAAGTTCAACCTTAACTTTAGAAGTTAATTTGATAAGCATTCTGTATTCGCCGACCTTATTAATAGGAGCGTTCAAAGAAACATTCTTTCTGTCAATTTCAAATCCTGCTCTGTCTTTGAGTTCTTCTGTTAACTTCTTAGTTGTAATTGTACCGAACAATTTGCCTGTTTCGCCTGCTTTTGCACTCAATTCAAGTTTGCCGAATTTTTCAATTTTTTCAGCCAATTCAAGAGCTTCTTTGTGTAATTTTTCTTGTTTAGCCTGAATTCTTGCAATATTTTGTTCACGATTTTTCAATGCACCTGCAGTTGCTTCTTCAGCCATAAATTGCGGGAACAAAAAGTTTCTTGCATAGCCGTCTTTAACGTTAACAATTTCGCCGGCTTCGCCTAAGTTTTGTACATCTTTTTTAAGTATAACTTGCATCTTTATATTTCTCCTATATTAATTATCATAGTGCAAGATAAAGTGTTACACAAAAAAAAGCCTTTGTCGAGGGTATTTTTAAAATTTGTTAATAATTATGATTTATCTCTGGTAATCAGATTAGCCCAAAGCCCATGGATGTTACAATGTTCTCTTGCAATATAGTCACCGTAATCTTGTATTGTCTTGATTTTCGGAGTATCGCCGACTTTTAAAAATTTAATCTGTGCCGTCATTCCGTCTTGGGAAATCATCTGAATAAAATCAATATGATGTTCCGCACTCATCGGATGAAATTCACGTCCCACCTGAATATATTCATTACCAAACTCATCTTTTGTATGAACAGGAAGATGGTATTCCCCTTTCATTTGATCTCATCGAACTTGCCCGCATTGACCAGATCCTTCGGGACCATCCAGCTTCCGCCGCAGGCAACGATCCTGTCATACGCGAGGTACTCTCTGACGTTCTTCGCGCTGATCCCGCCGGTGGGCATGAAGCTCAGGTTCACGTAAGGAGCTGCAACAGCC
>JAGCBH010000019.1 GCA_017652265.1 bacterium
CTACTGTTGCTTGAGTTACTGCTGTTGCTACTATTGCTTGAGTTGCTGCTGTTGCTACTGTTTGAAGAAGTGCCCGGAGTCGGATTGCCAGGAACAATTACTTTGTCGCTGTCTACAAATTCCTGTCCTACAAAATCATTAAGGACCCAATATCCTGCAACTGTTGCCGGATAAGCTCTTTCGTTAAACAAAACGATAGGATAAATATCTGTTATAGCTTCATCAGTTAATTGACAAAACTCTTTATCATTATTTGTTACCATGTAATCTTCTTCAGGTCTGATGATTCTTGAACAAGCATCTACCGTAGGGTCATTGGAGGTTACACCTATTAATGACTGATTAGGGCCTTTAGGACCGTTGATATCTATGTATGCTAGGCAACCGTAGTTACCAAAATCTGTAAAACCATAATCCCTGTTTTTATTTGCTCCTGCTGAAACAGGGTAAACGTTAGCATGCGGTCTGCCGCATCCCATAATATTTTCAGGAACTATAATTGCTGCGCCGGTAGGAAGCATATAAAATCTGTACGTTGTAGTTTTATCTGTTGTTGTAAGAAGTCCGTTCTTAAATTTGAAAGTCGGTGAAATCTCAATATTATCAGAATTTGAATCTGTACTATACAAAGGAACATCCAAATGAACATTTACAACCCACTGAGCTGTTCTTTGTCCGTGAAGGTAATTTTCAAATATTTTAAACAGGTTACTGTCAACAGCGTCATCGGTTACAGTAAGTTCAGCCTGAGCCAAGTTCTGGCCTTCTGCATTGATATATTCCGCAATTGCCTGGTTTAAATCTGCCATTGTTTTTTTAAAGGTTGTTTTTGACTGTGCCGCCTGTATATTTTTCATCAAATTCGGAATTGTTAATGCGGAAACAACACCGATAATTGTCAGGGCAATAAGGATTTCTGCAAGCGTAAATGCTTTAACCTTCCTGAAAAGTTTTTTCATACTCAATATCCTTTCCTAATACTACTCTTTTATTTTAACGCATTTTTAATTGCCAGTCAAGGTTTCAAGAAGGTGTTTTGCGGGGTAATAATTGTCGGCTATTCTGAGGCATGAATTGCAATAATTAATAGCAAGTTCTTTGTTGTTTTGTTTCATCATTATCAGAGCAAGATGATAGTGTAATTCTGCGTCATTATAAAAATAGTTCTTTGCTTTCATTGCAAAGTGTATTGCAAATTCCGTGAAGTCATTAAAGAAAAATACTCTTGAAAAATATTTGTATGTTTCAGAATTAATACCTGCCAAAATATCAGAGTACGAGCAGATTTTTTCAATATATTCACCCTTGTTGTATTTAATCAGAAGATTCATGTCAGTTTCCAAAAAATTTCTGAGCTGAAAAAATTTTGGTAATTTTTCTGCAGGTACCGGATCATCCGGGATTTTTGACTGAAGAATGCTGACAAGTCTATAGCCGAAGTCTGCTCTTAAATCGCTGTCTCGGAGTTTTAAGAATATCTGTTTTGCTCCCTTTAAATTGTCTTCAAGTAATTTGCAATATGCAGATTCCAGTTCATATCCGTGTTTTGCAAAATACGGCCCGGCTTTTTTTAAGTTGCCGGATTCAAGATATTTAAGATTTTCCAAATATTTATCAGTCATATTAATCTTTGTTATCAGAGTTAAGATTCGGCATCATATAGTTCATCATCATAGCTTGAACCATTTGCGGATTATACTGACTATTGTTTTGTGACTGCATAAGCATATACGGTAGCATGTCAAAACCGTTATTTTGCTGCGGATTAGAACCCATCATCATTTGCAGTTGTGCAAATTCCGGGCTCATAGCATTGCTTGCTTGGAGTTGTCCCGGCTGAAAAGTAACCGCAATACCCGCATCCTGCAATGTTTTGACTGCCTTTAAAACTTCATCATTAGTCGGAACTTTTGAAACTTCTTCTCTGTCTGTCTTAGCAGGTTGTTCGGTTTCAACAAATTCTGCGATAGAACTTTCAGCAGAAATTACTTTTTTATTTACCGTATTTTTTTTTTCATCTTCACCAACAGGAGAAGCGCCGCCGGTTGGTAGGTTTGGAATAATTGTTCCTGACTGATATTCCTGAATAGCATTATCTATGTCAGCACCTTCCGTACCGTTTTGCGGACATGCAGAACCGCCGGTCAGACAATCTCTGCCACGGATTACGCATTCGGATAATGTATCACTCGGGTTAAGTTTCAAAATTTCATTGTATAACTCTATTGCAGCATTCACATCTCCGATTTGAGTGTATGCAAGTGCCATATAGTACATTGCAACAGGGTTTGGACTTTCAAGATTTATTTTGGACTGAGCTTCTTGTATGCAGCCTACATAATTTCTTGCTCTGTATTTCTTTATAAGATTTTCTACAAGGGCATCGTGGTAGAAAGTATTATTGGTTTCCGTTAAATAAGATTTTGCATCTACCGAATTATAGATAGATTTTACTTTAGGCTCAGCAGATTCAACGTTTTCTTCTGTGTCGCTGTTTTTATCAACATTGTTTATTGCGGCATCAAGGTCAAAAGAAAAGTCATCAACCGCATAAATGCTTGCTGTTGAGAACGTGAAAGCTAAACAACCCAATAAAATTAATAATTTCGTTCCGTTTTTCATCTTATTCAACCTCTTCAAATTAATCTTAATAATTTTTATTAAAAAATCAATTTATATATATTTATTTAAACACATTTTACACAACTTTGCAATATTTCAGGGTAGTGTGAACGGATGATTTATGCGTTTTTGTTTGTCGTTTTTTTATAAACAATCCAGAAAAATATAATGAGAACGACGGTTAATAGTACTATTATCAAATCAATATATTTTATTATCATTTTGCCGAAAAGCATTATAACGGTACTAACAATGAAAAATCGCATACCTCTGCCCAAAAAACTTGCGGCAAAAAATTTAAGAAAATCCATTTTTAAAATGCCGCTTGATATTGCAAAAACGTTATAAGGTATCGGGGTTAAGGCCGAAAACAATACTGCCCAAAATCCGTATTTTGAATACATTTCTTCCACTTTTTCAAATTGTGATTTGCGTTTTTTTAAAAAGAAATCAAATACAGGTCTGCCGCCAAATCTGCCGATAGAATAACCAATAATTCCGCCGACGGCTGACGATATTGTGCAAATAAATGCATACCAAAGGGCCAGTGACGGTGTTTTTAATGACATTGCCGCCAGTATAATATCAGGGGGAGGGACTAGGAAAAAACTTTCAATACAAGCATTGAGCGAAAGTCCCAAAACTCCCCATTGTTCAAACCAGGTACTTATTGCGGATAATATTTCGTGCATAGATTCCTCTTATAAGGCGATTATATCACGAAATTCATTTTTTAAAAATTCTTTCGGCGGGCTTTTTAATTCAATGAAATCCCATGGGAGTTCTGTTTCCGTATCCCACTGTTTTTCTCCAAAAAATTCGGCATCAATGTTGTGAAGTTTCGCGGATTTTTTAAATGATGACGATTTTCCGCCGTCTTTGTAGGCATCAATAAGAAAATCAGTAAAAGTGCCGTCACCTCTTGACAAAACTGCCTGCCATAAGTCTTGTTTTATGCTTGGGAAATTTGTATTTATGCCCGATTTATTAAATTCCTTTTGGACCTTTTTAATTTTCTTTTCAAGTGAAGAAATATCCTCTCTTCCACACCATTGAAATGGGGTATGGGGTTTGGGGATGAATGTTGAAAACCCGAATGTTATATCCAGCGGAGAAAACTCTTTTTTAATCTGTTTTCCAAGATCAATTAATTCATCAATATCTTTTTCGGTTTCGGTTGGAAGCCCGATTATTCCGTAGAACTTCACACCCTTAAGGCCGTTTTCTTTTATGATTTTTATGGCTGAAAAAATCTGTTCTTTTGTAATATTTTTATTAATGACGTTTCTTAGCCGTTCGCTTCCTGCTTCAATTGCAAGCGTTACGGTTTTTTGACCGCATTTTTTAAGCAATTTTATAACATCGTGCGTTATCGCATCCACCCTCAAAGATGAAAAATTCATTTCTAAATCAGGACTTTCGTTCTTTTTCTTGTCAATATAATTACAGATTTCTTCAAAGTCAGGGTGAGCACTGACCTGAGCTCCCAAGAATGCTATTTTATTTGTTTTAGTTAATCCAAAATCAATAACTTCTTTTAATTTTTCAAGTTTTACGTGTCTTACAGGCAAATTTAAAAAGCTTGCAAGACAAAATCGGCAGCAATTTGAACATCCCCGCTCAATTTCAATTATGAAGGTGTTTTTGAAATAGGCTTCATTACTTATTATTGTTGAATAAATACATGTATCAAGCGATTTTGTCAGTTTTTGTACGGCTTTTGGGTACTGAGGTACATAAACACCTTCAATTTCGGATAAAATTTTCAGGATTTCATTTTTTGTTTTTTCTTTGTTTTCTTTTACTGTTTTTATAACAAAATTATTTGTTTCTTCACCGTCACCGATTATAAAAAAATCAAAAAAATCTTTATAGGGCTTCGGGTTGGCGCTTACTACAGGACCGCCCGCAAAAATTAGCGGAAAACTTTCATTTCTCTCGGATGATTTGAAAGGGATTTTGTATTTTTCAAGTATTTTAAAAACATTTAAAAAATCAAAATCAAACGACATTGAAAATGCCATTAAATCAACATCAGACGGACGGAATTTGGTTTTTTCGGTATCCGTTGTAATTTTTTCTGTGTAAACACCATCAAGAGTTTCAGCCTCTTTTAACAGCCAGAGATAGCCAAGTGCCGACAGAGCAAAAGAATTTATTGCGGGAAAACAAAACCAGAATACAAAATCTCCGTTCATATTCGGAGTATAGAGCTTATTCTCCATCTGTTGGTGTTTCCTCAATAAACTGCGTACCTTCGGTGTTTATTTTTTTGATATAGAGTTCATCAATCAATACGCATATTGTTGATGCGATAGCAGGTGATAATATAACACCTGTTATTCCCAAATATTTCTGTGCTATAAACAAAGCCAAAAGCAGTGTTAACGGGTGCAAAGACATGAATTTGCCGAACAAAAACGGTCTTACTACGTAGTTTGACAATTGCTGGCAGAGTAAAAATATCGCAATGGCAAGTAACACTTTAACCCAGCCTGCTGAGTATGCAACAAAAATAATTGCTATGAGTGCTATTGCAGGACCAATTATAGGGATAATGTCAAGAATACCAGATATTAAACCAAGTAAGAATGCATATTTTATTCCCAAAATCATAAGTCCTATCATAACCATAAAACCTACCGCAATCATTGCAATAACCTGAGTTCTGACATATGCGCCGACTCTGCTGCTGATGTTTTCTAAGATGTTTTTTACACTGTCTTTAACTTCCTGAGGAAAGAATTGGGAAAATTTTTCTTCAATATATGATTTGTCCATTGCAAAATAAAATACAATCATAGTGAATACAAATATAAACACGCTTATCTGAGCGATATTCACGGTGAAATCAATAGATTTGTTGACAATGTTTTGCGTAAATCCGCCCATTGAATTTATAACACTCTGAAAGTCTATTAAATCTGTGAGTTTATGTCCCCATATTGTTTTTGCATAAAGCATTTGTATGGTATTTTCCAAAAGGTCCGGTAAAGTCTGAATAAATGAAATTATTTGATGAACTGCTGCAATTATTATTGGTATAAGCATTAAAACAGATAACACAAAAAATGTAAGAACAATTATTGCCGCTGCGGGTTTTCGCCCGATATGTTTTTGTAATTTTTCAATGAAAGGCTCCATTGAAGATGTTACGACAAATGCTGCATAAAAAAGCAGAAATATATTTATGATTTTGGGTATGAACAGTATTATCAGTAAAAAAATTATTGCACATACGACATTTTTTGTGTTTATCCACTTTGGCAGCATGTTATCTCCTTATCTTAGGTTTAAAAGGTCTGTATAGTCAGGTACAATGAATTTTTCATTATTTGCATCTTTGTTGACGAATTTCAAATAATATTCCATTGCAATTTCTTTTGAATTTTTGTATATGTTTTCAGGAATATATTTTTTATGAAGTTCCGTTCTTTCGCCTGAATAGTTGCCCATAACTTGTGCGAATTGTTCAATATTTCTCAAATCAGAACCTCCGCCATAGGCTTTGGTTTTGGCATCTGTTCCTGACGGTCTGATTTCAATGTACTTGTCCGTAAAGTCCAGATAAGTTCCGTCTCCGACAAATTTAACCGACAGCAGATTTGAAAAATCAAGATTTTTGAAATTGTCGCCCAAGATTTCTTTAATTTGAGACAATGTAACTGCATTTTGTCTTGATGCAATTGCCATTGAAAGATAAAAAATATCATTCAGCGTACGTTTTTCTTCGCCAAGAAGTTTGTCTCTTTTTAATTTTTCAATATCAGGTTCGGATTCATTATAGTATGCAATATCTACACGATTATCAAATCTTGCAATTATTTTGTTTTCGTTCAAAACTTCTGCAAAATGTTCGCTAAGTGAGTTTCCGTTCAGATCTGCGATAAGGGCAGAAGCTACAACGATGGCTTCGGTTGCACTCTTTTCTCTCATTGCAATTGCCATTCTGCCGTTTTGAGATTTAATCAGGTCTTCTGTTCCCATAATCATTCCGCCAGATTCTTCACCTGCAAACAATAAGCGAGGCTGAACACCAAGATTAATCGGATTACCCAAAACGTCATCTATGACAACTTCTTTATTTGGGTTATTTTTTATCTGGAGTTCTACTTTTTTCATTATGTTAGCGATTTCTTTAAATCCGACAGGAACATTTACGACCTTTACGCCGTTATGTTCTGCCCATTCATCCCAGGATTTTGCGGATGCTGTGGTTTTGATTATAAATCTTGGGTGATTAGACCATAATTTTTGCTTTTTCAATTGTTTTGCCCAAAAGTCCATAATCATAAGGAATGCCTGGTTAGCGCTGAATACCGCCAGAATTGTGTTGTCATCAAGTTTTACATAATCTATTCCGTATTCTTTCAAAAGGAAGATTTTATTTATATTTTCCTTTTGAACAACGGTAAGTCTGTCGTGGTCGGGGTCTGTGATTAAGACAACAGTTCCGTCCGGGTATGATGCAAGAAGCTTATGATAATCAACGGATTCTATAACAGGATAGAATTTACTTCCGTCAGGTTTCATTATATTAACCGTAGCATCAACAGAGTAATCATAAAATTCATCGGCGCCTTTCGGGGTTTTGTCGTATTTGCCGATTCCGTGGAAGAAAGGATCTTCCTTTATGTGTAACCAGTCAAATTTTGAACTTATCCCAAGACCGTCTAAAACTCTGCTCAATGTTCTGTATGCAGAGCCGCCTACGTTATCAATTACCAGTTTTTGATTGAAATTTTTAATGAGATTAAGGCTGAAATCCTGAGCAACGCCTGATTTCAAATAATCAATGTATAAATTAACTCCGTCATTTAAAAATCTCATAACGTATTCATTGATTTCAGGGGCATCAGCCGGAGCAAAATCTATTGCATAGTATCCGTTGCGTTCTGTTTCGTCAAAAATCTCCTGAATTTTATTTACAAATTCCATTGATTCTTCCGGCAAATATTGGCTGCCTTGTGAATTAAGGTCTTTTGTTGCGTTTTTAACGGAAATACCATGACTTGACGTTATGTATTCGCCGCCGAATAAATCCAGTTTGAATGCCAGGAATGATGCCATCCAGATAGGAATGGTACCTTTATTGTAAGGAACTAGAGTTGTGATACCGTTTGCAGCCTGAATTCTTGAAATAGCATCCAAAAAATCTTCGGAATTGTATCTGACTTCTCGTCCCGCAATTTTTACTATCTTTTGATTAGGATATTTTTCCAGAGCAACAAGCGATTTTGCTAATGTTGCCAAAGTTATGCCGAAAATATTTATCGGAAATCTTGTATCCTGCGGATACAAAACATTTTGCGGGCCTCTGATTCCTGCCGTTGATACCTTTGCTTCTTTTGCATAATTTTTTAACCATTCATTCAATCCTAGTCCGTTAGGATTTTTAACTTCATCATAAGGTTCAAGGTGTTCTTTTTTCAGCAGAAACGTAAAGCCTTCGCTTTTTTTCATGTCCAGTATATTTAATTCCTTAATGTGTTCGGGTGTTTTGGACAAAACACTTTTAAATAATTCTTCTTCCAGTTCATAGGTTGCAGTTTTCATATTTACCCCTTCTTTTATTGATTTTATTGCAGAATAATTTTACCATACAAGTTATCTTAATGCAAATAAGATACGTGTATAAGATGAGTTGTCCGCAGGATATTGTAAAAGTATATTAATAAATTTCACATTAAGCGGAATTTTCGGTATAATGAGTAAAAAGGAGTATGTGATTTGGTTTTTGACATAAAAAAATATACGCGCAGAACTGAAAAACAATTCAACCGCTTCAGAGCCTTCTGGCAGTTTGTTGTCTGTAAAATTATTTATATGATCTGGTATAAGCTTGTTTACAGACTGGAAGTGCACGGAAAAGAAAATATTCCGAAAGACAATAACTATATTGCCTGCGGAAATCATTTGTCGGCGCTTGATCCTCCGTTAATTTGTGCTGTTTTGCCGAATCCTGCTAGTTTTATTGCTAAAAAAGAGCTTTTTGAGAAACCTTTTATGCGCTGGTGGATGGATTGGCTTGGAGCATTTGCGGTAAATCGTGACAAACCTGAGCCTTCAACGATTAAAACGGCGCTTTCAATAAAAAATACACGTAACTGGGTACTTGCTCTTTTTCCGCAAGGTACAAGAGAAGAGCCGGGCAGTATAAAAAATGTTTCCAGAGGGTTTGCAAATTTTGCAAGGATTAGCAAATGCGGTATTTTACCGATAGGAATCACCAGTACTCAAACGAAGAAAAAAATACCTTTTACAGGTAAAATTGTAGTTAATATCGGAGAGGTTATACCCTATTCCGATAATGTTGATGAAGTGGTAGAAAGCTGGATTAAATCGGTTGAAGCTCTGACAGGCTTTAAATATGAGGGAAGTATAAATGGCTAAGGAAGAAAGAAATTACAACAGGCGATATGCAAGAGAATATAATATTTTCAGAACAATGTTTTACTATCTGATGATTTTTGTCCTTGTAAAACCTTATATGGATAAATATTATAACTACACGATTACGGGAAGAGAAAATTTACCGAAACATAAAAAGGCAAATAAACTTATTTATGCCGGAAATCATGTATCTGAACTGGATCCTCCGATTTTGACATTTGCGGTCATGAGACCTATTGCGTATATGGCTAAAAAAGAACTTTTTGAAAAAAGTGAAAAAAGAAGCTGGCTTGTTAAACGCCTTGGTGCGTTTGCCGTTGACAGGGCAAAACCCGAAATTGCAACATTTAAGACAGTCAGGGATATTTTGAAAACTCACTGGTCATTGGGCGTTTTCCCGCAGGGCGGAACAAAACCCTATGGAAAACTGAATGATTTAAAAAAGGGTTTTGTTGTTATTGCAAAGAAAGCTGAGGCGGATATTATTCCTGTTGCAATTGACGGCTGGGACGGCTATCCTGATAAAAATCAGAAAAAACCGATTCAGAAGAAAGATATACGTATTCACATCTGTAAACCGATTTCATACAAACTTGATGAAGATGAGATAATGTATCTCTGGAGTAAAGAAATCTCCGAACATGCAAACTATACGGAAATTATGCCAAAACCGGAAAAAATGAAAACTGCTGAAGAAGCTGTCACTGCAGGTTAATTATTCTGTATAAAAGTGATAATTTTCTTTAATGCGTTTGCTCTGTGTGAAATTTGATTTTTGATGTCTGACGGCATTTGGGCAAGTGTTTTTATTTCTTCGTTTTGTTTTTCATCGGGTATGAAAACGGGATCAAATCCGAAACCGTTTGTGCCTGCTCTTGATAGAGCAATTTTACCTTGGCATTCACCTGTTGTTTTGAACAGAATTTCTCCTTTATCGTTCAATAACGTCATTGCGCAGACGAATTTTGCTCTGCGGTTTTGATTGCCGTGCATTTCCGTTAACAACTTTGAGATTTTTTCGTCTTGAGACGGAGCATAACGGGCAGAATATAATCCGGGACGTCCGTCTAATGCTTCAACACAAAGCCCGGAGTCGTCAGCAAGAATGTAATAACCGTTTTGCGGTTTGACGGCCTGTGCTTTAATAAGAGAATTTTCTTCAAAAGTTGAACCGTTTTCAATCGGATCAAATGGTGGTTCAGGTGTTGTAAATTCTATAAAATTTGTGTCACCCGTAAAAATTCGTGTAATTTCTCTCAATTCTTCAAGCTTATGTGCGTTTCCTGTTCCAAAAATAATTTTGTGTTTCATTTCCCATACCTGCGCTGTCTTTTTTCAAAATCTTCTATTCCTTTGGCAAGACTTTCTTCTCCAAACTCAGGCCAAAATTCATCCGTTACATATATTTCGGAATATGCACTCTGCCACAGTAAAAAGTTTGAAATCCGTTTTTCTCCGCCTGTTCTTATCAATAAATCAGGTGACGGAATATTTTTAGTATATAGATTTTCAGATATTAGTTCTTCCGTTATTTTGTCAGCCGATAGCCCTGAATTAACAATATTTTTAACTGCATTAACTATTTCATCACGCCCGCCGTAGTTGAATGCTATTTGCAAATTGACACCTGTATTGTTTTTTGTTCTTTCGGTTGCATCAGATAAAATTCTGCGCAAATTTTCGCCTAATTTGGTCAAATCGCCGATAAAATTAACAACAACACCACTTTCGTCAAGTTCATTTATTTCATTTTTTATGGTATCCGCAAGTAAATTCATCAAAAAATCGACTTCTTCCGGTGTGCGTTTCCAGTTTTCCGTTGAAAAAGCGTAAACTGTTAAATATTTAACACCGAATTTGTGACATGCCTTGAGAACTGTTTTTAGTGCCTCTACTCCTTTTTTGTGCCCAAGCATAGACGGAAGATTATGCTCTTTTGCCCATCTGCGGTTACCGTCCATGATTATGGCTATATGTTTTAAACCTGTTTGAAAAACTATATTTTTTATATCTGCTTCTGTTTTTATCATATCCGAATTTTACCATGAATATACAAAAGAGCGGACTTATTCAAGCCCGCTCTTTAAATTGATAAATATATATCTAGCAACCTTTCTGAGCGTTTTCAACAGCAACTGCAACAGCAACCGTTGCACCTACCATCGGGTTGTTGCCCATGCCGATTACACCCATCATCTCAACGTGAGCAGGAACGGATGATGAACCTGCAAACTGAGCATCAGAGTGCATTCTGCCCATAGTATCAGTCATACCGTATGATGCAGGACCTGCTGCAACATTATCAGGGTGGAGAGTTCTGCCTGTTCCGCCGCCTGATGCTACAGAGAAGTATTTTCTGCCGTTTTCAACAGCCCATTTCTTGTAAGTACCTGCAACAGGGTGTTGGAAACGTGTAGGGTTAGTTGAGTTACCTGTTATAGAAACATCAACGCCCTCTTTAATCATAATTGCAACACCTTCCGATACATCATCAGCGCCGTAGCATTTAACTTTTGCTCTTTCGCCGTCTGAGAACGGTGTTTCTTTAACGATTTTTAGTTCGCCTGTTTTGTAGTCATATTGAGTTTCAACGTGTGTGAAACCATTAATTCTTGAAATTACATAAGCGGCATCTTTGCCTAAACCGTTCAGGATAACTCTCAAAGGAGTTTTTCTTACCTTATTTGCGTTTCTTGCGATACCGATAGCACCTTCAGCAGCAGCAAACGATTCGTGGCCGGCTAAGAAGCAGAAGCATTGCGTTTCTTCTCTTAAAAGCATTGCTGCCAAGTTTCCGTGTCCCAAACCGACTTTTCTTGTGTCGCCGACTGATCCCGGAACTGCGAATGCCTGCAAACCTAAGCCGATTGCTTCAGCCGCATCGGCCGCATTTGTGATACCTTTTTTAAGTGCAATTGCACAACCAAGTGTGTATGCCCAAGATGCGTTATCAAATGCAATCGGCTGAATACCTTTTACTATGGCATCAACGTCAATACCTTTTGATAAGCATAATTCTTTTGCTTCATCAAGAGTTTTAAAACCGTATTCAGGTAAAACTCTTTTTAAAGTTGACTCACGTCTTTCTTGTCCTTCAAATTTTGCCATTTTTTATTTTCCTCTTTAATTAATTTTCTACTCTTTTCTAGGGTCAATATATTTAACCGCATCGGCAAATCTGCCGTAAGTTCCGATGTTTTTATCAAAAGCTTCCTTCGGATCGGTACCTTTTTTGATGGCATCCATAAATTTGCCAAGGTTAATGAATTTGTATCCGATAACTTCATCGTTTTTATCCAAACCTAACTGAAGAATATAGCCTTCGGTTAACTGAAGATATCTGACACCCTTTTGTTTTGTAGAGTGGATAGTTCCGCACATTGAGCAAAGGCCTTTGCCTAAATCTTCAAGTCCTGCACCAATCGGTAAACCGTTGCTTGAAAATGCTGTTTGTGTACGGCCGTAAACGATTTGCAAGAAAAGTTCTCTCATTGCAACGTTGATAGCATCACAAACTAAGTCGGTATTTAATGCTTCAAGTATAGTTTTTCCCGGAAGAATTTCGCCAGCCATAGCAGCGGAATGTGTCATGCCTGAGCATCCGATAGTTTCTACCAAAGCTTCCTGGATTATACCGTTTTTAACGTTTAAAGTTAATTTGCATGTTCCCTGTTGAGGAGCGCAGCAGCCGCAGCCGTGCGTAAGTCCGGAAATATCTTTAATTTCCTTACATTTAGTCCATTCACCTTCCTGAGGTATAGGTGCCGGTTCGCCTTTAACGCCGCGTCTTACACAGCACATATTTTGGACTTCTTGTGTCAGTTGTTCCATTTTACCACCTTTCATTCAGGTATCCCTTTACCCGAATTCTCTCATTTTGTATCTTACAAGTAATAGAATAACACAAACATGAAAATGCAGTTTTCTTCATTCGGACAATTTTTGTCCGAGAAATTTTTGCGATTACGGCAGTATAGCAAAAGTTTTGAGTGGCGTATTAGACAGCACTCTGCCGAGAAAACAATTGGTAATTGTTTTTGAGAGGGAAACGTACGGTTCGCGAAGAATGAGTTACCAAGTTAGTAACTTCCGCTAACGCATGCGAAACGGTAGTGGCGGAGAACTGCTTTTACTTTGTAAACATTTGTAAAAAAATAAGGATTTTTATTCAAATCATGGCAATTTAAAAAATTCACCATTTTATAAAACTATAAGTGTAGTAGTGAAAATTTAATAAGGAGTGTTATGTTAAGCGTAAACGGTGTAAATTCATATAATCCTAATTATCAAGTAAGAAAAGATGATGAATCAAAACAGTTACCTATGAGGGCTCTTCGTCGCAGAGGTCAACAACAAGTACAAGATCCGATGGCGGATTATGAAAAACAAAAACGCAAAGCAAAAATAAAAAGCGCAATTGTTACAACCGCTACTGTTCTGGGTAGTTTAGGTTTTGTAGCACTGGTTGCAATGCAATTATTATCAATGCGTCCGAAAAAAAGCGGAGTTTTGGATATAGTTTCAAATGAAGAATTATCAAAACACTTGGGCTTTGATGAGATGGTACAGCAACCTGATATTAAAAAATTCTGGGATAGTCAGTTGAATAAAATTAAAAATGCGGATGTATTTTCTAAATGGTTTAAAGGCGAAGGATTTTCGATGCTATTATACGGCCCTCCGGGTACAGGTAAAACAGAAGGCGTTTATGCGCTGAAAAAATACTTTGGCGATAATGCAATTTTAGCAAGAATAGACTGTACTTCATTTAAAGACAGTCTGCACGGTAGCAGTGAAAAGAAAATTGTTCGTTCTTTAAAAGAGGCTACTCAATTGTGTAAAGATAATCCGCAAAAAAGGGTTATAGTATTGCTGGATGAAATGTCAATTGCAAATAAAGATGAAAGTATTAACAGCGAACTAACTCAAAGTATGCAGGATGCATTCAAGGCACACTTCATTGATTTAGTAGCACAACCGAACGCTATTGTTATAGGTACAACAAACCATGCAGATAAAAATATACCTCTTAATACTTTTATGAACGAAGCTATAATGTCCAGATTTGGTACAAAACAATTCTTCCCGACGCCAAATGAGGAACAATTCTTAAACATATTTGAAAAGCGTATTGCTGAATGGGAAGAACTAGGTGCTGTTGAAAAAGGATTCTTTGCAAAGAATAAAGGTGAACTTCAAAGACTTTCTAAAAAAATGCAGGATGGTGATGCTTCGTTCAGAAATTACTGGCTTGGTATAGAAGAAAGAATTAAAGATGTTGCAGCAACAAGATATGAAAAAAATGGTATAACCGGTGATGGAAGAAATATTATTATAGATGATATTACTGAAGCGGTTGAAACCTGTGCAAAAGAAGAAAACTGGGGTGCAAAACTTGACGACAAAGGTTTTGACCAGGATGATGCAATACGTTTCATAATGCAGTTATTTAAAAACGGTGAGTCATCACCAACGGCCTAGTCGGTTACTCTTCCGTTCTCAATTTTGTAAATTTTAACATTTTTGAGAAAATCATCTTCAAAAAGCAGTGTGTCAACGGATGTGATAATCGTTTGGATATCAGAATTTATTGATTTTAAAAGGTAATTTTGTCTCACATCATCAAGTTCCGCCAAAACGTCATCAAGTAAAAGTATCGGATTTTCGCCTGTTTTTTCGCTGATTATATCCAGTTCCGCAAGTTTCAGAGATAAAACGACGGTTCTCTGTTGCCCTTGTGATGCAAACTTCGTTGCCTCATTGTCATTTATGTAGAAAATAATATCGTCTCTGTGCGGTCCGACACAAGCCTGCCCTCTCCTGATTTCTTCTTCTGTTCGTTCGTTTAAACTTTCGCTAAACAGCTTCAATATGGTTTCAATATCTTCATCTCCCTGAATAAAAGGGCAGTCGTAGCGGATTTTTAAAGTTTCGCTTTCGCTTATTGAACGGTGTTTTTCTCCTGAAATCCGCTCCATTTCTTTTAAAAATTTCAGACGTAAAAATATTATGTTGCTTCCCGTAACGGCAAGTTGCTCATTGTAAACAGAAAGAAGATTTTTGTCTATATTTTCATTTTTCAAAAGGTTGTTTTTTTGAATACGTATTTTTTCATATTTAGAAAGCCGTTCATCGTAAGCGGGATAAACCTGTGTTATGGCTCTGTCCAGCCAGTCTCGTCTGTCGGAGGGATTTCCTCTTAAAAGCAGCAAATCCGATGTTGAAAAAAGAACGGTTTTAAGCACCTGTTTAAAATTTTTCGGGGTTGTTTTTAGTCCGTTTACGTGCAGTTCTCTTGATTTTTCCCTGTTGTAGATAAATTTTAAATCTATATCCGTGTCAGCTTTTTCAATGTCGGCATAAATTTCAACATTTTCGGAATTGAAATTAATCAGTTCGGTAGTTGTTGAAGTTCTTGGGCTTTTTAAAGACGAAAGAAAATAGATACTCTCAAGTATATTAGTTTTTCGCTGAGCATTTTTCCCTATAATCAAAACCTTATCGTGGTTGAAATCTAACTCAAGATTTAAACAGTTTCTGTAATTTTTTAAGACCAGATTTTTTAGTTTCACATTACGATTATACTTCAAATAAACGATTTATAAAATAGTACTTGCAGAAATCCAATTATTTTTATACAATATATTGTGAAAGAGTGGCAGAGGATAGAAAATGTTACCAGTAATTACGGAAGATTTATCAGCAAGAGTTTTTTCGGAAGTGTTTGAAGATATGCCGGCATGGCGGCGTTCAATGATACATTATATCAAGGATGAAAATCCTGAGATTAACACTGCTATCATAGAAATCAAAAATAAAACGGATTTGGATCCGAATGCCATTGCGCTTGGTGCATATTTGACATATTTATTGCTTGAAAAAGCCGATATGGAACAAGAGCCTTTTGAAGAAGACGAATAGAGGGGTTTTATGGTTATTGAAGATTTACTGCAGGAATTAATAAGCGCCGGAGGAAGTGACTTGCACGTTTCAAGTAACTTGGCACCGGTAATTCGTGTTGATGGTAAGTTGAGAAAGGTTGATGTTCCGCCTCTGTCTCCGCAAGATGTTGAAGCTCTTTTGTTCCCGATGCTTTCTAATGAACAAAGACGTAAACTTGAACAAGATTGGGAATTGGACTTTTCATACGGTATTGAAGGTTTAAGCCGTTTCAGGGTTAACTTTTATAAAGACAAAGGTAATTATGCAGCAGCATTTCGTACTATTACGACTAATGTACCAAGTTTTGAACAATTAGGCTTGCCGGAAGTTGTCAGAAAAGTTGCAAACTCTCCGCGTGGTATGGTTCTTGTAACAGGCCCTACAGGTTCAGGTAAATCAACAACGCTGGCTGCTATGATTGACTATATTAACCAAACAAGGGCAGAACACGTTTTGACTATTGAGGACCCTATAGAATTCGTGCACACATCCAAAAAAAGCCTTATTCACCAAAGAGAATTGGGTATGGATACCCGATCTTTTGCAAACGCACTTAAGTCCGCTCTTCGTGAAGACCCTGATATCATACTTGTAGGTGAGATGCGTGACTTTGAAACTATTTCGCTGGCTCTGACGGCTGCAGAAACAGGCCACTTGGTATTTGGAACCCTGCACACGTCATCAGCTTCACAAACAGTTGACCGTATTATTGACGTATTCCCTGAAGGTCAGCAGCAACAAATTCGTGTACAGATTGCAAACTCTTTGGTTGCAATTTTCTCTCAGACTCTTTTGCCGAAAGTTCTTCCTGACGGAACTAAAAAAGGCCGTGTTATGGCACAGGAAATACTTATTTCAACGGGTGCTATTTCAAACCTTATAAGAGAGGGAAAATCAGCACAAATTTATTCTTCAATACAGATGGGTTCAAATCTTGGTATGCAGACGCTTGAAGCAACACTTGCCGATTTGTGCAACAAAAATATAGTTACAATTGACGATGCACTTGCAAAAACTTCAAGACCTGAAGAATTTAAGCGTTTGTTAAAAGAAACTAATCAAAATAATAACAATAATCCTGGTGCCGGTAATAAGTAATGAAAGTTGCATCTAAGTTTAACAGGAAACTTGTTGTAAAGACCATGCCTGACATAGAGTTAAGTGGCAGGAAAGGTGCTGTTGTTAAAATTTTGGGCTGCGGGTTGTGCGGTTCGGATATTATAAAATTGGATAGTGAAAGTGTTCAAAACGGACTGGTTCCTGGGCATGAAATTGTCGGTGAAATTATTGAAATTAACTCCCAAACTGATTTTAAGAAGGGCGATATAATAGTTTCTTCCCATCATGTACCTTGCGGGGAATGTGTTTATTGTAAAAGCGGTCATGCTCCTATGTGCAAGCATTTTAAAGAAACTAATTTTGAACCGGGCGGATTTAGTGAAAAAATATTTTTATCTGAAGAACACTTAAAAAATGTCGCTTATAAAAAGCCCAAAAACCTTACTGATATTGAAGCGTCTTTTTATGAACCTCTGGCATGTTGTGTCAGAGCGGTCAGAAGAGCAGAAGTTAAACGAGGTGATAAAGTTCTTGTATTCGGACTGGGATCTATCGGAATATTAATGGCTCAAGCATTAAAAGCAGAAGGCGTTGTTGTCGTAGGGTGTGATATTCTTGATGAAAGAATAGATTTTTTAAAGAATATAGGCATTGAAGGAACAAAAAATTGTGACAAAGAACATTATTTTGATGCGGTGTTTTTAACTGCGGGAGCTGATAAAACGGTAGAATTAGCGGCAAGCAAAGTGCGTGACGGCGGTAAAATAATTGTTTTTGCATCTACTCCGAATAACGCGCCGTTTTTAAATAATGACATTTACTACAGAGAATTAACCGTAATGGGAAGTTATTCGCCTGATTTGGAGGATTTGAAAAAGTCACTGACTCTTTTGGAAGATGGGGGTGTAAGAGTCGGCGGTATGTCAACAATTTATCCGTTAGAAGAGATTAATAAGGCAATTTCAGACACAAAAAAGGCCAAAATTTTAAAGGCGTATATAAAATTTTAGTAACCGATTTTGATACTGCAAAGAGTTTCATCGGTATCAGCATTTTTTATGCGGTGAATTGAGTATGTTTTGTCTTCGCCGAATTCCATTTCTGAAATTATTTTTCCGCCGTATGCAATTTCTTTTTTATAATAAATGTCTATTGTGTTGATTTCATGTGTTTTTCTGAAATCGTAGTCAAGAGTTTCCAATGCCCAGTGCAGGTATCGTACGTTGTTTGCATGTTTATTTACATCAATGTCATCATATTTAACATCAAATTTACAAACCTTTAATGGAGTTGTAACATCGGGAATTTTATCAAATTTTAAATCGTCTTCACGCTTTTCATAAACTTGAATGTTATTTAAAACTTCCAGCGGCTGCAGCATTTTTTTTGAATTGAAATCAACCAATCCCCACTGGCTTGTTGCTCTTGCTACCATTTTCTCATTTTGAAATACTTCAAAATCCCTGTATGCAAATAATTTAGCAGCGCCGCGTGAGCAGGTTGTTATTTCAAGATCTTTTATATTCTTGTCATAATCGTATATTTCAATTCTGTATTTAAGCAAAAACCATGCAAGTCCGTGTGAGAACACAAAATCAGAGCCGAAATCTTTCTCATTTGCGTTAACTGAAGCTACATCCTGTAAAAAATTCAACAGAGCTTCAGGTTTCAGACAGTCGTCCATGTCGACTTCGTCATAACGCACATTGTATTTGTAAAAATTCTGCATAATTTTATCCTTTAATAATTTGTACACCAGAACTTGTTCCCAGACGGCTTGCGCCTGCTTCTATCATTGCAATTGCTTGTTCGCGTGTTTTTATACCGCCTGATGCTTTTACTTTCATTCCGTATTTTTCAACAGTATCGTGCATAAGTTTAACATCTTCAACTTTTGCTCCCACTCCGTTTTTAACAAATCCTGTTGAAGTTTTTACTATGTCGGCACCGGCTTCTGCGCATATTTCACATGCTTTTACTATTTCATCTTTTGTGAGCAAATCGGTTTCTAAAATAACTTTTAGAATATGGTCATCACAAACGGCCTTTACTGCCATAATGTCATTTTTAACAATATCGTAATTTTTGTTTTTTAACTCGGTAACATTCATAACCATGTCAATTTCGTCTGCTCCATCTTTGATCGCAGTCAGCGTTTCAAGAGATTTTACTATAGTTTTATTTGCACCCAAAGGAAATCCGATAACAGTGACGATTTTTACATCAGTATTTTTCAGATGTTTTTTTGCAAGTTCAACGTAAGCAGGATTTATGCAGACTCCGAAAAATTTGTTTTCTTTTGCTTCGTTGAAAAGTTTTATAAAATCTTCTTTAACGGCATCTTGTTTTAATAATGTGTGCTCAATGTATGTGTTTAAATTATCCATATTAGCCCCCTCATTTTTATAATTTTAACACAAAGTTAATTGTTTTACTTTTTCAAAATGTTTTTTTAGAAATGACGGTCTGTGATAAGGTGAAAGACCATATTTATCAATAGCTTCAATGTGTTTTGCGGTTAAATACCCTGCATTTTTAGACCAACAATATTGTGGAAATTCTTTATCTAATTTTTCCATGTACCAATCACGTTCCACTTTTGCCAAGATACTTGCTGCCGCAATTGATGCGGACTTTCCGTCACCTTTTATGATAAATTTTTGTTCATATCCGTAATTTTTTATCAGTTTATTTCCGTCTACAAGTGTCAGAATTTCATTCTTATCTGCGCCAAGTTGAGATATAACGTTTTCGCATGCGAGTTTCATTGCTTTCAGGGAAGAATTTAAAATATTTATTTTTTCAATTTCGTTAACTTCTATACAAATAACAGAATTTACAGTGTTAAGTTTGATTGTGTCATATAGTTTTTCTCTGGCGGATTTGGATAATTTTTTAGAATCATTGAGTTTTTCAAGTTGTTTTATTAATTCAGGACTGGTGTTTTTAAAACAAACGCATGCCGCAAAAACCCCTCCTGCTGCTGGGCCTCTGCCGGCTTCATCAGTTCCGATTATGATTTTGTTAAAACTTTTGTCAAAATCAAACAACTGATTCATTATTCACCTCAAAATCATCCAGGATAAATTTACCGATATTGCCTTCTCTGAAATCTTTTAAAATGTAGGCAGATGTGCGCTGAATATCGGGTTTTCCGTCTTTTATTAACCAGTTGCGTGAAAGAGCCACATTTTCTATTGAAATTTCCCCATCAGATAAGCGGTAATATTCTCTCAAAGCTGTTTCATATTTGCTTTCAAGTAAATTTAATAAATCGTTTGCAACAAGTTCATCCGAATACGCGTTTTCGCCTATTGAGTTTACAAAAGCAAGTTTTCTTGCGCATTCCTGATTTTCCTGTTTCATAGGGATAATACCCGGGGTATCCAAAAGTTCAAGCTGCGGATTAATTCTGACCCACTGCTGCTGGCGTGTAACTCCGGCTTTTGCACCTATTTTTGTTTTTGATGAACGTGTCAATTTATTTATGATACTTGACTTTCCTACATTTGGCATTCCGACTATCATTATGCGTGCCGGGCGGCGTAACAGGCCTTTTGACATCAGAGCTTGAATACGTGGTTCTGCAAGTTCCGTTGCTTTTTTTACGATAAGATTAAGGTCTTTTGAATCTTTGGCACTTGTTGTGTAAACGTCAACGCCCGATTTCTCTTTTATTAAATCAATCCACTTTTTAAGTTCTGCTGGATGAGTTAAATCTGCTTTATTAAGCAATATTAAACGGGGCTTTCCGTTCAAAAGCCCCGAAATATTGGTATAACCGCTTGATAATGGTATTCTTGCATCCAGTACCTCAATAACCGCATCAACTAATGACAGTTGTTCTTTGAGTTTTCTTTCCGCTTTGGCAATGTGCCCCGGATACCATTGAATATGCAACTTATCTTTTTTCAATTTTTTCCTTAATACGTGTTGCTTTACCTGAGCGTTCTCTCAAGTAGTAAAGTTTAGAACGTTTAACATCACCGCGTCTTAGGATGTTGATTTTTTCAATACGCGGAGAGTTTACTAAAAATACACGTTCAACACCGACACCTTGGAACACTTTTCTTACGGTAACGGTTTTGTTGATACCTGAACCGTGTTGTTTAATAACTGTTCCTTCAAATGCCTGTGTTCTTTCCTTGTTACCTTCGATAATTCTTACGAAAACTTTAACAGTATCGCCTGAATTAAGTTGTGGGATTTCACTTTTCAAATATTGTTTTTCTAATTCATTAATAGTGGGATTCATTTTTCTTTTCCTTCTCGTTAGTAGTAAATCTTCTGTCTTATACTTGTGGCTTTAGTCAGATGACTTTTACACCCAATTATATGACCGCTCGCCAGAGGTTTCTTCCACAATAAAACATTAACGATAGTTGAATTTTAGAACAAAGATAATCAAATTGCAAGAATGTAGTAAAAATAACATGTAACATATTGTTAATATTTCTTAACATGACATTATTAAAATTAAAGTTTCAAGTAAAAAATGCCGACAGAGAGACTAAGGAACTCAAAAAACGTACTGAAAGGAACGGAAAATCGATGGGACTGGCGGCATCACAAGCGAGATTACTGTCAATAACAAGACGAATATCTGATAATGAGTTAAGAGCACAACTCATTAATAATCAGAAAATGCGTCTTACTTCCGAAAGTTCAAGAGTTAGTGAAAATTACATTAATGCACTAAACTCTACTAATCTCATGTTCACGAATTACGGTGTTAACGATGCCAGACAAACAGTGCCTCTCACTTACAACGAATTAACAGCCTACAACCAATACAACAACCAGTATGTATTGTCTGATGTTGCAGGCAGCGTATTTTTAAACGAAGATGAAGCTCAGTTATATATCCAAAACAAGGGCGATCTTGCAGGATACTTAAAGGCTCACGGCATAGAATATACAACGACATATTGGGATACTATCGGTTCTCTTATTCCGGATAGTGAAGTTCCGGCAGCAGCAATCATACGTGCTTGGTATGAAGAAAAAGGTCTTGATGCATCAGCCGGTGTTGAAGGTATTGAGGGATGCTCTGTATTCCCTATA
>JAGCBH010000020.1 GCA_017652265.1 bacterium
GCGAAATTGCAACACGACCAACATATATTATAGTTCCTCCGATAAATGTAAACGGAGAAAGCAAAACGGTTAAATTATCACTTGCAAGTTTGGAGGTTTCACGCATGGCTTTTTTAAAAAAAGTATTACTCTTTGAAATACTTGTCTTTACCGCTTTTGCATACTTGCGTTTACCTTTTATATTATTTAAAAATATTTTCTTTCCGTTAGCTTTTGTAATTTTTCCGTCAGCATAGTGCAGAGCATTGTTAATTGTTATACTTTCCACTTCAATTTTTACCAAACCGCCGTTACCGCCAAGTTGCGGAGTATGGGAATCCACGATTTTCCCCCGTATTACTGAGTTAGCCGGAATCGTTATGTATCTTTTATTAACAGGCTTCGTTGTTACAAAAATAACCTTGTTTCCGACAATAGAAGTATCACTTACACCGGTTCTTGAAACAGTTCTGAATTTTGTTCCTCGCCCGACTTTTATTGTCGTAAAATTATCAGCAGGAATATTTTGCATACTTTGAGTTTGCTCAGATGAATAATTTTTAACACTATCCGGTTCAATATCTTTGGGCAACTCCGGCAGACTGTCCTCCAGAGAATTTGCATTATATTTTTTGTTAATTTCTTTGTCAATTGAAGTGTCAAGTTCTATACAAAAAGCCGTGGTTCCCGCAAACAGAAACGCACACATAAATATAATCAGATTTCTCAAAATTCTGTTCAATAAACAATCCCTATTTTAGTAACTCATTTATAGCTTTTGCGGCCTTTTTACCGGCACCCATAGCATTTATGGCATTTGACGTACCCACAGGTGCAACATCTCCGCCCGCATAAATATTTTCAACAGACGTCAGGCGGGTTTCACTGTCAACCGTAATATAACCTTTTCTGTCTGTAATAATTTCTATTCCGTCAGCGGAAGCCGATTTTTGAATAATCGGGTTCGGACCTGTACCAAGCGCAACAATTACGGTATCAAGTTTTATTGTTTCAAATTTACCAGTCGGAACAGGCGAACGGCGCCCGCTTTCATCCGGTTCACCAAGCTCCATAACCTCTAACTCAACACCTTTAACATATCCTTCTTCACCTAAAATTTCTTTCGGTGCATAAAGGAACTTAAAAATAATCCCTTCTTCTTTGGCATGCCTGATTTCCTCAAGACGTGCAGGAAGCTCTTTTTCCGTTCTGCGGTAAATAATATAAACTTCCTCAAAACCGACACGAACGGCGGTTCTGGCAGCATCCATCGCAACATTACCGCCGCCAAACACAGCAACCTTTTTACCGACTCTTAAAGGTGTTGTACTGTTTTCTTTGCCTGCACCCATAAGGTTTACTCTTGTCAAAAATTCATTTGCGGAATAAACACCATTCAGATTTTCGCCCTTAACTCCAAGCATTTTAGGTAAACCGGCACCTGAGCAAATAAATATCGCATCAAAACCGTCATCTTTAAGTTGTTTCAGCGTAACAGACTTGCCGACTACGACATTTGTTTTAAACTCAACGCCCATAGCCTTAAGACTTTCAATTTCTCTGTCCAAAACTTTTCTTGGAAGTCTGAATGGCGGAATACCATATCTTAAAACTCCGCCTAACTTGTGCAGTGCCTCAAAAACAACAACTTCATGTCCGGCTTTTCTGAGATCTGCTGCAGCTGTTATCCCTGCGCACCCTGAACCGATAACCGCAACCTTTTTACCGCTCGGAACAATTTGAGTTTTTTCGGCTTCGGTATTATCGCCTACATAACGTTCCAAAGCACCTATAGAAACAGGTTCGCCTTTTATACCCAAAACGCATTGTCCTTCGCATTGTCTTTCCTGAGGACATACCCTTCCGCATACAGACGGTAGCATACTTGTTTCTCTTATGATTTCACCTGCTTTTTTAAGGTCGTCATTTTTTACTGCCTGAATAAAATCAGGTATTTTTATATTAACCGGGCACCCTTGTACACATCTTGGATTTTTACAGTTTAAACATCTTGATGCTTCAAGTTTAGCCTGTTCCGGTGTTAAATTACTTTCTACCGCATCAAAATTTCTTCTTCTCTCTACTTTATCCTGCTCTTTTACTCTTTGTCTTTCAATCGGCATAATACTCTCCCTAAATCCTAAAAGAATTTTACCCTAAAAACGATTATCAGGCAACAAATTAAAAAATATTCGCATAAGAGGTGAAGTAACTCTGAATTACATCAAATATCATCGGCAAAATCCAAACCATAATTGCCGCGCCCAAAACGGGCTTGAAAAGGAAGCTTAATTGGAATACGTTAACCTGAGGAGCAGTTTTTGAAATTACACCAAGAATAATATCCTGTCCAAGTGTTGCCAAGAGGACAGGAGAAGCAATTTGCAGCCCCATATATAGAACATTTGAAGATATTTTGATTAAGTAGTCAACATTAATAATCTGCTCTAACGGGATTGCCATTGCCATCATCGGAAATATCTCAAAACTCCGCATAAATGCTCTCATAACCCAATAAAATCCGCCAATATCAATAAAAATAATCAACGCAAAGAGCGAAAACATTTTACCCATTATTGAAACCTGACTTGACGTTGTCGGATCCAAAACCATTGCGGAAGACAACCCCATCTGCATATTAATCATATCCGCACCGGCTTCAATTGCAACAAGTATTACCTGCGCAATATAACCGATAAGACCGCCTACAACGAAATTCAAAACAATAGACAACAAAAGTGAATCATTTGTAAGGGTAACTTCAGGTTTCAGAATCATCGTTATAGTAATTGTCAAAATCAAAACAAATGCCAATTTAGACATGCCGGGAATTTCTTTTCGGTTAAGAACCGGAGCCCATCTGGTAAACCCCATTACACGAGAAAATATAAGTATTCCCGCGACCAGATAATTATCCAGAGCAGGAAAAATTTTCACAAGTTCATTAATGAAGTCCATCCCATTCATCTTTACTGACCTTTCAGAATTTGATTGGTTTCAATCAGACTAGGTCTTGGAGACGGGGTTTTTGAGGACGGATAAAATTTTGATTTATCGTATTTATCAATATACGGCACTTTACCAGGATGTTTCATTATGTCTTCAACAGACGGAACATTTTTAAACCTGTCCGCATCCATCTCTCCCTGAAACGGTGTCGTGTACTTGTAATAATCGGAAGGCAGGGCAAAATTATCCTGTTTTGCCAGTACGTTAAAAGCAATACCTACGCCCTGGCTGAATAAACCTGTCAGCAAATTTAAAAATGTAAAACTTCCGACAATTATAACAAGAAAAACAGCAAGAATTTTCGGTGCTGCTGCAATAGTTTGCTCTTGTACCTGAGTTACAGCCTGAATAATACCGACTACAAGACCGATACCTGCAGCAACCAGTACGCATGGCATTGAAATAGATAACATAACCAAAAATCCTTTTGTCATATATTCAACTAAAAGTTCCATACTCCGACTGCCTTTCTAGTTATAACTTGTAACAAGCCCCTGAACGATTAATCCCCATCCGTCAACAGCTATAAATATCAGCAATTTAAACGGCAACGAAATAATCGTAGGCGATAACATAAACATACCTAATGCAAGCAAAATGTTTGCAACAACCAAATCCAGTACTATAAACGGTACAAAGATTATAAACCCGATTTCAAACGAAGTTTTAAGTTCACTCAGGATATACGCAGGTGTAACCTGCCAAATTGATAAATCATCCGGAGTTTTTGGCGCTTCTTTTTGAGATAATTCAACAAAAAATTCAAGATCATTTTCTCTGGTTTGTTTAAGCATAAATTCTTTCAGCGGTTTTGAACCCTCCGTAATAGTGGCAACAATATCTTTGTTCTTTTGATAAGGAACAGAGCCCAGTTCATACATTTTTTCAAATGTTCCGCCCATAGTAAAAAACGTCAGAATCATTGACAAACCGACAATTACAATTGCAGGAGGGACCTGCTGAGTACCCATAGCGGTCTTTAGCATAGAAAATACAATTGCAAACCTTAAAAAGCTGGTCATACAACAAAACATGAAAGGCAGCAGTGAGAACAATGTCATCACTACAAGCAACTGTAAAACCGGATTTATGTCCTGAATAGCATCCATTACTGCCTGCCTCCGCTATTTACAATGTTATGTAAAATTTCACCCGCATTTTTTGTTTTATTTATATCGTTTAAAAAGTATATTTCGTCTTCGGATTTTGAATTTTGACGGGTATCTGATTTAACATAATCAATATTTTTTTCAAAAAATTCATTAAGAGAAGTTTTATCAGCTTCATCAGAATTCAGCTTGGCAAGAAATGTCGTTCTTTCGGTATCAGAAGCAATCAAAAAACGTTCTTTGCCGGCTCTTACAACATACAACTGTTTACGCATACCGATATTTATACAATCTTCAACGGCAAGAAAATCAGATTTTGATGAAAAATTTCTGCCGGCTGAGAATTTTTTATACACAAACAAGGCAAGGAATATCGCACCTACCATTGCTGTCGTATAAACCACAAAACTTATAATATAAGAAGTCATTAAATATCCTCCTCAAGATCAAAATCGCTGTAATCAAATTCTTCATCTTCAGATGTGCCATCCTGATTACCGGCAGGTCCGCCCATATCATCCATCATATCGGCATCATCCTGCATAACTTCTTCCTGTGCTTTCGGCACTCTACGTGTTGCGGCAGGTGCAGGCGCCTGAACGACCTGTTCATCAATTGTCGGAACAACCACCTCCGTTATTTTTACACCATATTTATCGTTGATTACGACAAGTTCACCATGAGCAATGACCTTATCTTCTACTGTCAAAGTTACATTGTTCTGATAAACCGATGCCAGTTCCATAACTTTGCCGGCGTGAATTTTTTTCAGCTCTCCAAGCGTTATATCAACCGCATCAAAATGAGCATCCATTTCGACTTCTATACTGTCCCAAATGTTTATGTTCTCATCCGCCATATTGTTTCCTCCGTTATTTGCATAAGGCACCATTAAAGCCGGATTCGGCTCCAAAAATACCTCATTTTCATAATCCATAAATTTCAAATGTAAATGTCCGGCATTAGACGTCTCAAAAACAACCGTATCACCAATTTCAAGATTTTTTAATTCATGCAGGGTAAAAGTTGTTTTTCCGACATCAAACCTGACCGAAATAATACTTTTTTCAAAAATATCTGTCGGGAATACCGCATTTGCTTCTATTTTTTCAGGGTTCAAAAGAACTTCCGGCAGGGCAACAGAAAGTTTACCCGATGTTTTAGATTCATTATCAACAACGACAAAAACCAAAAACACAACATCAAAATTTTGTCTTGTCAAAACAGGCTGCGCATCTTTAAAATATTCGGAAATCCCGCGAAACATAAAAGAATTGAATGTCGTAAGCAGTTTTGTTTCAAAATTTGATAGATTATCTATGTCAAACTGTCTTGATGAACGTCCCAAAATCTTATCCAGAATAACTTTAACCGCATCATCAGACAGCCTGAAAAAGACATCGTGCTGCTTGTCAATTTTTACCTTTGTTACAAAATATGCTTCTTTTCCGGCAAGAGAATTTACGTTTTTACAAATTCCCAAAAGATGAACATCAAAATTTTTGTCAAAGAAATCTTCGGCAATATCTTTGATTTTATGCGCAAAAGTATCGCTATACCAAGTATACTGGCAGGCAAGTTCGCTGTTTTGTTCAATTTTACCGGTATTTGTGCTCATCTCTAATCCCTTGAAGAAATTACACTCCCCCGATTTTATTTTATGCATACTAAACTCCCGTAACAAGTTTTTAATAATTTTGTTACAAAAGGCAAGTATTATAAATTATTAATAAAACAACTACATTCTCTCAGGTGCCGATATACCTAAAATACCGGTAAGTGCATTATATAGAACTGTTTTAACCGCCCAAACAAGCGCGACACGTGACATCATAAGAGGTTCATCATCACAGATAACTCTGTTCGCATTGTAGAACGAATGGAATTCCGAAGCCAATTCCTGAACATATCTGCAAACCACATAAACCTGTCTTGTTTCCGCTGCCGTTGAAATAACATTTTTATATTCTTCAAGTTTTAAAATCAATTGTTTTGCACTGTCAACAGTAGGCACAAGCTGAGATGATTTGAAATTATTCAAAAATTCATCAAGTTCTTTTTCGCTCATCGGCGGAAGAATTCTTTCACCGGTTTGAGTATTGATTCTTTCACTTGTTAAATTTCTCATAACAGAGCACGCTCTTGCGTGCGCATACTGAACGTAAAATACAGGATTTTCATCAGATTTGGTTTTTGCAAGTTCAATATCAAAATCAAGTGTCATATCAATATTTCTCATTGCCATCCAAAAACGTGTCGCATCAACCCCGACTTCGTCAATCAAATCGTCAAGAGTTACCATATTTTTACGTTTGCCCATACGGACTTCTTCACCATTGATAACAAGGTTAACAAGTTGTCCCAGTAATACTTCCAATTTATCAGGATCATACCCCAAAGCCTCAATGGATGCCTTAACTCTGGCAACGTACCCGTGATGGTCTGCACCCCATATGTTAATCATTCTGTCAAATCCGCGCTGCAATTTGTCAATGTGATATGCAATATCTGCGGTTAAATATGTATTTGCACCATCCGCTTTTTTGATAACTCTATCCTGGTCATCACCGAAATCTGACGATTTAAACCAAACAGCACCGTCTTTTTCATAGATTTTTCCGCTCGCCTTGAGTTTATTTACACATTCATCAACTTTGCCTGATTTGTGCAAATCGAGTTCCGAATAAAATCTGTCAAAATGAACGTTGAAATTCTCTAATAATTCTCTTTGCTGACACTCCATTTCCTTTTTAGCGTAATCGGAAAGGACATTGATATCGTCTGTCGGAGCATTTTCAGATAAAAACTTTTTAGCAGTTGGAATTAAATATTCACCCGTATAATAATTTTTGCGTTCAAGTTCATCCTCAGGGAAATCAGCTTTTTCGCCTAATTCCTGTTTAATTCTTATTAAAAGAGATTTGCCTAACTTCTGAATTTGAGAACCCGCATCATTAATATAAAATTCCTGATAAACATCGTGACCATAAAATTTCAAAAGATTTGCAAGAACACTCCCCATAGCAGCCCAGCGACCGTGTCCGATATGGAAAGGCCCTGTCGGGTTTGCACTTACATATTCAAGAATTATTTTTTCCGCGTTTATCTTTTCAGGTTTGCCGTAATTCTCTTTTTTATTAAAAATCTCACCTACAACCTCAGAGAGCATTTTACTTCCGCATTTGAAATTAATAAACCCTCCGATAACATTGTATTCATTATCTTTATCATAAATTTGAGAAACTATATTCTGAGCAATTAAAGGAGGTGCGATTTTTGCACTTCTTGCCAAAGATGATACATTTATTGCATAATCACCGAAATCCGTATTTTTCGGGCGCTCAACAACCAAAGTACCTCTTTCATAACTTTCTGCCTGTCCTAATTTTTTATCGGCTATTGCTCTTATTATTGCATCTTCTATCTTGTTCAAAAAATAATCTTTAATCATAATTTTCTCCACAAACGGTATTATATATTAAAAAAAAGTTTTACTCACCCAGCTCTCTTTTTGCTTTTTTCCATAGTTCATCAAATTCGGCCAAGGAATATTCGTTAAGTGGCTTTTCTTTCAGTTCTTCCATCTTTCTGAAACGCTTTATAAATTTTCTGTTTGAAGTCAAAAGCGCCTGCTCTGCATCAATGTTGTTCCAGCGAGCTAGATTTACAACCGCAAACAAAATATCACCCATTTCTTCTTCCATATTGACGGTATCTCTATTCCTGCATGCATTTTTAAACTCATCAAATTCAGACATTATACCTTTATACAAATCTTCTTCATTTTCCCACTCAAAACCTGTTTTAACAGCACGTTTGCTTA
>JAGCBH010000021.1 GCA_017652265.1 bacterium
ACATATTGGGATACTATCGGTTCTCTTATTCCGGATAGTGAAGTTCCGGCAGCAGCAATCATACGTGCTTGGTATGAAGAAAAAGGTCTTGATGCATCAGCCGGTGTTGAAGGTATTGAGGGATGCTCTGTATTCCCTATAATGGAAGATATAGCAGAAAAACTTAAAAATGCCATTGATAATTATATTTCTGATTATAATGGCCCCGGTGGCGGTTCAAGTATCAACTTTGACGACTATGGTATAAAAGAACTTAAAGAAGAATTCTTTAATGTATTTTTAGGTTCGGGTAACAGTGCTAATAGTTGGAGTAATCCTAATAAGATAGTAATTGCAGATGATTATAGAGTTCGTAGTACAAGAAAGTTGTTAGATACAATAGATGGTATTATGGAAGGTATTGACAATTTAAAATTTGATAATTTAACTAGTACTGAATTTACTACAAATAGTTCGGTAACTACTCCTTACATACGAAGTTTAGTAACAGATGGATATGATAATAACCCTAACAACAATCAAAATATTTCAAGAACTGATGTATTGAGCGGAATTGTGGCAGACATTCTTTCTAGTGGCGTCATAGATAACAATAGCACTCCTACACATGATTTATGCATAGGATTTTATAACTATACAGTTTCCGGTGCTGGTATGCAGGGATATGGTGATATAAATACTTTCAACAATGACTTGCTTTTGGAATTTGTTTATCCTGTTGCTATAGATTTCTTCAATACTCATGGTATGCCGGTTTACGGTTATATGAAACAAGATTCTGCAGGTCATTGGGAAGATGCAACAGCAGAAGCTGAATGGTATACAAATTTATTCAACAAAGTTGAACAGTGCGGATATAAAACTCTTGAAAGAGGTTTGGCAAGCAGTCAGGATTGGATTAGATTTGCTTTGGAAAACGGTATCGGCATCATTGAACAGCTTAACACTGTTGACACTTGGAACAAAATTACATACAACAGCTGTTCTGATATTACCGAAGAAACAAATTCTCAAAAAGCAACTTTGGCTGAAGCGGAATACAATAAGGCTATGAACCAAATTCAGGCAAAAGATGAACGCTTAGATTTGGAATTGAAAAATATTGATACCGAACACTCTGCATTGCAAAAAGAATACGAATCAGTTCAGAAAGCAATGACGGATAACGTATCCAGAACATTCAAGATGTTCTCATAGATGATTTGATTTGGTATTCTCAATTTTTACCAAGTGCTTTATCCAGCGCTTTTTCTAATGAAGCTATTTTGTTTTCAAGAACTTTGATTTTTGCTTCATTATCATCGGCCTTGATTTCTTTTTTCTCATTTCGGCGTTCAAGTGCAGAAAATTTATCAGATTGCTTTTTGATAAAAATCCCGCAAAGGGCCATTCCTGCTATTATGCCTGTTAAAAATGAACCGAGTTTTAAACTCCACAGAGGCAGTGTCAATTCAGGATTCAGAAGTTTTACTTCAACAGAGCCGTTAAAATAAAAGAAGACTCCGCAGCAAATTATTAACAGAACTGCTGATATTTGTACTAAACTTATTATTTTTTTCATTAATTTCTCCTGTTTTTAAGATAATTATACACCTTATTAAATTTTTCATCAGGCGGAATTTCAATTTCAACAAATTCTTGAGTGAAAGGTTTTTTGAATTTTAAATAAAATGACTGTAAGACCTGCTCATCAGTTAAAACTTTCCCTGTTCCGCCATAAATAGTGTCGTTATAAATGGGGTGTTTTTTGTACGAAGTATGCACTCTTATCTGATGTGTTCTGCCCGTAACAAGGGTTAATTCAACTACTGTTGCTTCTTTAAAACGTTCTTTTACTTCAAGAATTGTTGTGCTTTCTTTTCCGTCAGGTGAAACCATCATTTTTTGCGGATTTTTAGGATTTCTTGCGATAGGAAGATTTATTGTTTCTTTATCTTCTTTGTAATTTCCGTTGAGTATGGCCCTGTATTTTTTAATTACTTCGTGATTTTTAATTTGTTCCGCCAGAAATTCATGAGTTTTATTATTTTTCGCAACCATTAAAAGCCCAGAGGTGTTTCTGTCCAATCTGTGCAAAATTCCACGCCTGAAATCACCGTTGATGTCTGATAAATTGTTTCCGTATTTGTATAAAAGAGCATTAACCAATGTTCCTGAAATTTCTTTTGCGGTCGGGTGAGTCAGCATACCGGATGGTTTGTTGACGACAAGCATGTTTTCATCTTCATAAACAATGTTAAGCGGAACATTTTCAGGCTTAATTTCGGTTATTTCGTTTTTCGGCATGTCAAAAACTATTTTGTCGCCCTCTTTTGTCGTATAAGAAGGCTTTTGAGGCTTATCGTTAACGGTGACGTATCCGTTTTTAATATAATTTTGAATTTTAGAACGTGATAAATCAGGATTTATTTCTGCCAAAAATAAGTCCAAACGCTTTTCAGAAGATATTTCATCAATTTTAACGGTTAACATTTATTTGCTCCGTTGAAAAAGTACCATTCCGATAAGAACTATTACGCTGACATTAATCATTATGTCTGAGATGTTAAAAACAGGGAAATTTATGCAAGTCAGTTCAAAGAAATCTCTTACACAGCCTATTGAAATTCTTTCGTGCAGGTTGCCGAAAGTTCCTGCGCACAGCATTGCTATCCAGAACAACGCATTTGCCGATAAATTATGCAGGTGATTATAAACATATACAAATATAAGAGTTATGACGCTTGATGCAAATATAATCAGGACTTCTCTTGCATCTCTGAAAATATTAAACGCGGCTCCGGTATTTTCAAGATAGTGAAGTTTAAAAATCGGAGATGAAAAAGTTAAACCGTCTTTCATAAATGTTACAAGAGTGTTTGAAAGAAATAATTCCGCAATGATAAAGAAAACGAATAAGCTTAGAAAAAATAAAATCTTTGTTCTGTTCGTACTAATCATCAATTTTCTCACTTTCTTTTACAAAATCATCATTTGGCAGAATGTCATCAGGTTCTATCTGGGATTTTTCTTCTTTTTTAATTTGTTTATTGACAACGGTTACAATATTTTTTTCCGGAATATACTTTGTATTTTCCGGGATAACATTGACTTTTGCCATAACAAAAGCCACGCCGCTCATGTATAGTTTAAAATCTCCGTTCGGAAGCGGTTTACTTCTTGTAATACCTAAAGTTCCGGAGATGTATTCGTCAATATTATCTTTGTTTGCTGTAAAAAGTCGTTCAAGTGATGTTTCTTCAAAAACTCTGTAGGAATCAGGATCGTCTTCCTCCTGAGGAATAGGATAGACCGCATCTGATTTTGATATTGAACCCATAACCAAAGCGGATTGCGGCAGGTTGTTTATTTTCAGCTCCGCATTGTACTGTGAACCCGCAGGTACAATTATGGGAGTAATTAATTTAACATCGGCGTATTCAGCTTCTCCGAAGGTGACCGAATTGTTTTCATAAATAGACTGTTCTGCTGTTATAAGCCATTTCCCGTTGATGTTTTCAAGAAAATAAAGAGTTCTTGCTTCCGCTCTCAACTTACCTTTATAATCTATGTCATCTCGCTCAAGGCCGTTCTTTTTTGCATATTCAAGAACATCTGCAACGGCATATTTACCGTTGACATCTACATTATTGATTTTTAAGGAAATTTTTAAATCCGGATAAATCTCAAAATTATCTCTTACAAGCGCAAATGTTGTATTTTTGTCAAAAGCGTCAGAGTTGCGGTAATCATCTGAGTAATAGGACTGTAACTTTTCAAGGTCTTTTTTATCGGATAATTCAACCTGTTTAATTAAAATATTCCGTATCTCTTTTTCAGCTCTGGCTTTGTATTGTTTATATGATTCCGTTGAATTTTTGGCTGCTTGCGCTTCAGGTAAAGATATTGCTGCCAAAATAAAAACGGATAAAATATAAAATAAAAACTTCTTTCTCATAAGCAAAATTATAAAACAGATTTGTAAATTAGTAAAGAAAAATAATTGACGGTAAAGATTTTTTATAAATAATTGATTTGATTATGGATATGAAAGTAAAAAGTACATTACCCAATTTCAGGGCAAATTTGTATGATGTAACTGCTTATGTTCAGGCACATACATTGTTGAACAGAGGAATTACAACTATTGGTGGTAGTACAATACCGCAGTGCGTTATGTCCAATAATAAATATGAGGCGCAGGAACGAGGTACTATGGGGGTTGTGTATCTGATAGCATCTTACTTGACGCCAATATTGCTTATACCTGTGTATAACAGGCATTTTTTGAAGAATAAAGGTATCATAAAGAGTTTAAAAGGTGCTGAGAAGGATATAATTCTTGTTTCAAAAAAATACCTTACACCGCAGGGAGATTTGAAAAAAGGTTTTGATGAAGTTGCAAAAAGACTTGACGGGGCTTCGGATGGACATAAAAAGGCTTTTGAAAAAATTTATAACCGCTATTCAAATCCCGAAAAATTGAAGAAAGATTTACTGAATGTCCATGAAAAAGTCCTTTTAACCGATTTTATAACAACTGCCGCTATGTGGGCAGCTATTCCTTGGATAGCAACGGAAACAACGGAAAAACTTACGGGAAGAAAAGATTTTTCAGCCGGTTTTAATTTAAAATCCGATGATACAAAACAAAAACGCAATAAAATTTATAAGATATTAGGCAACATCTTTTTTGTTACGGTACCAGGAATTTTATTTTCCAAGACTGTTACCAAAGGCTTGAATTATAGCGGTTCAACTAAAAAAGTATTATCTTGGATAAACAAAAATGCGCAAAAATTTGATTATACTTCGGGTACTAATATGTCAAAAATGATTTATGCATCAATTTGGGCTTTGGCAAGTTTCCCGGCTAAAATAATATCGTCCAGAGACGGGAATGAGCGCAGAGACAGAGCTTTAAGAGATGCGGGATTATTCACAATGTTCTTTGGCGGTGATTTTCTTTTGAACAATATTTTCGGCAGAACCGCAGACAAAATTTTAGGCACAAAAATTATGGATTACGGAAATAAAGAGCTAAACTTTTTCCAAAAATTTAAACTTGGTATCAGAGATTTTAGAGCGTTAGATGAAAAAAGTGGTTTATCACCTGCTATACTAAAGAAAACAAAAAATGCAGGTGCGGCTATCTATTGGACTGCATTGCTTACAAATACAGCTCTGATTGGTTTTGGGCTTCCTAAACTGTTGAATAAATTTTTAAGGCATAACATAAACAAAGAAAACGCTTAATCTGTTTTTTTGTCGTTATTAATTTTTTCAGGGTGAGCGGAGTTTGAGAGTATTATTTCATAATATTCATTTTTATCAATATTTACACCCATTGTAGATGTGTTTGCATAAACTGTTTTTTTCTTTTTTAAAAGTTTTTTGTAATCACTGCCCATTTGTTTTTCCTGTGGATATTATACAACAAAAAACCTCTGTGTTAAAACAGAGGTTTTTTAGTTATGTGTATGAATTGATTATTCTTTTACATATTCCGCATCAATTACATCATCGTCTTTTTTATCTGATGTTTCGTTTGCGGAACCGGCATTTGCATCAGCGCTTTGTGCGGAATCACCTTCTTTTTGAACTGCTTCGTATGCCTTTTGAGAAATTGAGAACATGGTTTGCTGCAATTCATCGGACAATTTCTTTAATTCGTCAGGTGATTTGTTTTCATCCAAAGCCTTTTGTAATGCTTCTTTTTGTTCTTTAAGTTTAGTTTCATCAGCGGAATCAATTTTACCTGCAAAGTCTTTCATAACTCTGTCAGCAGATCCGATTAAACCTGATGCGTTGTTTTTAACTTCCGCATCTTCTTTTTTCTTCTTATCTTCTGCTGCGTTTGCCTCAGCTTCTTTAACCATCTTGTCTATATCTTGTTCAGACAGATTAGATGAGTTTGTAATTGTGATTTTTTGTTCTTTGTTTGTTGCTTTATCTTTAGCGGAAACATTAACGATACCGTTAGCATCAATATCAAATGTAACTTCAATTTGAGGAATACCTCTCATTGCAGGAGCGATACCGTCAAGTCTGAACATACCTAAAGATTTGTTATCGGTTGCCATAGGTCTTTCACCTTGAAGAACGTGAATATCAACGGCAGTTTGGTTGTTTTCCGCAGTAGAGAATACCTGAGATTTTGAAACAGGGATAGTAGTGTTTCTAGGAACTAATGTTGTCATAACACCGCCCAAAGTTTCAATACCCAAAGTTAACGGAGTTACATCTAAAAGAACGATGTCTTTAACTTCACCTGCCAGAACGCCTGCCTGAATTGCTGCACCAACCGCAACAACTTCATCAGGGTTAACGGACTGGTTAGGTTCTTTGCCTGTGTATTCTTTTACTAACTGCTGAACAGCAGGGATACGTGTAGAACCGCCGACCAATACGACTTCGTCAATTTCGTTTTTAGAAATGTTAGCATCTTTAATTGCCTGTTCAACCGGCTTTTTGCATCTTTCCAACAAGTCATAAGACAAATCTTCAAATTTTGCTCTTGTTAAGCTCAAATCCAAGTGCTTAGGACCGTTTGCGTCAGCCGTGATAAACGGTAAATTGATATTTGTTTCAACAACCGAAGAAAGCTCGCATTTTGCTTTTTCTGCGGCTTCTTTAACACGCTGCATAGCTTGTTTGTCGCCTTTAAGGTCAATACCTTCCTGTTTTTTAAATTCTTCGCAAATCCAGTCCATAACTTTCTGGTCAAAATCATCACCACCTAAGTGAGTATCACCTGAAGTTGAAAGAACTTCGTGAACACCATCGCCGATTTCAAGAATTGAAACATCAAAAGTACCACCACCAAGGTCAAATACAAGAACTTTTTCGCTCTTTTCTTTTTCCATACCGTAAGCTAAAGCGGCTGCGGTCGGTTCGTTAACGATACGAAGAACGTCTAAACCTGCGATTTTACCTGCATCTTTTGTTGCCTGACGTTGAGCATCATTGAAGTATGCAGGAACTGTTATAACGGCAGATGTAACTTTTTCACCCAAGTATGAACTTGCGTCATCCGCCAATTTTCTTAAAATCATTGCGGAAATTTCTTGCGGTGTGTAATCCTTTCCGTCAATATTTACTTTGTAATCTTCGCCCATGTGACGTTTAATTGAAACTATTGTTTTATCAGGGTTAAGAATTGCCTGACGTTTAGCAAGTTGTCCGACTAATCTTTCACCTGTTTTTGAAAAACCTACAATAGACGGGGTTGTTCTGGAACCTTCAGCGTTTGCTATAACTGTCGGTTTACCGCCTTCCATAACTGCTACAACAGAGTTTGTTGTACCTAAGTCAATACCGATTGTCTTTGCCATAATTTTATCTCCTTCAAAAAAATAAATACTTTCTTATATTTAACTTATAACACCGTTTTCAACTACTCTTTAAAAAATAAACAATTTCTTAACAATTTAATGATTTAAGTTTTGTAAATAATTAGCAAAAACAGAGCAATTTTGGATTTTGCGTAAACTTGTAAAATGTGTGTGTGCGTAGTTAAATACTTTTATTGAAAGGTGGTAATTTAATGATTTCAGCAGTTCAATGTTCTCCGGTAAATTGCCCGAAGCCACAGTATAACGTGACATTTGGTAATAAATATACCAAACTTGCAAAATCAGGTCAGGAATTAGTTGAAAACGCGGCAAAGAACGATAAAAGTTTCCGTAGCGTTATAAAAGGACTTCCTAATACTATTGAAAAATTCTTATGCTGGTTTGTAGATTTTAAAGGCTAAATTCGTTTTTATTCGTGATATACTTATTATATGAATATATTACAGGAATTTGACACAATAACGGCAATTGCGACGCCGCTGGGAACAGGCGGGGTCGGAATAATCAGAATTTCAGGGAGTAAGTCTTTTCCTATCGCCGAAATGATTTTTAAAGGTGATATTGAAATAGGCAAAATTTGTTATGGTAAAATCGTTGACGATAATGATGTTCTTGATGAAGTTATTGTTCTTCCTTTTAAGGCTCCGCACAGTTACACAGGAGAAGATGTTATTGAAATCCACTGTCATGGCGGTGTTAATGTAGTTAAAAACATTCTTAATCTTGTGATAAAATCAGGCGCCAGAATGGCAGAGCGCGGAGAATTTACAAAACGTGCCTTTCTGAATAAAAAAATGGATTTATCGCAGGCCGAAGCAGTTGCTGACATAATCCATTCCAAAACCGCAAAATTTGCGACACAGTCAGTTAAAAATCTGTCAGGTTCGTTAAAGAATAATATTTTAAAAATCAGAAATGATATTTTTGAACTGTTATCTAAAATCGTTGCCGGAATTGATTTTCCTGAAGACGTTAAAGAACCGGAATATGATTATTTAATTTCTGAAATAACAAAAATTATAGAAAAAATTGAAAATGTTTTAAAAAATGCTGACGCGTCAAATGTAATGCGCTTGGGTATAAAAGTTGCTATAATCGGGCGACCTAATGCGGGAAAATCGTCTTTGTTTAATGCTCTTTTGAACCTGGAACGTGCCATTGTAACCGATATTGCAGGTACGACAAGAGATGTATTGAGGGAAAATCTGGACTGGGATGTCCCTGTTACATTGATTGATACTGCAGGAATCAGGGACACAGAAAATAAAATTGAAAAAATCGGAATAGAATATTCAAAACAGGCGGTTGACGAAGCGGATTTTGTAATATTTATCTACGATGCGCATGAGGGCTTTACTCATGAAGATAAAGCTATATATGAACTCATAAAAGATAAGCCGTATTTAATTGCGGGTAACAAAATTGATCTTGGCAAAAACGCCGGATTACTTGATGAAACTGTTGAAATTTCAACAGTTACGGGACAGGGGTTAGAATTATTAAAATCAAAACTTAAAAACTATACTGAAAATTATAACTGTGAAGATATGGAATTTACGACAAATGTCCGTCAGCAAAATTGTCTGAAAAATTCGCTTGTAGCACTGAATAATGCGCTTGCGGCCTCCAAAGAACAACAAATTCAGGATTTAATTTCCATAGATTTGAAATCCGCGTTGTTAGCGCTGGATGAACTGACGGGCGAAGTTATAACGGATGATATTCTGAACAATATTTTTGACAATTTCTGTATCGGAAAATAGTATAAGAAAGCCTGTACTCTTCTGAATACAGGCTTTTTATATATAAAATTACACATTACTACTAAAATATATCCGACTATTTATATAAAATTAGGAATTAGCAAAGAGCCATTAAGGCTTTAACAGAGCGAGCGTTACCTCTGATTTCTTCATTTTCGGTGTATGCAATTGTTTCTTCAAGAATCTGCATAGCATATTCTTTGTTTTGAAGTCCAAGAAGTTCATTAATAGCACTCATTGCAACACCTGTAGAAAGGTCATTGATACCTTTACCTTCATAAGAAACTACAACCTTTAAAGATTCAGGTACATTCTTTCTTACCAACGCTCTTACAGTCATTTCTCTGATGTAATCAACTGCGGAATTTGTTCCGATTTCTTCAAGTAATTCAATTGATTCCAAATCAGTACGATTTGCAAGTCCGTTAATAACATTTGCAATGTGTTTCATGTTCTTGCTTGTGCTGTTTTTATAAAAACCAAATTCGTCTTCATAAGTCATTCTTTGTTCACTGAAGTTATTTTCTTCAGAACATTCAAAAGTGTCTTTTTCAAGAACGCTTACAGAACTTTCCGTTTCAGATTTAGAACTGTTATTGAAGTTAAATCCGATTTTGTTCATAATACCGTTTTTTTTACTTTCTTTCATTTAAAATTTCCTCCCTAACGTTCTAACCTGTGTATCTGCTGCTTTCTACAGCTTCAAGAGCTCTGAAAACATCTCTTGTGTAGCCTATATCAGCTTTTTGATAGTATCTTGCTGACGGAGTTGTGTCTATCAATGACATAACTG